>NZ_JBBJUL010000009.1:0-152000 GCF_037725245.1 Sphingobium anseongense | reverse complement strand
AGGCAGCGCCCCGTCCGGTGAACAGCCCTCTAGGCCCGACCCCGAAAACCGTCAAGCGCTTTTTTGCAGCGCCGGAGGAAATTCTGTGCCCGATCCCGCGATGCGACCGGCGACGACCGGTGTGCCCGGGAGCGCATTTATCGAAGGACGCGCGCCTTTCCCTTCATCGCGCGGCAAGCCAGGCCGCGAGCCGACGAGCGATGGCCAGGAAAGAGGCGGCATGCTCGTCATCCCCCGCAGCCGGCGGCGCGCCGGCATCCGATGCCTGGCGAATCGCGATATGCAGCGGGATCCGGCCAAGAAAATCCATGCCCATCTGGGTTGCCGCCGCTTCCGCCCCGCCCTGCCCGAACGGATCGGACACCTCGCCGCAATGGGGACAGGCGTAACCGGCCATGTTTTCCACCAGCCCGATCAGCGGCACATGCGCCTGTTCGAACAGGCTGACCGCGCGCGTCGCGTCGATCAGCGCCAGATCCTGCGGCGTGGACACGATGATCGCCCCCGCCGGCTTGTGCTTCTGAATCATCGACAACTGGATATCGCCGGTGCCGGGCGGCAGGTCCACGATCAGCAGGTCGACGCCCGCATCTTCCCACCGTGCATCGAGCAGCTGGCCGAGCGCATTGCCGACCATTGGCCCGCGCCACGCGATCGCCTGCCCCGGTTCGATCAGATGCGCCATCGACAGCATCGGCACGCCAGCCGCGCCGATCACCGGAACCATCCGGCTGTCGCGCGCCGTCGGACGCTGCCCTTCGCTGCCCATCAGCCGCGCCTGCGACGGCCCCTGGATGTCGGCATCGACCAGCCCGACCCGATGCCCCAGGCGCCGCATGGCCACGGCCAGATTGGCCGACAGCGTCGATTTGCCCACCCCGCCCTTGCCCGAACCCACCGCAATGACGCGCAATGACGGTTTTTGCGCGGTAAGCGCGACGCGCACGTCCGTGACCTCCGCCAGCCCCCCTGCCGCCGCGCGGACAGCATCGGCCATGGCGTCGCGCGCCTCGGGCGACAGCCCGGTCACGTCCAGGGCGAGCGTCAACACGCCGTCGCGCAATCGCGGGGTGCTGGCGCGGCCGCCGGTCAATGTCTTCAGCTGGTCGGATAGCGGGGTCAGATCGATCATCCGCGTGCTATTAAGGAATAACGTTGCGAAGGGCACTGTTTTTCGGCGTCGCCTATTCCTATACAGGCCAGCATGAACAGATTTTTCGGGCGGATGCCCGGCTTCGTCAGCGCGATGGTCCAGGGTCCCTGGGGCGGCAAGAATGACGAGCCGGGAAAAGATGGCGATGGAAGCGGCGGGCGCGATGGCGGCCCGCGCAATCCGTGGACGCAACCCACACGTGCGGGCGGCAGGGGCCCAACGGCGATCGACGAATTGCTGCGGCGCGGGCGCGAGAGTTTCGGCCAGGGCGGCGGCGGCTTCGGCGGACTGCCGCAGGGACCGGCGGGCAAGGCGCTGTGGCCGATTGCGCTCGGCCTGATGCTGATATTGTGGCTGGCGCTGACCTGTATCCATCGGGTCGGCCCGCAGGAGCGCGGCGTCGTCACCATGCTGGGCAAATATAGCCGCACCCTGTCGCCGGGAATCAGCCTGACGCTGCCTGCTCCGTTCGAAAGCGTGAACACCGTCGATGTGGAGGAAATCCGCACGATAGATGTCGGGTCGGCTACCGCCGAATCGGAAAATCTGGTGCTGACGGGCGATCAGAACATCATCGACCTCGCCTATTCGGTGCGCTGGAACATCCGCAACCCGGAACTCTATATGTTTCAGCTGTCCGATCCCGACGGCGCTGTCCGCGAAGTTGCCGAAAGCGCCATGCGGTCGGTGGTCGCCAGCGTTTCGCTCGACGATGCGCTGGGCGCTGGCCGAACCGCGATCGAGCAGCAGGTCGAGCTGCGCATGCAGGAAATCCTCGACACCTACCGGTCGGGCATTCGCGTCCAGGGCGTCGCGATCAAGCAGGCCGATCCGCCGGTCGCGGTCAACGATGCGTTCAAGGCGGTGTCCGCCGCGCAGCAGACCGCCCAGACCTACCTCAACGAAGCGCGCGCCGCCGCGCAGCAGGTGACGGCTAAGGCGCAGGGCGAAGCCGCCGCCTTCGACAAGGTCTATGAGCAATATCGCCTGTCGCCCGAAGTGACGCGCCAGCGCATGTATTATGAAACCATGGAGGGCGTGCTGTCCAACGTCGACAAGACCATCGTCGAAACCGGCGGCGTGACGCCCTATCTGCCGCTGCCGGAAATCAAGCGCCGGGCCCAGGCGGCCCCCTCGCCTGCCCCCGCGACGGAGGGCCGGTGATGCCCGCCGCGTTACGCAACCCCATCGCCATCGCGCTGATGGCCATCGCCCTGCTGATCCTGATCGGCAGCACCCTGACCATCGTGCCCGAAACACGCCAGGGCGTGATCGTCCGCTTCGGCGAGCCCAAGGCGATCGTCAACCGCTACCGCCCCAATGAGAAATTCGGCCAGACCGGCGCGGGTCTCATCGCGCGCTGGCCGTTCATCGACCAGATCGTGTGGATGGACAAGCGGGTCCAGTCGGTGGAAATGGAGCGCCAGCAGGTGCTGTCGACCGACCAGCTGCGGTTGCAGGTCGACGCCTTTGCGCGCTATCGCATCGTCGATCCGCTGCGCATGTATATTTCGGCGGGCAGCGCGGAACGGGTGCAGGACGCGCTTCGCCCGATCCTGGGTTCGGCCCTGCGCAACGAACTGGGCAAGCGCCCCTTCGCCGCACTGCTCAGCCCCGAGCGCGGGCAAGTGATGAACAATATCGAGGCAGGGCTTAACCGCGTCGCACGCCAATATGGCGCGGAAATCATCGACGTGCGGATCAAGCGTGCCGACCTTCCCGACGGCACGCCGCTCGAAAGCGCCTTTACCCGGATGCGAACGGCGCGCGAGCAGGAAGCGCTGACCATTCGTGCCCAGGGTGCAAAGCAAGCGCAGATCATCCGAGCGGAAGCCGACGCCAACGCCGCGCGCGTCTATGCCGACAGTTTCGGCAAGGACCCGGCATTTTACGATTTCTACCGGGCGATGCAGAGCTATCGCTATACATTTGCGCCCGAGCGCGGCGGTCAGACTTCTATGGTGCTGTCGCGCGACAACGAGTTCCTGAAGCAGTTCCAGGGCCAGTAGCGCTCTGGAACAAGCCTATTCAATGTGGGTTAAGGAAGGGCGCGGCATCCAGTGATTTCCGTTGGATTCCTCCCCCTTTTCCACCGATCATGAGAGGATCGTCACGAGTGCGTTACGCCTATGCCATTACCGCAGCCCTGCTGCTCGGCGGCACCGCCATCGCCGTCACATCCAGTTCCAATGTCGGTGCGCAAACCGCGCAGAATGAGGGGCTTCAGGCCGCTGCGCCGCAGGGCGCGCCCGCCAGCCTCGCCGACATGGTCGAAAAACTGCAACCTGCCGTGGTCAACATATCGACCAAGCAGCGGGTGCAGGTGCAAAATCCGTTCGCCGGCACGCCCTTTGGTGACCTGTTCGGTCAGGGTCAGGGTGGACGGCCGCAGACGCGTCAGGCGCAATCGCTGGGCTCGGGCTTCCTGATCTCCGCCGACGGCTATATCGTCACCAACAACCATGTGGTTTCGGCCGGCGCGGAGGGCGCAAGCGTCGACAGCATCACCGTCACCATGACCAATCGCGAGGAATATCCCGCCAAGCTGGTCGGCCGCGATCCGGCGACCGACCTCGCCGTGCTGAAGATCAGCGCGAACAAGCCCCTGCCCTTCGTCAAGTTCGGCGATTCGACCCGCGCGCGCGTGGGTGACTGGGTGGTCGCGATCGGCAATCCCTTCGCGCTGTCAGGCACTGTCACCGCAGGCATCATCTCGGCGGTCCACCGCGCCACCGGCGGCACCTACGATAAGTTCATCCAGACCGACGCGTCGATCAACCAGGGCAATTCGGGCGGCCCGATGTTCGACATGCGCGGCAATGTGATCGGCATCAACAGCCAGATTCTGTCTCCCACGGGCGGCAATGTCGGCATCGGTTTCGCGATTCCTTCGGAACAGGCGCTGCCGATCATCGAAACGCTGCGCACCGGCAAGGCGGTCAAGCGCGGCTATCTGGGCATTCAGATCAGCCCGCTTGGCGAAGACATGGCCGAATCGCTGGGTCTCGCCAAGAATCGCGGCGAATTCGTTCAGGGCGTCGAGCCAGGCAAGGGCGCGGACCGGGCGGGCATCAAGGCCGGCGACGTGATCGTGAGCGTCAACGGCGTGGAAGTCACGCCGGACCAGAATCTGTCATCGATCGTCGCCAATTTGCCGATCGGGTCGCGCGCGCCGATCGTGCTGATCCGCAACGGCCAGCGCCAGACTGTCAACGCCGTGATCGGCGAGCGCCCGTCAGAGGATGAATTGACCAGCTTCGCTCAGCCCCAGGACGAAGATTTCGGCCAACAGTCCAATCCCAACAGCAGCGACGCCTCCGCCCAGTCGCTTGGCCTGTCCGCCATCCCCCTGACCCCTTCGATCATCCGCCAGCTCGGCATTCCCGACACGACGCGGGGCATCGTCATAACGGCGGTCGATGCTTCCACCGACGCCGCCGCCAAAGGGCTGCGTCGCGGCGATGTGATCATCACCGCGAACAATCGCCCGGTAGCATCGCAGGCCGAACTTGACGCTGCGGTCAAGCAGGTCGTGGCGCAAGGCCGCAACGCCGTTCTGCTCCAGGTGCTGCGTCGCGGTCAGCCCGTCACGTTCCTGCCGGTACGCATCCGCGACAAGTAAACGACGCTTGCCGAAACGATCCCCAGGCTCGTAGATTGGGGATAGCTTACAAGCCCGTTCGGGCTGAGCCTGTCGAAGACCCACTCTTCGTCAGGCTCGGGGCGAACGGGCTTTTCCTTGGGGAAAAATCATATGACCGACGGTATTTTCCTGGGCCTTGGCGCACCTGAAAAAGCCGGCGGCGTTCCGCAATATCTCAATCTCAGGCGCGCCAACCGCCATGGCCTGATTGCCGGGGCGACCGGCACCGGCAAGACGGTTACTTTGCAGGGCATCGCTGAAAATTTCTCCGCCCTTGGCGTGCCGGTGTTCGTCGCCGATGTGAAGGGGGACCTGTCGGGCATCGCCATGGCCGGATCCCCGACCTTCAAAAATGCCGACAAGCTGGTGTCGCGCGCGAAGGAAATCGGCCTGGAAAACTACAGCTATGCCGACAATCCCGCGATCTTCTGGGACCTGTACGGCGAACAGGGGCACCCGATCCGCACCACCGTCAGCGAGATGGGGCCGCTGCTGCTCGCACGGCTGATGAGTCTTAACGAGACGCAGGAGGGCGTGCTGACCATCGCTTTCCGCTATGCCGACGAGGAAGGGCTGCTCCTGCTCGACCTGGGCGATCTCCAGGCGATGCTTGCCTATTGCGCGGAAAATGCCGACATGCTGTCGGCGCGCTACGGCAATGTGACCAAGGCCAGCGTCGGCGCGATCCAGCGGCAATTGCTCCAACTCGACAGCCAGGGTGGCGCGCACTTCTTCGGCGAACCCGCGCTCGACATTCATGACTTCCTGAAAGTCGACGACCAGGGTCGCGGCTATGTGAACATATTGGCCGCCGACAAGCTGATGCAGAGCCCAAAGCTTTATGCGACCTTCCTGCTGTGGCTGTTGTCGGAACTGTTCGAGACCCTGCCCGAGGTCGGCGACCCGGAAAAGCCCAAGCTCGCCTTCTTCTTCGACGAAGCGCATCTGCTGTTCGATGACGCGCCCAAGGCGCTGACCGACAAGATCGAGCAGGTTGTCCGCCTGATCCGGTCCAAGGGCGTGGGCGTCTATTTCGTGACGCAAAATCCGATCGACATTCCCGAAGAGGTTGCGGGGCAATTGGGCAACCGCGTCCAGCACGCGTTACGCGCCTTCACGCCCCGCGACCAGAAAGCGATCAAGGCGGCGGCGGAGACATTCCGCATCAATCCCGACCTTGACGTCGAAACCGCGATTACCGAACTCAAGACCGGCGAGGCGCTGGTGTCGCTGTTGCAGGAGGACGGTTCGCCCGGCATCGTCCAGCGCACGCTGATCGCCCCGCCCCGCTCCCGCCTTGGCCCGGTAACCCCCAAGGAGCGCGCGATCGTCCAGTCGATCTCGCCAGTCGAGGGCAAATATGACGATGCGGTCGACCGCGAGTCGGCCGAAGAAATTCTCGCCGCGCGCGGCAACGCAGCCGCCGCTGCGGCGCAGGCGGCGAAGGCGCAGGCCGAGTCCGACAAGGCCGCCGCCGCGCAGGCCAGGGCCGAGGCAAAGCAGCGCGAGCAGCAACTCAAGGAACAGGCGCGGCTGGATGCCGCCGCCGCGCGCGAGGCGGCGAGACCTGGAACGCTGGAAAAGGTGGTACAGTCCGCGACCCGCTCCGCCGCATCCTCGGTCGGGCGGCAGGTAGCCAATGAACTGGGCCGCGCGGTGTTCGGCGGATCGAACCGCAGGGCATCGGGCGGCGGGATCGCGGGCAAGCTGGTGCGCGGCATTTTGGGTAGTTTGTTCAAGTGATCTGGCGCACACTCGCGCGGACCACGTCGCGATAGAATGGCCGCATTGATTGCAGGAGAATTGCCATGCTTACCCGAACCGGTCGCCTGTCGATCGCTCTGCTGCTGACGGGCGTTCTGACCCCCGCGATGGCGCAGACCGGCTATGACCGTCGCGCCTACAGGCGTGCGGTCGATGCCGCGATCATCAGCGATATAGCGAAGGACCGCCAGGCCGAGCGCGACGCGAGGCGCGCGCCCTATGCAAGCCCAGGCTACGGTTCGATCAGAACGGCGCAAGCCGCGCGGGAGGCCTGCGGCGCGGAAGCCCGGCGAGACGTCGGCGGCGGCGCGAAGCTGCTGGGCGCGCCGGTGGCGCGGACGATGTCGACTGGTTGGGAGGTCGAAGGCGATCTGGACGTGGGCGACGGCAAGGGGGCCCTGCCATTCGTATGTTCAGTGCGGAACGGGTCGGTTAGCGGGGTTTTGTTGGGGGAATGAGGGCATGGACACGCCAGCCATCCGCGGCCTCAACCATTTGACACTCGCGGTAGCGAACCTTCCCCGATCAATTCATTTCTATCGCGACATCCTTCTGCACCTTGCGCGCTCAGTGGCAAGAGGGAGCATATCTTGAAGCAGGAGTGCTGTGGCTGTGCTTGTCGCTCGAACCAACCGTTAACGCTCGCGAAGACTATACGCATTTTGCGTTCGACGTAGAGGAAGAAGGCTTCTGCCAGTTGAAGGAGCTGATCGTGCGCCATGCTATCGTCTGGAAAGATGATGTCAGCGAGGGTCACTCTCTCTATTTTCTGGATCCCGATGGGCACAAGCTGGAATTGCACATCGGGACGCTCAACACTCGATTGGCGCATTATGCGCGGGCTGGAATGAACGTCAGCATCTTCGAATAGCCCAGTCTCGGCGGACATCCTTTCCACTCCCGCCAAAAATGAAAACCCGCCGGATCGTCAGATCCGGCGGGCCTCGTCATCGACCCATCGGGTCGAAGGGCTGGGAACCGCTCCCCATGTAGGAAGCGGCTCCTTTCATTTCAAATAACAACTCAATCAATGTCCTGCGTGGTAAAGTCTTCCCCCTGAACCGCACCCAGCGGATCGTCGCCAATCGCGGCTTCGGGACCCTGAGCCAGTTCGGCGGCATGTTCTTGCGCCGCCGTCCTGGGCGCGATCAGGTCGACCTGGGCAGAGGCGCGCATCGCGGCCCGCAGCGCCGCGTCGCGGCTGGAGGCCGCCACGCGCAGGCGATTCATGCCGGCGCCCGTGCCCGCCGGGATCAGCCGACCGACGATGACATTTTCCTTCAAGCCGACGAGCGTGTCCTTCTTGCCCTGGACCGCCGCTTCGGTGAGGACGCGGGTGGTTTCCTGGAAGGACGCGGCCGAAATGAAGCTGCGGGTCTGCAAGCTCGCCTTGGTGATGCCGAGCAGCACCGGCTTGCCTTCGGCGGGCAACATGCCCGCGCCCAGCTTGGCGTTGATCTCGTTCATCTCCTCGCGGTCGACCTGTTCGCCGACCAGCAGCGTGGTGTCGCCCGACACGGTGATCTCGACCTTTTGCAGCATCTGACGAACGATCGTCTCGATATGCTTGTCGTTGATCTTCACGCCTTGCAGTCGATAGACTTCCTGGATTTCAGCGACCAGATATTCGGCGAGCGGCTCGATACCGAGCACTTCGAGAATATCATGCGGATCGGGCGAACCGCCGATCAGATTGTCGCCGCGCTTGACGAAATCGCCTTCCTGGACGTCGATCACCTTGCTCTTGGGGATCAGATATTCCACCGGTTCGCCGCCATCCTCGGGATTGATGGCGATCTTGCGTTTCGCCTTGTAATCCTTGAGGAACTGGACGCGGCCCGACACCTTGGCAATGATCGCATTGTCCTTGGGCTTGCGCGCCTCGAACAGTTCCGCAACGCGCGGCAGACCGCCGGTGATGTCGCGGGTCTTGGCCGCCTCGCGCGATACACGCGCCAGCACGTCACCCGCCGCGACCTGCTGGCCATCCTCGACCGACAGGGTCGCGCCGACCGCCAGCATATAGCGTGCGGCTTCACCCGAACCATCATCCAAGAGAGTCAGGCGCGGACGCAGATCCTCCTTGGTGCGGGTCGCGCCGCGATGCTCGGTGACGACGCGCTGGGCGATGCCCGTCGCTTCGTCGGTCTGTTCGGTCAGCGTCTTGCCGTCGATCAGGTCGACATATTTGACGATACCCGGCTTCTCGGTGATCACCGGCATGGTGAACGGATCCCATTCGGCGATCCGGTCGCCCTGCTTAACAGGCGCGTTGTTTTCGAACAGGATGGTCGCGCCATAGGGCAGGCGATGAACCGCGCGTTCGCGACCTTCGCTGTCGATGATCGCCAGTTCGCCGTTGCGAGCCAGCGACAGGCGGCGGCCACGGCTGTCCGTGATCGTCGGCATGTCGCGCAGTTCCAGCGTACCGTCCGACACCGCTTCCAGGTTCGACGTTTCGTTGAGCTGGGCCGCGCCGCCGATGTGGAAAGTCCGCATCGTCAGCTGGGTGCCAGGCTCACCGATCGACTGCGCCGCGATGACGCCGACCGCTTCGCCGATGTTGACCGGCGTGCCGCGGGCAAGATCACGGCCATAGCATTTGCCGCAAACGCCCATCGTGCTTTCGCAGATCAGCGGGCTGCGGATCTTGACGGCCTGGGTGCCGATCGCTTCGATCTGCGCGATCATGGCTTCGTCGAGCAGCGTGCCGATGGGGATGACGACGCTGTTGTCCTTGGTGTCGACGATGTCCTCGGCCGTGGTGCGACCCAGGATACGCTCGCCCAGCGACGCGATGGTCGAACCGCCCTGGATGATCGCCTTCATTTCCAACGCCTTGTCGGTACCGCAATCTTCCTCGACGATCGTGCAATCCTGCGACACGTCGACCAAGCGGCGGGTCAGGTAACCCGAGTTCGCCGTCTTGAGCGCGGTGTCCGCCAGGCCCTTTCGCGCGCCATGGGTGGAGTTGAAATATTCAAGGACGGTCAGGCCCTCCTTGAAGTTCGAGATGATCGGCGTTTCGATGATCTCGCCTGACGGCTTGGCCATCAGGCCGCGCATACCCGCCAGCTGCTTCATCTGCGCCTGGGACCCGCGCGCACCCGAATGCGCCATCATGTAGATGGAGTTGATCGGGGCCATGCGGCCCGTCTTGGGATCCTTGGGCTGGGCGCGAATCTCGTCCATCATCGCGTTGGCCACCACGTCGCCGCAACGACTCCAGGCGTCGATCACCTTATTGTACTTTTCCTGCTGGGTGATCAGGCCGTCCTGATATTGCTGTTCGTAATCGGCCACCAGCGCCTTGGTGTCATCGACCGTGCCGACCTTGGAATCGGGGATGACCATGTCGTCCTTGCCGAACGAAATGCCCGCCTGGAACGCGTGGCGGAAGCCCAGACCCATGATGGCGTCGGCGAACAGCACCGTGTCCTTCTGGCCGGTGTGGCGATAGACTTGGTCGATGACGTCGCCGATTTCCTTCTTGGTCAGCAGGCGGTTGACGACGTCGAAAGGCACACGGTGCGACTTGGGCAGGCACTCGCCCAGCAACATGCGACCCGGCGTGGTTTCGTAACGCTTCATATACTGTTCGCCGGCCTCGTCCGTTTGGGGGACGCGGCTGATGATCTTGCTGTGCAACGTCACCGCCTTGGCGAACAGCGCCTGATGCACTTCCGACATGTCGGACAGCAACATGCCCTCGCCCGGCTCGCCTTCACGCTCCATCGACAGATAATAGATGCCCAGCACCATGTCCTGCGACGGCACGATGATCGGCTTGCCGTTCGCGGGCGACAGGATGTTGTTGGTCGACATCATCAGGACGCGTGCTTCCAGCTGGGCTTCAAGGCTCAGCGGAACGTGAACGGCCATCTGATCGCCATCGAAGTCGGCGTTGAAGGCGGAGCAGACCAGCGGGTGAAGCTGGATCGCCTTGCCTTCGATCAGCACGGGCTCGAACGCCTGGATGCCAAGGCGGTGGAGCGTCGGCGCGCGGTTCAGCATCACCGGATGCTCGCGGATCACCTCGTCCAGGATGTCCCAGACTTCCTTGCGCTCCTTCTCGACCCACTTCTTGGCCTGCTTGAGGGTCATCGACAGACCCTTGGCGTCGAGCCGCGCGTAGATGAAAGGCTTGAACAGTTCGAGCGCCATCTTCTTCGGCAGGCCGCACTGGTGCAGCTTGAGTTCCGGGCCGGTCACGATGACCGAACGGCCCGAATAGTCGACGCGCTTGCCGAGCAGGTTCTGGCGGAAGCGGCCCTGCTTGCCCTTGAGCATGTCGGACAAGGACTTGAGCGGACGCTTGTTGGCGCCGGTGATGACGCGGCCGCGGCGGCCATTGTCGAACAGTGCGTCAACGGCTTCCTGCAACATGCGCTTTTCGTTGCGGACGATGATGTCCGGCGCGCGCAACTCCATCAGCCGCTTCAAACGGTTGTTGCGGTTGATGACGCGGCGATACAGGTCGTTGAGGTCCGAGGTCGCGAAACGGCCGCCATCCAGCGGAACGAGCGGGCGCAGTTCCGGCGGTATGACCGGCACGACGTCCAGAATCATCCATTCGGGGCGGTTGCCCGATTCCAGGAAGCTCTCGACGACCTTGAGGCGCTTGATGATCTTCTTCGGCTTGAGTTCCGACTTCGTCGTCGCCAGCTCTTCGAGCAGGATCTGCTTCTCGCCCTCAAGGTCGAGGTCCATCAGCATCTGCTTGACCGCTTCCGCGCCGATGCCGGCGGTGAAGGCGTCTTCGCCATATTCGTCCTGGGCGTCGAGCAGCTCGTCTTCGTTCAGAAGCTGATACTTCTCCAGCGGGGTCAGGCCCGGCTCGGTGACGATATAGCTTTCGAAATAGAGGACGCGCTCAAGCTGCTTGAGCTGCATATCGAGCAGCAGGCCGATGCGGCTGGGCAGCGATTTGAGGAACCAGATATGCGCGACCGGGGCGGCCAGCTCGATATGGCCCATGCGTTCGCGACGCACCTTCGACACGGTCACTTCGACGCCGCACTTCTCGCAGACGATGCCCTTGTACTTCATCCGCTTGTACTTGCCGCACAGGCACTCATAATCCTTGATCGGACCGAAGATGCGCGCGCAGAACAGGCCGTCGCGCTCGGGCTTGAACGTGCGATAGTTGATGGTTTCGGGCTTTTTGATCTCGCCGAAGGACCATGACCGGATACGCTCTGGCGAGGCAAGGCCGATCTGGATCTGGTCGAAGGTTTCCGGCTTGACGACCGGGTTGGCGAAGTTGGTCAGTTCGTTCATCTTTTCATTCCCTCATGAGGGCAAATTTTCGGGCGGAAGAGAAGGGACGCCACCACAGCGGCGCCCGCAACCCCTTATTCCGCCGCCGCCGCGAAGCCGCCGTCGTCCTCGACGATCTCGTCGATCGTGTTGAGTTCGACGTTGAGGCCGAGCGAGCGCATTTCCTTGACCAGCACGTTGAAGCTTTCGGGAATGCCGGCCTCGAACGTGTCGTCCCCCTTGACGATCGCCTCATAGACCTTGGTGCGGCCGACCACGTCGTCGGACTTCACCGTCAGCATTTCCTGCAACGTGTAGGCGGCGCCATAGGCCTGGAGCGCCCAGACCTCCATTTCGCCGAAGCGCTGGCCACCGAACTGCGCCTTGCCGCCCAGCGGCTGCTGGGTAACGAGGCTGTAGGGGCCGATCGAACGAGCATGGATCTTGTCATCGACAAGGTGATGGAGCTTCAGCATGTAGATGATGCCCACCGTGACCTTGCGGTCGAACATGTCGCCAGTGCGTCCGTCGAACAGGTCCGACTGGCCCGAAGTATGCAGCCCCGCCAGTTCCAGCATCGCCGACACGTCGGCTTCGCGCGCACCGTCGAACACGGGCGTGCCCATCGGCACGCCGCGCTCCAGATGCTCGGCCAGATCGATGATCTGTTCGGGCGTCCGCGCTTCGATTTCGTCGATATAATGGTCGCCATAGATCGTCTTGAGCCGGTCCTTGACCGCGTCGGGCATGTCGCCCGCCGTCGGGTTCGGATTGGCGTCGCGCCAATCCTCCAGCGCATGCTTGAGCTGCTGGCCAAGGCCGCGCGCGGCCCAGCCCAGATGCGTTTCAAAGATCTGCCCGACATTCATGCGGCTCGGCACGCCCAGCGGGTTGAGCACGATGTCGACATGGGTGCCATCGGCCAGGAACGGCATGTCCTCGACCGGCAGGATGCGCGAAATGACGCCCTTGTTGCCGTGACGGCCGGCCATCTTGTCACCCGGTTGCAGCTTGCGCTTCACCGCGACGAACACCTTGACCATCTTGAGCACGCCGGGCGGCAGTTCATCGCCACGCTGCAGCTTGTCAACACGATCCTCGAACTTGTCGACAATCGACTTCACCGCCTCGTCATACTGCGCCTTGACCGCTTCCAGATCGCTCTGCTGCGCGTCATCGGCGACGGCGAACTTCCACCACTCATGCTTTTCGACCTCGTCGAGCAGCGCCTCGTCGATCACGCCACCCTTCTTGACGCCCTTGGGCGCGGCGGTCGCGGTCTGGCCCAGCAGCATTTCGCGCACGCGATTATAGGTCGCACGGTTGAGAATGCCGCGTTCGTCCTCGCGATCCTTGGCGAGACGGTCGATTTCCTCGCGCTCGATCGCCATCGCGCGCTCGTCCTTGTCGATGCCGTGGCGGTTGAACACCCGCACCTCGACGACCGTGCCCGCAACGCCCGGCGGCAGACGCAGCGAAGTGTCGCGCACGTCAGATGCCTTTTCACCGAAGATGGCGCGAAGCAGCTTTTCTTCCGGCGTCATCGGCGATTCACCCTTGGGGGTGATCTTGCCGCACAGTATGTCGCCCGGCTCCACTTCGGCGCCGATATAGACGATGCCCGCCTCGTCGAGGTTGCGCAGCGCTTCCTCGCCGACGTTCGGGATATCGCGAGTGATGTCCTCCGGCCCCAGCTTGGTGTCGCGCGCCATGACCTCGAACTCCTCGATGTGGATCGAGGTGAAGACGTCGTCCTTCACGATCCGCTCGGAGATCAGGATGGAGTCTTCGTAGTTGTAGCCGTTCCAGGGCATGAACGCGACGAGCGTGTTGCGGCCCAGCGCCAGTTCACCGAACTCGGTCGAGGGGCCATCGGCAATCACGTCGCCGGCGTCGATGATGTCGCCGACCTTCACCAGCGGACGCTGGTTGATGCAGGTGTCTTGGTTTGACCGCTGGAACTTCTGGAGCGTGTAGATATCGACGCCCGACTTGCCGGCGCCGATGTCGCCGGTCACGCGGATGACGATACGGGTCGCATCGACCTGATCGACGATGCCCGAACGCTTGGCGGCGATGGCCGCGCCGGAATCGCGCGCAACCGTGCCTTCCATGCCGGTGCCGACAAACGGCGCCTCGGCCTGAACCAGCGGCACGGCCTGGCGCTGCATGTTCGATCCCATCAGCGCGCGGTTGGCGTCGTCATTTTCCAGGAACGGAATGAGCGATGCAGCGACCGACACCAGCTGCTTGGGGCTGACGTCCATCAGGGTGATGAGATCGCGCGGCGCCATCAGGAATTCGCCGGCCTGACGCGAAGAAATCAGATCCTCGGCAAAGGTCCCGTCTTCGTTCAGCTCGGCGTTGGCCTGTGCGATCGTGTGCTTGGCCTCCTCCATCGCCGACAGATAAACGACGTCGTCGGTCACCTTATGGTCGATGACCTTGCGGTAGGGCGTTTCGATGAACCCATATTTGTTGACGCGGCTGAACGTCGCGAGGCTGTTGATCAGGCCGATGTTCGGGCCTTCGGGCGTCTCGATCGGACAGATACGACCATAATGGGTCGGGTGAACGTCGCGGACTTCAAAGCCCGCGCGCTCGCGGGTCAGACCGCCCGGCCCGAGCGCAGAAACGCGGCGCTTGTGGGTGACTTCCGACAAGGGGTTCGTCTGGTCCATGAACTGCGAAAGCTGCGAGGAGCCGAAGAATTCGCGCACCGCGGCGACCGCCGGTTTGGCGTTGATCAGGTCGTTGGGCATCACGGTCGACACGTCGACCGACGACATACGCTCCTTCACCGCGCGTTCCATGCGCAGCAGACCGACGCGATACTGGTTTTCCAGCAGTTCGCCGACCGAACGCACGCGACGGTTGCCCAGATTGTCGATATCGTCGATTTCGCCCTTGCCGTCCTTGAGGTTCACCAATTCCTTGACCACGGCCAGGATATCCTCGGTCCGCAGGGTGGTAACAGTGTCCTCCGCATCCAGATCGAGACGCATGTTCAGCTTGACGCGGCCGACGGCCGACAGGTCGTAGCGCTCCGGATCGAAGAAGAGGCCAGCGAACAGCGCTTCGGCGGTTTCCTTCGTCGGCGGTTCGCCGGGGCGCATCACGCGATAGATGTCGCTCAATGCCTGATCGCGATCCTCGGCCTTGTCGGCCTTCAGGGTGTTGCGGATCCAGGGACCGGTCGTGACATGGTCGATGTCGAGCAGCTCGATGCGGTCAATGCCCGCCTTGTCGAGCTTTTCGAGATTTTCAGACGACACTTCGTCGCCTGCTTCGATGTAGATTTCGCCGGTGGCGTCATTGACCAGATCGTAAGCGCTGTAGCGGCCGAAGATTTCCTCGGTCGGGATCAGCAGCGTTTCCAGTCCATCCTTTTCCGCCTTGTTGGCGGCGCGCGGCGAGATTTTGTGGCCCGACGCAAACACGACTTCGCCCGACTTGGCATCGACGATGTCGAAGGCGGGCTTCATGCCGCGCCATGCTTCGGCGACATAGGGAATCTGCCAGCCGCCTTCGCCCCGCAGGAATGTCACCTTGTTGTAGAAGTGACCCAAAATCTCTTCAGCGTTCAGGCCCAGCGCGAACAGCAGCGCGGTGACGGGCAGCTTGCGCTTGCGGTCGATCCGGACGTTGACGATGTCCTTGGCATCGAATTCGAAGTCCAGCCACGAACCGCGATAGGGAATGACGCGCGCGGCAAACAGATATTTGCCCGACGAGTGGGTCTTGCCCCGGTCATGGTCGAACAGAACGCCCGGCGAACGGTGCATCTGCGAAACGATGACGCGCTCGGTGCCGTTGATGATGAAAGTGCCGTTGCCCGTCATCAGGGGCATATCGCCCATATAGACGTCCTGCTCCTTGATATCGAGAACCGAGCGGCTCTCGGTGTCCTGATCCACTTCGAACACGATGAGGCGCAGCGTGACGCGCATAGGCGCGGCATAGGTAATGCCGCGCTGGCGGCATTCCTCGGTATCATATTTGGGGTCTTCCAGCTCGTAATGGACGAAATCCATTTCGGCGGTGCCGGCGAAATCGCGGATCGGAAAAACACTGCGCAGCGTCTTTTCAAGACCTGACACATAACCGATCGACGGATCGGACCGCAGGAACTGTTCGTAGCTCTCCCTCTGAACCTCGATCAGGTTCGGCATCTGCACCACTTCGTGGATGTCGCCAAAAACCTTGCGAATACGCTTCTTCGCGCCGGTTGTGTTGACGCCTTTATTAGAGATCGGGGAGGGAGCCTTGGTCGCCATGCGTGTTCCTGCCTTCGTTCGTCGCAAATACACCGCATCGCAGCGGAGATTCAGCCGATTCGCGGGCAATGGGCCCACGAAAAAAAGTGCGGGTCGGGACTGTCCGAACCGCACTGCCAGCGTCTGAGGAACCGCCGAAATCGCCCTATTCCCGCCAATAACCGTGCGCAACGCGGCCATGACACCCGGACGACCGGGGCGCGAGCCACCCCGTCGATATGACAGCGCGGCACGACTTGTTGGATGGACATATAGAAGCTTTGTTGGATTTTGTGAAGAGCTTCAAATCGTCAACGCATATTGACGTGAACGTAAACGGAAACTACATCACCGATTATGAACCAACGTACAAGCATAGCCGGCATCGAGATGCCCGATCATCGGGATCGCGACAGCTACAGCATTTCGGACCTCTCGGAAGAATTCGGCGTCACCGCACGCGCCCTGCGCTTCTATGAGGATGAAGGGCTGATCGCGCCGCAGCGACAGGGGCTGGCGCGCATCTATTCGCGCCGCGATCGCGCCCGCCTCGCCTGGATTCTGCGTGGCAAGCGCGTGGGCTTCAGCCTGTCCGACATTCGCGAGATGATCGACCTGTATGATGCGGACGAGGATCATGAGGAGCAGCGTCGCGTCACCGTACGGAAATGCAACGCCCGCATCGACCTGCTCACCCGGCAAAAGGCCGACATAGATGCGGCCATCGCCGAACTTACCGATTTCGTCGCGTCCATCGACCGCTCTTGAAGCGACCTGCCCGATAAAAATACCGCCCGGAGAAGATAATGCCCAGCTACACCGCCCCCGTCCGCGACACGCGCTTCGTGCTCGATCATGTCGTGGGGATCGACCGTTTCTCCAACCTCCCCGGTTTCAGCGCCGCCACGCCCGACCTTGTCGAAGCCATTTTGAGCGAAGGCGGGCGCTTCGCGGCGAAAGTGCTGTTCCCGTTGAACGCGGTGGGCGACCAGGAAGGCTGCACCCGCCATTCCGATGGCAGCGTCACGACCCCGACCGGCTTCAAGGACGCATTCGACCAATATGTCGCCGGCGGCTGGACGACGCTGCATGCGCCGCAGGAATTCGGCGGGCAGGGTTTGCCCAACGTCATTGCAGTGGCGGCGGGCGAATATGTGCTGTCCGCCAATCACAGCTTTGAAATGTATCATGGCCTGACCAGTGGCGCGGTGTCAGCGCTGCTGGTCAAGGGCAGCGACGATCTGAAGGCGCGCTATGTCCCCAACATGGTGTCGGGCAAATGGACCGGCACGATGAACCTGACCGAACCTCATGCCGGCACCGACCTTGGCCTCATCAAGACCAGGGCCGTGCCCAATGCCGATGGCAGCTATGCGATCACCGGCACCAAGATATTCATTTCGGCGGGCGACCATGACCTGTCGGAAAACATCATCCACCTCGTGCTCGCCAAGACGCCCGGCGCGCCCGAAGGCAGCAAGGGTATTTCGCTGTTCGTCGTCCCCAAGATAATGGTGAATGCGGACGGATCGCTGGGTGACCGCAATGCGGTGTCGTGCGGCGCGCTGGAACATAAGATGGGCATTCACGGCAACGCCACCTGCGTCATGAATTATGACGGCGCGACCGGCTGGCTGGTTGGCGAGGAGAATAAGGGCCTGGCCGCGATGTTCATCATGATGAACGCCGCGCGCATGTGGGTGGGCCTCCAGGGACTGGGCCAGGCCGAGATCGCCTATCAGAATGCGGTCCTTTATGCGCGCGAGCGGCGCCAGGGCCGCGCCCTGACCGGTCCCAAGGACCTTGATGAAAAGGCCGACACGCTGTTTGTCCACCCCGACGTTCGCCGGATGTTGATGGAGGCCAAGGCGTTGACCGAGGGGCTGCGTGCGCTGATCCTGTGGGGCGCGCTCCAGGTTGATCTCGCCGACCATGCGGCAACGCAAGAAGAACGCGAGGCTGCCAGCGACCTGCTTTCGCTGCTGACGCCGGTCATCAAGGGCTATGGCACCGACAAGGGCTTCGATGTCGCCGTCACAAGTCAGCAGGTGTTCGGCGGCCACGGCTACATCCGGGAAAACGGGGTCGAACAATATGTCCGCGACGCGCGCATCGCCCAAATTTACGAAGGCACCAACGGCATTCAGGCGATGGATCTGGTCGGCCGCAAGCTGGCGCTAAACGGTGGCCGCGCGCTCCAGGCCTTCCTCAAGCTGCTCGCGACCGAAATCGCCGAGGCCAAGGGCAATGAGAAACTCGCGTCGTTTGCCGACGCGCTCGAAAAAGCGACCGGCCAGCTTCAGGCAGCGACGATGTGGCTGATGCAGAATGCGATGAAAAATCCCGACAACGCAGGCGCTGGCGCTCACCATTATCTGCATATCATGGGTATCGTCGCAACGGGCCTCATGTGGCTGCGCATGGCCAGGGCAGCCAGCGATCTGCTGGCCGCGGGCGAAGGCGACGCGCGCTATCTGGAAACCAAGCTGGTCACAGCGCGCTTCTTTGCCGAACGCATCATGCCCGACGCGGGCGCGCTGCGCCGCAAGATCGAGGGAGGCGCCGACGCCCTGATGGCGATCGACCCGGACATGTTCCTGCCGGCCTGACCGGCGCGGCCAGATAGGCGGATCATCGCGCGACGAAGTTTTACTGTGCTGAGCGCAGCGCTCTGCGGTTGCCGCCGCCCCCGTACCGGGGCTAAGGCATCGGCGATGACCCTTCCCGCCGATCGCCACCCGTTGCGCTACCGCGATTTCCGCGCCTATCTGGGCGGCCGGCTCTGCGCGGTGCTGGCCCAATATGCGATGATGATCGTGCTGGGCTGGCAGGCCTATAATATCGCCCGCGACACGATGAGCCCGTCAGCGGCGGCGGCGCAGCTCGGGCTGATCGGCCTCGCGCAGTTCGCTCCCCTCTTTTTCCTGACACCCGTCACCGGATGGGTCGCCGACCATTTCGATCGACGCATGATCACCCGGCTGACGCTGGCGCTGATGATGGCGGCGTCGGGCCTGCTTGGCTTTGCCACCTATGAAGGCTGGGTCAGCCTGCCGCTTATCATCTTCGTAGCCATGCTTGTGGGCATAGCCCGCGCCTTCAATGGCCCCGCCTATGGCGCGCTCGCCCCCAATCTGGTCCCGCGCGCCGTCTTGCCCAGAGCGATCGCCATTTCCAGCGTCGCCTGGCAGCTCGGCATGATCATCGGCCCGGCGCTGGGCGGCTATGCCTTCGCGATCGAGCCATGGGGCGCCTATGCGCTCGCCGCCCTGCTCTACACCGTGGCGCTGGCCAGCATGATGATGATCGGGCCGGTGCCGCAATCGGCGCGCGACACCAGCCGGCATCCGGTGCGCCAGATGATCGACGGCTTCGCCTATGTCCGGGGCAACCGGCTGGTGCTGGCGACGATCACGCTCGATCTCTTCGCGGTGCTGCTGGCGGGCGCGACCGCGCTGCTGCCTATATATGCGCGCGACATATTGCATGTCGGCTCGCGCGGGCTGGGCCACCTTGCCGCCGCACCGGGGATCGGCGCGGGGATTACCGCGCTATGGTTCTCCTTCCGCCCGATGCGCAGCGAGGTCGGCCTCAAGATGCTGGGCGCGGTCATCCTGTTCGGCCTCGCCACCATCGCCTTTGGCCTCACCGCCTTTGCACCCACCGACATCGCCATGGAAATCGCGCTGGGATCGCTGATCGTTCTGGGTTTTGCCGACATGGTGTCGGTCTATGTCCGCCAGTCGTTGATCCAGTTGCACACGCCCGATGCGATGCGCGGCCGCGTGTCCAGCCTGTCGCAACTCACCATTTCTGCCTCCAACGAACTGGGCGAGGCCGAATCGGGCTTTCTCGCCGCGTTGGTGGGGCCAGTTGTCGCGGTGATCGGCGGCGGCATCGGTGCTATCGTCATCACCCTCATCTGGGCGCGACTCTTCCCCGAATTGCGCCTTGCACGCAGCTTCGACCTACCCGACATAAGGGCGGCGGACATCAGCCAGGAGAAAGCCACATGAAAGCTTCCAGCATATTGGACACGATCGGCCACACCCCGCACATCCGCGTCAACAAGCTGTTTGCCGGTGCGCCCGCCGGAACAGAAGTCTGGATCAAGTCCGAACGGTCCAATCCCGGCGGGTCGATCAAGGACCGCATCGCCCTTGCCATGATCGAAGCGGCCGAAGCGTCGGGCGATCTGCAGCCGGGCGGCACGATCATCGAGCCGACATCGGGCAATACCGGCGTCGGCCTGGCCATGGTCGCGGCTGTCAAAGGATACAAGCTGGTCCTGGTCATGCCCGAAAGCATGTCGATCGAGCGCCGCCGCCTGATGCTGGCCTATGGCGCGTCCTTCGACCTTACCCCGCGCGAAAAGGGCATGAAAGGCGCGATCGAGCGCGCGCTGGACCTCGTCGCCAAGACCCCGGGCAGCTGGATGCCGCAACAGTTCGAAAATCCAGCCAATATCGACGTCCATGTCCGCACGACCGCGAAGGAAATACTGGCCGACTTCGATGACGCGCCGATCGACGCGCTCATCACCGGCGTCGGCACCGGCGGCCATATCACCGGCGTCGCCGAAGTGCTAAAGGCGGCCTGGCCGACGATCAAGGTCTATGCCGTCGAGCCGACCCTGTCCCCGGTGATCAGCGGCGGCCAGCCCGGTCCCCATCCGATCCAGGGCATCGGCGCCGGCTTCATCCCGGCGAACCTGCACACCCAGGCGCTCGACGGCGTGATCCAGGTCGATCCCGCCGCCGCCAAGGACTATGCGCGCCGCGCCGCAAGCGAGGAAGGCATGCTGGTCGGCATATCTTCGGGCGCCACGCTCGCCGCCATCGCGCAGAAGATTCCGTCGCTGCCCGCAGGCTCGCGCATACTCGGCTTCAACTATGATACCGGCGAGCGGTATCTGTCGGTTCCCGACTTCTTGCCGGAATGATCCGCCGCGGCATATGACGCGCGACCGGGCCGATACGGACGGGCCGCCGTGGGCGGCATGGCTGTTATGGCTGGCGATCTTCGCCGGCCTGCCCGCGCTCGTCGCCTGGAACGACGTCGGCGATCGACCGCCGTCAGCGGTGCAGGCGGCCTTGTCGCGGGCGCGCGCCGTCGCCGCGCGCGCCGTGCCGCCGCCCGTCGAGCCGGTGAAAGTCTATGCGCTGGAGCGTGACAGCGCGCGCACGCTGAACGCCGCCATCCCCTTTTCCACCGCGCCCAATCCTGCCGCCCGGCCCTTCGTCTTCACAGGGTCGGCAACCGACCTGGCGCGCGCGGTCGATTGCCTCGCCGCAGCGCAGCTTTACGAGGCGGGCGACGATGCCGTCGGCCAGCGCTCGGTGGCGCAGGTCGTACTCAACCGCGTGCGCCACCCCGCCTTTCCCAAGACAGTGTGCGGCGTCGTATTCCAGGGGCAGGAACGCACCACCGGATGCCAGTTCACTTTCACCTGCGACGGCGCGCTGACGCGCGTGCCTTCGGCCGGAGCCTGGGATCGCGCGCGCATGGTCGCCAGGGAAATGCTGTCGGGACAGGTCTATACCCCGGTTGGCCACGCCACCCATTATCATACCGACTGGGTCGTTCCCTATTGGAGCAGCAGCCTCGACAAGGTAGCGGCGGTCGGCAGCCACCTCTTCTTCCGTTGGCGCGGCTGGTGGGGCACTGGGGCCGCGTTCGGGCGCGGCAGCGGCAGCGGAGAGCCGCTGATCGGTCGCATCGCCCGCATCTCGCTCGCACATCATGGCGCGCCAGACGCCCCCCTGCCGAATGTGCAGCAGCTTGCAGGCACACACCCCTCCGGCGCGGCGCTGCTCGCCGCCCGGCCGCAGCAGGCGATCGGAACGGATTCGCTGGGCAAGAGCTTCGGCGCGGGCCGACTGATCGCGATCGCGCCCGGCGCGCGCACTTTCCTGCTCGAACTGTCGGGCGGCGCGCTGCCCGACAGCTGGCCCACGCTCGCCCAGACCTTCTGCGCCGGCCGGTCCGAATGCCGAATCATGGCGTGGCGCGCGGGCGGCGGCGTTCCGGTTGGCTTCCCCTTGAGCGGCAGCCAGATCGACGCCATGGCCTTTGCCTATATCCACAACGCCGCCAGCGGACTTCAGCGCGCCTTGTGGAACTGCAACCAAACCCCGCGCCCGGTCCGACGCGAATGCATGCGGGTGCGCGAGCCTGCGCAGGTTCAGGCACAGGCCCAGACCCAAGCGATCGCGCCGATCCCGGCGCTGGCTGGCGTACGGCGCAAGGAACGCTTCGAAATCGTCCGAATCAGCCAGCGTCCCGGTACAGAGCCGCCTCGGTCCATTCCGGCGAAGGACAGCCCCGCCCCGACGCCTGCGCCCTGAATTGTCGGCTCCGCCCTGCGATATCGCCCTTGACCGCCGCGCCTTGCGGGCTTATCTGCGCGCTTCCAGTCGCCCTTGGGCGGCCGATGCCCGATCCTCTAATGGTAAGAGAGCGGACTCTGACTCCGTCAATCAAGGTTCGAATCCTTGTCGGGCATCCAGATTTTCCTCGCAAATCGCTCGTTTCTCGTATCGTACCGGCTGGCAGACACAGATCGATAAAGGTTTGAAAGCCGCGCGGATATGATTGGGATTGCCCCGCGGAGGTCTCCGGTCGTCGACGCGGTCGGGCCAGTGCGTTGCCGGCCTCGACTTCGCCTTCCTCCTGCGGCTAAGAGGGGCCGATGATGAAACTGTTCATTGGCAACAAGGCCTATTCAAGCTGGTCGCTGCGCGGCTGGCTGGCGTGCAAGCTGTCGGGCCTGCCGTTCGAGGAGGTGGTCGTCCCCCTCTATGACGAAGCCTGGGAAAAACGGCGCGAAGGCGACGAGTTCGCGCCTTCGTCGGGCAAGGTGCCGATCCTGTGGGATGGCGACATCGTCGTCTGGGACAGTCTGGCGATCATCGAATATCTGAACGAAATGTCGGGCGGCGACAAATTCTGGCCGACCGACCCTGGCGCGCGCGCCATGGCGCGCTCGATGGCGGCCGAAATGCACAGCAGCTTCGCAGCCCTGCGCCGCGAGCACAGCATGAACATCCGCCAGATCTATCCGTCCCGGCAGCCGTCCGAAGCGGTGGCGCAGGATCTGGCGCGCATCATGCAGCTTTGGGCAGAAGCGCGCGCCCGGCATGGCGGATCGGGCGATTTCCTGTTCGGGGAATTTGGTGCGGCCGACGTGATGTTCGCGCCGGTCGTGACCCGGTTCATCACCTACCAGCTGCCGGTCGCGCGCTTTGCCGAAGGCTATATGCAGGCGATCATCGCCCATCCGTGGATGCAGGAATGGATCGGCGGGGCACAGGCGGAAGACTGGGTCATCGACAGGTTCGAAGTGCCGCCGCAATCGCAATGACCGCAAAAAAGGCCGGGGGATGCCCCGGCCTTTTCAATCTCGGATGAACTTGGCTTCAGCCGACGATTTCATCGGCCTTGAAAAAATAGGCGATCTCGATCGCGGCATTTTCCGCGCTGTCCGATCCGTGAACCGAATTGGCTTCCATCGATTCGGCGAATTCCTTGCGGATCGTGCCTTCGTCCGCGTTGGCCGGGTTGGTTGCACCCATGATGTCACGGTTGCGCTTCACCGCATCCTCGCCTT
The DNA here is from genome assembly GCF_037725245.1 of Sphingobium anseongense. NCBI lineage: Bacteria > Pseudomonadati > Pseudomonadota > Alphaproteobacteria > Sphingomonadales > Sphingobiaceae > Sphingobium > Sphingobium anseongense. The sequence continues at coordinate 128,316 of NZ_JBBJUL010000009.1, read as the reverse complement.
CGAGAACCTGCACCACCACCGGGCCGGAAATCATGAAGGCAACCAGGTCGGCGTAAAAGGGGCGATCCTTGTGAACCGCGTAGAAGCCCTCCGCCTGCTCGCGAGTCATGCGGATACGCTTTGACGCGACAACCCGCAGGCCCGCATCTTCCAGCTTCTTGGTGACCGCGCCGGTCAGGTTGCGGCGAGTCGCGTCGGGCTTGATGATCGAAAAGGTGCGCGTAGCGGCCATGAGCCTGTGAACTCCGAACTGTTGGAAAATGCGTCGGCGCGCCTTTAGACGGGTCCGGCACCCGCCGCAAGGGGCGCTGGCGGCGGGTTCAGGGGCCTTGCACCCACTTGCGCCCATCCTGCCGCCAGAAACGCGGCGTCACGTCGTCGGCTTTGCTCAATATCCGCCAGCTCGCCCGCGCCCCGCCGATCGTTTCGGCATCGAAAAAATAAAAGGCGCGCTCGAACCTCAGCGCCTCATCCCGCCACAGCCCATCGGCCAGCGCGACATGCCTGGCACCGTTCTGCGCCTCGCACCGGTCGGACAGCAGGATCGGCTGCACATTCTCACCCGCCTGCCCCACCAGCCCATGCGCCAGAAATGTTTCTGCCCCCGCATCCCAAAGCCCGCCTGACAAGCGTTCCAGCCGCCCGCCATCGGCCGCCACCACCAGCAACCGGCCGCCTCCCGCCAGGATCCGCTCGGCAATCGCGGGCAATACCCGTTCGACCGGGTCGCGGCTCAGCTGATAGAAATCGACTTGCAAGGCTTTCCCCCTACCGGGTCGGCGTCAACGCTCGAACTTATCCGCCACCAGCCGGTCGAGCAGCCGCACGCCATAGCCGGTTGCGCCCTTGTCCCACACCGGGCCGGGCTTGTCCGCCCAGACCATGCCGGCAATGTCCAGATGCGCCCATTTGACGCCGTCATCGACGAACCGCTTGATGAACTGCGCGGCAGTGATGGATCCGCCAAAGCGCGGCCCGATATTCTTCATGTCGGCGATCGGGCTGTCGATCATCTTGTTGTAGGCGTCGGACAGCGGGAAGCGCCACAGGGGATCGCCCGCCGCCTTGCCCGCCGCGATCAGGTCATCGGCCAGGCCATCGTCATTGGCGAAGATACCGGCGAACTGGTCGCCCAGCGCCACCACCATCGCACCCGTCAGCGTCGCCAGGTCGACGATCACCTCAGGCGCATAGGTTTTCTGCGCCCAGGTGATGACGTCACACAGCACAAGCCGGCCTTCGGCGTCGGTGTTGAGCACCTCGATCGTCTGTCCCGACATCGACGTGACGATATCCCCCGGACGCTGCGCGTTGCCATCGGGCATGTTTTCGACAAGACCGCATATGCCGATGACATGCGCCTTCGCCTTGCGCCCGGCGAGCGCCTTCATCGCGCCCGCGACCGCGCCCGCGCCGCCCATGTCCCACTTCATGTCTTCCATGCCCGCGCCAGGCTTGATCGAAATGCCGCCGCTGTCGAAGGTCACGCCCTTGCCGACCAGCACCAGCGGCTTGCCCTGCGTGGTCCCCGTGCCGTTCCATTCCATCGCCAGCAGGCGCGGCTTGCGCACCGAACCCTGCGCCACGCCCAGCAGCGCGCCCATGCCAAGGTCCGCCATCTGGACCTCGTCCAGCACGGTGAAGCCAATCCCCATCTTTTCAAGGTGCCGGCACCTCTCGATAAAGCTTTCGGGATAGATGATGTTCGCGGGCTCGGACACAAGCTCGCGGGTCAGCGCGACGCCCGCCGCCACCGCCGCCAGCCGCTCCCATGCCTCTTGCGCGCCACTGGCCACCAGCGTCAGCTTGACCAGCGTGGGCCGTGATTTTTCGGGCAGCCGCGTGCGGTAGGTGTCGATCCGCCATGCGCGTAGCGACGCGCCATAGGCAAGCCGCGCGGCCGCAGCGCCGCTCACTCCGCCGGGGAATTCGACCGCCGCATGCGCCGCGCCGCTGGTCGCGAGCTTCGCCGTCAGTGCGCCGCCCGCGCGTTCCAGATCGGCGTCGTCGCCCCCGCCGATTCCCAGCAGCACGACCCGCAGCACCTGCCCGGCTTCCTCGACGAACGTTTCGAATGTCGTCCCCGTATCCCCGGCGAACCGAGCCGCCCTGGCCCCAGCGATGACGACCGACCCGGCCGCGATCGGCAACCCTCCGGTCGCATCCTTGGCCATGGCCAGAACCAGGGTATCGGCTTCGGGGCGGGATGGGCTGAACGCGATATCCATCAAGGGTCCTTCAAATTGTCATGTCATGCGAGCAGACGGAACGCGCGAGAGCCGCGCACTTGCCAGATAATGCGCCTTGCCCGCTCTGGCAAAGCCGTTCGACCGATTTCGCACAAAAGAGCCAAGCGGGGCGATTGCGGCGAAGGCAAAGCAATGCAATAGGCGTTTCACAAGCGCACCCGATGAGGCTCCAAGCCCTTGCCAGTCCCCCAATCGTTTCCAGCATCGCTTTTCTTCCCCCTGTTGTCCGGGGCTGCGCTTGCCTGCCTGCTGCCCGCCGGCTCCGCCATGGCGCAGCAGTTCAACGAACCGCAGGTCACAACCAGCGTGCCCGACGCCCCCGTTCCCGCGTCGGACGATCAGATCGGCTTTTCCGCCGATGCGCTCGAATATAACAGCGAAGCGGACGTCGTGACCGCTCGCGGCAGCGTACAGCTGTTGCGCGAAGGAAACCGGCTGCGCGCCGACACGGTGGTGTGGAACCGCACCACCGGCAAGGTCGAGGCGCAGGGCAATGTCTCGGTCACCGATCCGGAAGGCAACGTCGCCTATGGTGATCGGTTCGACGTCACCGACACGCTCAAGGACGGCGTTGTCGACAATATGCTGATCGTTCTTGAATCGGGCGGTCGGCTGGCATCGGCGAAGGGCACGCGGGTCAACGGCACCTACAGGCTCGATCGCGCCGCCTATACCGGCTGTGCGGTCGAAGACAGCGACGGCTGTCCCAAGGAGCCAACCTGGCAGATCAACGCCGTGAAGGTGGTTTACGACCCGGTTCGCCAGCGCGTGACCTATACCAATGCCAATATAGAGATTTTCGGCCTGCCGCTCATCCCCCTGCCCGGCCTGTCGCATCCAGTCGGCGAAGGCGGCGGCAGCGGCCTCCTCATGCCCAATGTGCGCTATGACCGGACCAACGGTCTTGAAGTCGCATTGCCCTACTACTGGAAGATCGCGCCCAACCGCGACCTTACCGTCACACCCCATATCTACAGCGACACGTTGCCGATGCTGGAGGGTAATTTCCGCCATCTGTGGGATCGTGGCGCCTATCAGATCACCGGCTACATTACCCATGCCAGCCGCGTCGCCGCGTCGGACACGCTGCCCGGCTCGACCGCCCCGGCAGGCGGCTCGGAAAAAAGCCTGCGCGGCTATCTCGACGCCAGCGGCGGCCTGCAACTGAGCCCCGAATGGAGCGTGGCCGGGTCGATCCGCGCCGCCACCGACAGCACATTCCTGCGCCGCTACGACATCAGCCGGGACGATCGGCTGCGTTCCACCCTTTCGACGCAACGGATCGGCCGGAACAGCTATTTTTCGATCGCCGGCTGGGCGGTGCAGACGCTGCGTGCCGGGGATTCGCAGGGACAGACGCCGATCGCGCTTCCCGTCATCGACTATCGCCTGCGCCTGGTCGATCCGTTGCTGGGCGGAGGTATCCAGCTTCAGGCGAACAGCCTGGCCATCACCCGCACCCATGGCCAGGATACACAGCGCGCCTTCGCCGGGTTCGAATGGAATTTGCGCAAGCTGACGCGGATGGGGCAGGAAGTCACTTTCACCACCTATTTGCGCGGCGATGTCTATCACAGCAGCGGCAATGCCCTGACCGCGACGGAGAGCTATCGCGGCGATCCGGGCTGGCAGGCGCGCGGCATCGCCGCCGCCGCCGTCGACATGCGCTGGCCGTTCATGGGCGAAGCGTTCGGTGGCATCCAGCGGATCACTCCGCGGATGCAGGTTGTGGCCGCGCCGCGCCTCGCCAACCTCGCCGTCCCCAATGAGGACGCCCGTGCCGTCGACCTGGAAGACAGCAATCTTTTCGCGCTCAATCGTTTCGCCGGCTATGACCGTTTCGAGGATTCGACCCGCGTCACCTATGGCGTCGAATATGCGCTCAGGCTGCCCGGCTTCTCGCTCGATACCGTCGTGGGGCAGAGCTACCGGCTTGACAGCCGCCCGGCGATCCTGCCCGACGGCACCGGCCTGTCGGGTCGCATGTCGGACATAGTCGGCCGCACCACGGTGCGCTGGCGCGATTTCATCGCGCTGACCCATCGCTTCCGCGTCGACAAGGAAAATTTCGCCCCGCGCCGGAGCGAGATCGACGCCACGATCGGCACTCGCAAGACCTATGCGATGGTCGGCTACCTCCGGCTCAACCGCAACGCCTTGTCCAGCCTGGAGGATTTGCAGGATCGCGAGGAACTCCGGCTGGGCGGGCGCATACAGATCGCCCGATTCTGGTCGGTCTTCGGATCGACGGTGATCGACCTGACCGATGCCAAGGAAGACCCGCTCAGTTTGGCAGACGGATATGAGCCGGTGCGGCACCGGCTCGGCGTCACCTATGAAGATGATTGCCTGACCCTTGGCCTCACCTGGCGGCGCGATTATCAGACGACCGGCGATGCCCGCCTTGGCAACAGCTTCCAGCTACGGCTGGCTTTTCGCAATCTTGGCATATAAGAACGGCTGCCGCAGGCCCGCTCAGGGCCGGTTAATGCGGATCGGGGCATTCCGCTGGCCCGCACCTGGAGAATGAAGTCACCGATGAAGCCCGTGCTTTCCCCCCTCGGCCGCGTCGGCCGCTCCACTCGCGTCCTGCTGGCCGCGACCGCGCTGATCGGTCTGATGGCGCCCGGCGCCACCGGCCAGACGGTGGAGGATGACGGCGCCGTCCAGACCCAGCAACTCGCGCTGCCCAAGGATCTGACGATCTTTGGCAAGAATGATCCCAATGTCCGCAAGGCGACAGCGATCGTCAATGGCCACATCATCACCGGCACGGACGTCGACCAGCGGCTGGCGCTCATCATCACCGCCAATGGCGGCAAGGTGTCACCTGAGGAAAAGGACCGGCTGCGCGTCCAGGTGCTGCGCAACCTGATCGACGAAACGCTCCAGATCCAGGAAGCGGCCGCCAACGACATTCGCGTCGATCCGGCGGAAGTCCAGCAAAGCTTTGAGCGGGTCGCCGCCAACTTCAAGCAGTCGCCCGATCAGTTCGACAAATATCTGCGGTCGCAGGGCAGCGCGGCGGCCAGCATCAAACGCCAGATCGAAGGCGAAATGGCATGGAGCCGGCTGCTCCGCCGCAACATCCAGCCCTTCGTCAATGTCGGCGAGGAGGAGGTCAAGTCGGTGGTCGACCGGCTGAACGCGGCCAAGGGCAGCGACGAATATCGCATCGGCGAAATCTATCTGTCCGCGACCCCGGAAAATCAGCCGCAGATTATCGCCAACGCCCGTAACATCATCGAACAGATCAAGCAGGGCGGCAGCTTCGCGGCCTATGCCCGCCAGTTTTCCGAAGCGTCGACCGCCGCGGTCGGCGGCGACCTGGGCTGGGTCCGCCCCGCGCAGCTGCCAACCGAACTGGCGCAGGCCGCATCGGAAATGCAGGTCGGCCAGATTGCGGGACCGGTGCCTGTCCCTGGCGGCATCTCGATCATCTATGTCATGGACAAGCGTCAGGTATTGACCAGCGACCCGCGCGACGCGCTGCTCAGCCTCAAGCAATTGTCGGTCGCCTTTCCCGCCGGCACCACCCAGGCCCAGGCGTCTGAACGAGCGGCGAACTTCGCCGCCGCGACGAAAGCGATCAGGGGTTGCGGCGACGCCAATGAGGTCGGCCAGAAGCTGGGGGCCGACGTGGTCGACAATGACAATGTCAAGGTCCGCGACCTGCCGCCGCAGTTGCAGGACATGCTGCTTAGCCTCCAGATCGGCCAGTCTTCGCCGCCCTTCGGCTCGATCAGTGAAGGCGTGCGCGTGCTGGTGCTGTGCGGTCGGGACGAAGCGGGCGGCGCAGGCGCGCCCAATTACGAACAGATCATGGCGCAGATGGAGGAGGAGCGCGTGAACAAGCGCGCCCGCATCTATCTGCGCGACCTGCGCCGCGATGCGGTCATCGACTATAACTGAGGCCGTGTCTCCCGACCTGGCGCCCTTCGCGGTGGCGCTCGGCGACCCGGCCGGCATCGGGCCGGAAATCGTCGCCAAAAGCTGGGTCATGCGCGCCGCGCGCAGCCTGCCGCCCTTTTTCGCGGTCGGCGATGCGGCGTCGCTGCGCGCCGTGTGGGCCGGGCCGATAGCGATAGTCAACGGCCCGGAGGAAGTGGTCGCCGCCTTCGATACCGCGCTACCCTGTCTCCAGGTCGGCGATGCCGGCGCGATCACGCCCGGCGTCCCCAGCGTCGAAGGCGCGCAGGTGGCGCTGCAATCGCTCGAAGTGGCGGTCGGCCTCGCCCGCTCGGCATCGGCAGCGGGCGTCATTACCGCCCCGGTCGGCAAGGCCCAGCTTTACGGCGTCGGCTTCACCCATCCCGGCCAGACCGAGTTCGTTGCGGAACGATGCGGCGTGTCGCCGCACAACGCGGTCATGATGCTGGCCGGGCCATCGCTGCGCGTAGTGCCGATCACCATCCACATCTCGCTGGCCCAGGTGCCGCAGGCGCTGTCGATCGACCTTATCCGCGCCCGTGCGACGATCACCGCGCGCGGCCTGCAAAAGAATTTCGGGATCGCCCGCCCCCGCCTGCTGGTCGCCGGCCTCAATCCCCATGCAGGTGAAGACGGCGCGCTGGGGCGGGAAGAGATCGAAATGATCAGGCCAGCGGTCGAATCGCTCAAGGCCGACGGGCTGGATATCGAAGGGCCGGTCGCCGCCGACGGCATGTTCCATTTTCGCGCCCGCGAAACCTACGACGCGGCGCTGTGCATGTATCATGACCAGGCACTGATCCCGATCAAAACGCTGCATTTCGACGATGGCGTCAACATGACGCTGGGACTGCCGATCGTGCGGACATCGCCCGACCATGGCACCGCCTTTGGCATTGCCGGCACGAACAGCGCCAATCCGGGCGCGATGATGGCCGCAATCCGCATGGCCGCCGACGCCGCGCGCGCCCGCATCGCTCATGGCGGCTGACATGCCGCGCCCGGCCCTGCCGCCCTTGCGAGAGGTGATAGCGACCCACGGGCTTCAGGCAAGCAAAGCCCTGGGCCAGAATTTCCTGCTCGACGAACAGTTGCTCGACAGGATCGCCGCCATTCCCGGCCCGCTGGACGGCAAGCCCGCCTATGAGGTCGGCCCTGGTCCCGGCGGCCTCACCCGCGCGCTGCTGCGCGCCGGCGCGGTGCTGGCGGTGGTTGAGCGCGACCGCCGCTGCCTTCCGGCGCTGGCCGATCTGGAAGCGGCCTTCCCCGGCCAGCTTACGGTCGTGTCGGATGACGCCATGGCTGTCGATGCGCGCGCGCTCGCGGGCGATGGCGCGCATATCGTCGCCAACTTGCCTTATAATGTCGGCACCGCATTGCTGATCGGCTGGCTGTCCGCGCCGTGGGAGCCGCTGCCCTGGTGGTCATCGCTGACGCTGATGTTCCAGCATGAGGTCGCCGAACGCATCGTTGCCGCCCCCGGCACCGATCATTATGGCCGCCTCGCGGTGCTGGCGCAGTGGCGTGGACAAGCGCGGATCGCGATGAAGGTTCACCGCAGCGCCTTCACTCCCCCGCCCAAGGTGATGTCGGCGGTGGTCCACATCACTCCCCTTCCCGCGCCGCCCGACGTGGCGCTCGGGCATCTCGAACGCCTTACCGCCGCCGCCTTTGGCCAGCGCCGAAAGATGCTGCGCCAGAGTCTCAAGGGTGTGCCCGGCGCGCTCGATGCGCTCGATACGCTGGGCATAGACCCGCAACGCCGCGCCGAAACGCTTGGCGTCGAAGACTTCGTCGCCGTCGCCCGGCTGCTCGGCCAAGCCTAACCGCTGGCGAGCTGGCCCGCCAGCGTCAGAGCGCGTTGCGGTTCTACCGGCCCGGTCAGCGCGAACGCCGCCTTGCCCTCCTCCCAATAAGCAATCGTGTCGCCCTCGCGCCTGGCCAGCAGCGGCTTGGCATCGGCAGGGGTTTCAGCATGATCGGCAAACAGCGACAGCTGCTCGCCCTTGTCCGTCACCAGCGACACCGCAACCGCCGGACTGTCGCTCGTGGGATAGACCTGAACGTCGCTTACCTGCCATCCGGCCGGCAAAGCGGGCAGTTCCAGTCCCGTCGACCGCGCAATCTCCGCCGCGTCCAGCCTGGGGCTTTCGATCTGAGACGCCATCGCCCGCCGCAACTGGCCGGTGCGGTGCGACGCCGCCGCTTCATCAACGAAGCTGCTCGCATGCGCCGCCTGCTCGCCTACGACATCATGCGCGATCCAGCCGCTCGCCAACAGCGCCGCGATTGCAACCGCGCGCCCTATATGTCGCCACATCCCGGCAGGCTGGTCGTCATTGGCCGCCGCCAGATCCCGCCGCCGGCCCACCAGCGTGCCCTTGGTCCCGTCATGCATCAGCCGGAAATCGATATGCGGCCAGCGCTGACGCCACCGCCGCGCCACCAGCCGTTCGCCCGGCCTGGCGGCATCGTCCAGCAGCACGACGCCCCCCGGCGTCAGCCGCGAAAACAGGCTATCGGCCGCGCCCCTGACCATCGGGTGCACCGTCCATGGCGGCCCGTCGATGATGATCAGGTCGATCTGTTCGGGCAAATTGTCCAGCGCATACCAGCGCCCCGGCCAACCCTCGACCTGCCGCTCCAGCGGCGCATGACGGATGTCTACCGACAGGCCATTATCCGCCAGCCAGCCGCGCGTCGCATCGACGAAGCCGCCATGCTGGTCGAAACTGTGCAGCCGCCCGCCACCATGCAGCGCCATCGCGCGCGCAGCGACCAGCGTGGAAGCACCCGCCCCCAGTTCGACGACGTGCGCAGGCTTGATCCGCGCTATTTCCCGCACGATGTGCCGCAAGAACCCCACGTCGGCCTTCCAGCTGCCCAGATGTGGCAGCGAGTCGGGCGCCAGCCCCAACTCCGCCATCAGCGCCCGCTTGTCCGCCTTGCGCCCGCCCGACAGGCTCGCGAGCAGCCAGGGCCAGCTGATCGCGCCGAATCCCAACCTCCAAACAACGTCCGAAAAGCGGGTATCGGCCATGTCCTTCGGCTCGGAAAGCGGCAGAAAGCCAGTCAATTCACGCGATGTCACGAATGGAAATCCTCGATACGCCAGTCAAGGCTAGGCAGATGTCGCATGCTGGCATAGGTCCATATCCTTCCGGGTCAATCACGAGGGGCAGACAAGGCCGATGAGCGCCCATATTTCCGCGACCGTCGAACGCTGGCCGGTGGCAGGCAGTTTCATCATCAGCCGGGGAACCAAGACGCATGTCGACGTCATATTGTGCGAGGCGCGCGAAGACGACCTGATCGGGCGCGGCGAGGGCACCGCTATCTACTATGAGGGCGAAAGCGCCGAAAGCTGTGCCGCCGCGATCAACGCCTATGCTGGCCCGCTGGACCGCGAGGCGCTGCTGAAACACATGCCTCGCGGCGCGGCCCGCAATGCGCTCGACTGTGCGCTCTGGGACCTGGAATCGAAGCGGGCGGGCATCCCCGTCTGGCAACTCGCCGGACTGGACCAACCAGCCCCGCTCCCGACCGCCCTCACCATCAGCCTGGGCGATCCCGCGCGGATGGAGGCCGACGCCCGTGCCGCCGCCGCGCGCGGCTTTGGCCTGCTCAAATGCAAGCTGACCGGTGAAGGGGACATAGAGCGCATCGCCGCAGTCCGCGCCGGCGCGCCGCAGGTCCGCCTGATCGTCGACGCCAATGAAAGCTGGCACGACCGCGACATCGCGGCGCAGGCACAGGCACTTGCCGCCCAAGGTGTCGAAATGGTCGAACAGCCAATTCTGCATGGCCAGGAACAGCGGCTGGCCGGCATCGCCTCGCCCCTGCCGCTCTGCGCCGACGAAAGCTGTCACAGCCGCGCCGATCTCGACCGGCTGGGCGATTTCGACGCGGTCAATATCAAACTGGACAAGGCGGGCGGCCTTACCGAGGCGCTCGCATTGGCGCAGGAGGCGCGCGCACGCGGCTTTCGCGTCATGGTCGGCTGCATGCTCGGCACCTCGCTCGGCATCGCTCCCGCCGCGCTTGTGGCGCAAGGGGCGGACTGGATCGACCTGGACGGCGCGTTGTTGCTTGGCGAGGACCGCCAAGGCGGTTTGCCCATGCGCGACGGGCTGCTGCTTCCAGGCACATTGTGGGGGATGGGCTGATACCCAATCCGGCTGAGGCTGAAGCTCCTGCACCCAGGAGGGCGGTAACTGGCCGCCCGTCAGGGTCGCTCGTGGAGCATGCCGCGAATCAACGGCTGCATGGCGCTGTCATAGCGCGCCAACACCGGTGCGGCGTCGGCATTTTCGAAATGACTGACCAGCCCCTGTGCGGTCCAGCGATGTAGCGCGAAAGCCGGCGGCTGCGCGACGATCATCGGCCGGCCATCGGGGTCGGCGATGACGATCGGCGACAGGTCGAGCGCCACCTGCGGCGCGGTCGACGGGCAGATGGTGACAGTCAAGCCCCGCCACGCAGCGGCGATCGGCCGATGGACATGACCGCAAAGCAGGCCGCGAACCTGCGGCGCGTCAGCGAGCGCCCGTCCCAGCCGCGCGACCCAGGGTTCGCACGGATCGGTATTCATCCACTCGATCCCGACCTCTACCGGGGGATGGTGCAATATGACCAGCGTCGGCACATCGCGCTGTTCTTCGAGCCGCGCCGTCAGCCATGCCGCCCGTGTCTCGCAAAAAGCGCCGCCATGCCGTCCCTCCTCCAGCGTATCGAGTAACAGCAGGCGAACGCCTTCCAGCGCGACCTCATATTGCACAAAGCCATCGGCCATCGGGACGGCGGGGAAAACAACGCGAAAATTCGCGCGATCGTCATGATTGCCAAGGCACGGCCAGACCGGAAAGGGACAGCGCGCAAACGCCTGCGCCAGCCGGCGATAGCTGTCGATGTCGCCATATTCGGTCAAATCGCCCGTGGCCAGCAACAGATCGGGTCGATTGGGACCGTCGATCAGAATGTCGAGCACCGCGTCCAGCCGCCGCTGGTTGAGTTCGGCCGGGTCGCCAGGGGCGAAACCCAGATGCAGGTCCGTGATCTGCGCGATCAGCATGGCCGCTTCATCCCCCCTCATCCGTTCGACCAGCGACTCGGCCGGACGGCGACCAGGGTGCGCCCTGTGCCGCATGGTAGCTGTGACATAGAGCACAGCTCGAAGGAACCGGCGCACGCGCCTTTTCGCCACCATGGCAGGTGCGGCAGGTGGCGATGCCGGGCAACAGCAGGTCGCCCGACCGCTTAGAAGCAGGCGCCGCGTGACAGCTTTCGCATGTTTGGGTGCTGTGGGCGCGGTGGTCGAACCAGCCCTTCATCATATAGCGCATCGGCTGATGCACCGGCGCGATCTGCCAGCCGGTCTTGCCATTGGCACCCGGCGGCGCGACGATGTGACAGTCATAACAGGCCCCGCCGGGCGAAAAGACCGCACGCACCGCGTCGTCGGCGCGCGCCGGACGACGCGACACTTCGCCGAAATATGCCGCATACACCTGCCCCTGCGCATAAAGTCCGGGCCGACGCCGGACCGCCCCCTCCAGTTGCGCGGGCCGAGCGGGCGGCGTGCTGCGATAATAGGCGGTCAGGTCCGCCGTCACCTGTGCCGGATCGCCATGGCGCAGCGTGCGGACGGTGCCGCCGATCGTCTCCAGCGCCAGGCTGTGACAGGACTGGCAATCGCGCTCCATCTCCACCGGCTCGAAACGCACGCCATCGGCGCTGGTCCGGTGGCAGTCGGCGCACACCAGCGCGTCGCCCTGCCCCGACCTGCGCGCCATGCGCGCGACCCCGCCCGCCTTGGCCAAATGCACGTCGTGGGGAAATTTGAGCGCGCCCTCTTCGTTCGGCCTGGCGTCGAGCGACACCCGCTCGAACCGGGGCAGCGGATAGGCGAAATCCGCCCCGCCTTTCATCACCGCCGGCCGGAATTGCGGATGCGCCGTGCCGAAATCCGCCGCATCGCCAAGCGCCGTGTCGGCCAGCCGCTCGCGCAGCGACCCATGGCAATCGGTGCAGAAGGCCTGGGCGGTCGGCTGCATCGGCCCGGCGCCCTCATGTTCGCTGTGGCAGTCCACACATGCACCCGCAGGCGGTTTGCCAAAGGCGGCGGCGACCCGGTCCAGCAGCTTGCCCCCCAGCCCCGGCTCCGCCCGCGCCATCGCGATCCGTGGCGCAGACGCATGGTCATGGATGCGCGTATGGCAGGTCTGGCAAGCACTGTCGCGGACCGAAACGAAAGCTTTCTCGTGACAGCTTTCGCACTTGCCCTCCAGCGCATGATGCGCCCGGCTCAACGGTCCCGACGACCAGGGCGCGTCGCCCTTGACCGTGTGGATGTTGCGCGTGTCGATGGCCGGGCGAGAGGCATAGCTGATGATCGGCACAGCCAGGAAACCGACCAATATCGCCAGCAACAGCCCCCAGGCGGTGAGCCGCCTTCCCGGCAGCTTGCCCGCCAGCGAAAAGGCACGCTGTTCGTCCCTTTCGATCGTCGCCTCCGACAGCGCTTCCACCCGTTGCACCGACAGGACGATCTCGTCCCCATCGCCGGCCGTTATGGTGATCCGGTGTGCGCCCAGGCGCAGCTCCGCGCCTGTATCAGCGTCGATTTCCGCGCGCATGACCGGCTTGCCGTCGACGCGAAAGCCCAGCGTTCCGACTGCCCGCACTGACAATGTGCGTCCAGACAGCCGCTCGATGCAGACATGGTAGGGCAGGACGGCCAGGTCGGTCAGGTGAACATCACTGCCCCCCGCCCGACCGACGCTGATCTGCGGCTTTTCGATCCGCGACGCGCGCACGATTTCCCGTTCATCGGCGGTATGGCTGACCAGGCGGATGAGGAAGCTCAAGACAGGCTCACCAATAGAAAAAGACGCTGACGATGTGCGCGGTCAGCGCCGCCAGCAGGGCGAAGGTCATCGGTACATGGACATAGAGCCAAATTTCAAGCAGCGCGCGCAATCGCAGGTGACGGCGCAGCCGCGCCAGCATCGCCTGCTTGCGGCCCAACAGCGCGTCGATCCTTGCCAGCGGATCGCTGCCGCTCGCCCCGGCGATACCCGCCGCCCGCAGCACCTTTTGCGCCCGCGCGACCTCACAGCGGCGATAACGACCCGACAGCCGCGCCCACAGTCCGCCGCCGAACGGGTCCTGCCGCAACGCCCGTTCGACCCATTCGGCCTGATCTTGCGGCAAAGGCTGGGCAGCTTCGTGCAACTGCCGGTCGATCGCCCGCACGGAATCCAGCATCTGCGCCTGCGTCATCTCGTCGCGATTGGCGCTCATCGCGGCGGGCAACACAGCATAGGCGCAGACGCCGAATATGCCCGACGCGATCACCAGCATCATCAAAGCCCAAGCCAGCGTATGGACGTTCCAGCCAAGCTGAAACCCCGTATGCAGCGTCCCGATGACGACCAGGCTGAGACCCAGATACACATGCGCCGATGTCCAGGCCTTCAGCGACCAGCACCCCCGTGTCATCGCCCGCTTGCGCACGCCCAGCAGCGTGAGCCAAAGGATCAGCCCGACGCCGATCGTGCCGAGCGCATAGCCGTACCAGCTCCCGCCATTATGCCGCGGCGTCACGTCGACCAGCAGATAGGACGTCACGGCGATCACGCTGATCGACAGGGCGATCTTGAGCCAGCGAAAGCCGGCATGGCGCAAAAACCCCTCATGCACTGTTTCGGCATGCGGCCTGCCGATCATGACGGGTACGCGAACGGCCATCAGGCGCCTCCCCTTTCCAGCCGCGCGACACTCAGGAAATCCTCGGGCGCGACCCGGATCGCAGCGCCCGTCGGACATGCGCGCACGCAGGCGGGTCCGCCTTCGATCCCGGCGCACATATCGCACTTGATCGCTTTCTTGGGCGCTTCAACGCCCGGTTCGGCATGTTTCTTGCGCCATTTCTTGGGTGCTTCGCCTGGTCCCGGCCCGGCGCCAAACAGCATCCAGCTCAGCAGCCCCGGCTTTTTGGGCGGCACGCTGTCCATGCTGATCACGCCATAGGGACAGTTGCGCTGACAATTGCCGCACCCGATGCAGGTGTCATCGATAAACACCTCGCCGTCCGGCCCGCGATGGATGGCGTTGGGCGGGCAATCGGCCATGCAGTGCGGGTGCTCGCAATGCCGGCAACTGGTTGGCACGTGCAGGTGCGCGTAGGTGCGCCCAGCTTCGCGATCGAGCCGCGACAAACCGTCATGGCTGTCCGCACATGCTTTTTCGCAATTATCGCAGCCTACGCACAATTGCTCGTCGATCAGCAGCACGTCGGTCGCTTCGCCGATCCCATTGTCCACCAGGAATTTGGCGGTCTGCGAATACATGTCGACGACGGTTGAAAAACTGTCCTTACGGCTTTCTACGAAAGCGTTGACCTCCTGCCGCGCGGCCATGTCGCGCCGCGCGCGTTCCAGCAGCGCGGGCTTTGCCGCCATCAATCGGGCGAATGCTACGCCGTCGATGCGGATCACTTCGGACTTGACCGTGGCCTTTACCGTGGCCGTCCGCCGGCCGCCCGCTATCAGCGCCATTTCGCCGACATAGCTGCCGGCGGGCAGATAGGACAGAAAGACAGGCTTGCCACCTACCGTCTTCTCGACGATCATCGACCCGACGCGGATCACGAAGATGTCGGTCCCCTCGTCCCCTTCGGTGATGATGCTTTCGCCCGCGCGCACGGTGCGGATCTCGGCGGTGTCGAGCACTTCGACCAGATCCTGCGGCGTCAGCCCCGCACCAAACATTTGCAACAACTGCCGCTCGGTCGAAATGCGGGTGACCGCCCGGCGCGCGGCGGGAACGGCCGACATCAGCTTGAGCGCCGCCGTCCGCGACACCTCGACCATTACAGCGTCGGTCCCCGCCCGCACGCTCGCTCCGCGCCGCCGCCCGGAAATCAGGCCCACTTCGCCGAAGATAGACCCCGCCGGGATCGGCACCGTCGCGCCCCCGCCAACGTCCACCAGCGCCAGCCCGTCGGCCACACCGAACAGCGACGATCCGGGATCGTTCTTCTCGAAGATCATGTCGCCCGCCCGGTAGGCGCGCACGTCGCTGTCCAGCATGAACTCGCGCATCTGGAGCGGAGACAGGCCTTCGAGAATCGACACGCTGGTGCGCAGATACTCCAGCCACTCGTCCACGCCGCGCTTCCCCGGCAGACCAGCGAACTTTGCCGCCAGGATCGGCTCATCGGCGGGCTTCAAGGTGCGGTTGCCGTTGATATATTCAACGACATCATGCCCCTGGTTCATGCAGTGCTTGATCAGCGGATATCCCGCCAGCGCGCCGATCACGAATATGCCGGGCGCGCTCGTCTCGAATACCGGCGAGAGTTGCGGAAAGGCCAGCCGGTCGCCGCTGGTGAAGGCTATGCCGCACGCCTCCACGAAGTCGCGTGGCGGCGCGGATCCCATGCGCGCGATGATCCGGTCGCATCGCAGCCGCGCCTCGCCATCTCGCGTGTCCAGCGTGATCCAGCCCGGTTCGACCATCCGCGTCGTCGCTTCGGTCAGCAGCGCGAGCCGCCCGGCATCCGCCGCCGCCATCAACGCCTTGACGTTCGCGCCCTTGGCCGATGCGAATTCGGGCGAGCGGTTCACCAGCGTTACGACATTGCCCTGCGCCTCGTCCGCCGCCAGACCCAGCGCATTTTCGATCCCCGCGTCGCCGCCACCGATGACGACGATATGTTCGTCATTATACGCAGCCGGATCGTCGAGCTGATATTGCACATGGGGCAGGTCCGCGCCTGTCGCCCGCAAAAGGTTGGGATTGCCCTGCGTCCCGATCGCCACCACCACCGTATCGGCGATCACTTCGCCGCCATTCGCCAGCGTCAGGCGATAGGGCGGCTCGCGGCGCTGTATCTCGCGGGTGGTGCTTGAACCGTCGCGCCCGCGCGACACGATCGTCTGCACGCTGCCCGGAATTGGATCGCCTGACCCCTCGATGCTCATGACCTCGGCATTATAGACGACCGCAACGCCCAGCGCCGCCGCCTGGGCGTTCCATCTCTCCAGCACGGCCTCGCGCTTGCCAGCCTCGAAATCGCAGTCGGAACGCAGCACCAACTGGCTGGGCGTCGCCATGACATGCTTGCCCTTTTGATATTTGTAGATCGTGTCCGACAGATGGTCGGTCTTTTCCAGCAGGACATGAGACAGGCCAAGCTGCGCCGCGCGCGCGGCGGCGGAAAGGCCCGCAGGCCCCGAACCGACTATAGCGATCCGCACGCGCTCACTCATGCCACCCCCCAGCGATATGCCCGTCATGCCCCAGACGTGCCCAAGCCACACTTTCAGGCGCAGTCATCGGCAGGCGCGAACCCCGTCGCTGATGTAGCCCTGTCCCCGCCGATGCGCCAGAGGGTCGCGTGCGAAAGCCTCTCCCCATTCACGACGGTCCCGGCTAGAAGTCGCTGCCATGTCCCGCACCCTGGTCTTTTCCGCCCTGCTCCTGCTCGTCGCCTGCAAATCCGGCGCGGACCAGCCCGACAATAGCGCCAGCGCCGCCGCCCCGGCGCAGGTCAGTCTGCTTCCCCTCGCCATCAGGACAGCGACGGCCGACCACCGCTTCGCCGTCGAGGTCGCGTCCACGCCGCAGGAGCAGGCGCGCGGCCTCATGTTCCGCAAACAGATCGGTCCCGACAGCGGCATGCTGTTTCCGATGACACCGCCCCGCACCGCCAGTTTCTGGATGAAGGACACGCTGATCCCGCTCGACATCCTGTTCATCCGCACCGACGGGACGATCGCGCTGATCGGCGCCAACCGCCAACCCTATGCGCTCGAACCGGTATCGGCGGGGGTGCCGGTGGCGGCGGTGCTGGAACTGGCCGGAGGCCGCGCCGCCGCCCTTGGCATTGGCGAAGGGGACAAAGTGCGTTGGGGCCGATGCGCCGATCCGGCCGGTCGTCCCGCTGCGCTGGAATTCTGCCCCACGCCATAGCTAGCGACTTGCCAATGGCCTGCGGCAGCGGCTAAGCGCTTGTGCCATGGGAATCCTCGGCAAGATCTTCACCTGGTGGGATGGCGCGACCATCGGCACCGCCCTGTTCAGCGCCCGCAAGGGCACCAAGGTGGGCGAGGACCATCAGGGCAATGTCTATTTCGAAGGCGGTGTGGGCCTCGATGGCCGCCCCCGCCGCTGGGTCATCTACAATGGCGCCAACGATGCCAGCCGCGTTCCGGCGGAATGGCATGGATGGCTGCACCACAGCTTTGACGGCGCGCCCGAAAGCTTCCTGCCGCCGCCGCGCATCTGGGAACGCGAATATATCCCCAACGCCACCGGCACGGCCAACGCCTATCGCCCCTCAGGCGCGCTCGAAAAGGGCGGCCAGCGCCAGCGCGCCACCGGCGATTATGAAGCCTGGAGCCCCGACGCATCATGACGCGCCCTGCCGCCGGGCCGATCCTGCCCGGCACATTGGCATTGGCGTCTGTACTGGCGCTGGCGCTCTCCGCCTGCGGCGGTGACGAAATTCCGACCGCCAACCAGAGCGGCCCTGTCCGCGTCGAAGGCAGCAAGATCGCGTCCGGCGATGCCACCGCCCTGCCCGGCACGCCCATGGCGCAGCGAGTCGCGGTGATCGGCCTGCTCAACAAGCGCAACGGACTGACCCGCGATCTGAGCATGAAGCCCGGCGAAGCGCTACGGGTCGGCGACGCCATCGTGCGGCTCCAGGCGTGCGAAACCAGCGCGCCGTGGGAGAATTTGCAGGAGGTCGGCGCCTTCGTCCAGTTGGACGTGCGCTCCACCGCCGACGGCAAGTGGCGACGCAATTTTTCCGGCTGGCTGTTCCGCAATCGGCCCGACCGCAACATCGTTCAGCACCCGATCTACGACGTCTGGGTCAAGAGCTGCACGATGAGCTGGCCCGAAACCGGCCCCGGCACCGTCAAGCTGGGCGGCAAGGGCGAAGTCCCGGACGCATCCTCGCCGTCGGCGGGCAATGCCGCCAGCGGTTCGAACGCCACCGAGGCCGCCGCGCCCGAGCCATCCGCCAGCCAGCCGCGCCCGGTCCCCAACGCCACGCCATCCAGCGCGCCGTCCAGCAACCCAAGATAGTCCGCCTGGTCGATTTCCACCGCGCCCAGCGAGCGCAGGTGATCGGTCATGAACTGGCAGTCGAGCAGCGTGAAGCCGCCCGCACGCAGCCGGGCCACCAGCCAGGCGAGCGCCACCTTTGACGCATCGGTGCGGCGCGACACCATGCTCTCGCCGAAAAAGGCGCGGCCGATCGCCACGCCATACAGGCCGCCGACCAGATCATCCCCTTCCCAGCATTCGATCGAATGGGCAAATCCGATGGCGTGCAGATGGCGATAGGCTCGCTCGATCGGCCCGTTGATCCAGGTCGATGGCCGATCCGGCGCGGCCTGCGCGCACAGGGCGACGATGCCGGCGAAATCATGATTGGCGGTGACGCGGAATCGCTCCTGCCGGATGACCTTGGCCAGCGAACGTGACAGCCGGAACCCGTCGAGTGGCAGGATCGCGCGCTTTTTCGGCTCGACCCAATAGACATCCGGCGCATCCCTGTCATCGGACATCGGAAAGACGCCGATGGCATAGGCCTTGAGCAGCAGCACGGGGTCGATCATCATTCTGTCCAAGACTTAGCACGGGGCGGACGCGATGCCAGCCCGTTTCGCGGTCGATTCGACAAGCAGTGGCAAACGGCGCAAATTCCGGCCATGGCGAACATATGGATCACCGCGACGCGCTGGTTAACCGTGCCATTGCTGCTCCATGCAGCGCCGCTGGCGGCGCGGGACGCATCGCCATGGCCGGGCCATTATTATCTTCAAGGCGTGATGGAAACGGGATCGGAACTGCTGTTGCAAGCCGATGGCCGCTTTCAATGGTATCTGGTCTACGGCGCGCTCGACCTGTTCGCGCAAGGACGATGGACGCAAGAGGGCGACCGCATCATCCTGATCGCGAAACCGTCCGGCGACATCCCGCGCCCCGGCTTCGACCGGCTGGAACTCACGCCCCGCGACGGCGCGCTGATACCGCCCGACGGACGTGGCGCTTACGAAAAGGCGCAGGCGCACGACTGACCCCTCCAGCCCGCCGAGCCACGCCATCCCGCAGGGCATGGCAGCGGTGAAAAGGTAGCGGCGCAACGGATCGGGCTGGAGCATCAAAAGTGACCGATAACCGCCATTTTCGCCCCGAAGTTCACACTCTGGCGGGCGCGCGTGCGCGCGCGGACGGGCGCGCGAGAGCGAAAGGATCGAACGGTTCAAGGATCAGGGCACGATAGGCTGGCGCGGGCGAAATAGGACAGGATGAAACGGGAGGCCGAAGCAAAATAGGATGGTTTTCGCGCAGGCTGTGGCGACGCGGCCACAATCCGATATGCTGGACGACCCATTTTCTGGCAAGGTTACCTAGTCACCATATCGCGCAGCTGAAGGAAACAGAAATGGCGCTTGATCACTATGTCACGCTGGGCCGGTCGGGCCTGCGCGTCAGCCCGCTGTGCCTTGGCACGATGACGTTCGGGGAAAGCCGCGGATGGGGTGCGCCCGTCGAGGAATGCCGGACCATCCTGGACCGCTTCATCGATGCGGGCGGAAATTTCATCGACACGGCGAACGGTTATCAGGCGAGCCAGTCGGAAGCGATTATCGGCGATCATGTCGGCCATGACCCGGCCAAGCGCGACCGCCTCGTTCTGGCCACCAAATTCAGCAACAATCTGTATCTGGGCGATCCCAACGGCGGCGGTTCGGGGCGCAAGGCGATCATCGGCCAGTGCGAGCAGTCGCTGCGACGCCTGCGAACCGACTATATCGATCTCTACTGGCTGCATAACTGGGACATACACACGCCGATCGATGAAACCATGGCGGCGCTGGAAGACCTGACCCGTTCCGGCAAGGTGCGCTATATCGGCGTTTCGGATACGCCCGCGTGGAAAATCGTGGAAGCGAACATGATAGCGCGCTTTCGCGGCTGGGCGCCATTCATCGGGTTGCAGATCGAATATTCCCTGCTGGAGCGCAGCGTCGAGGCGGAGCTGGTGCCGATGGCACGGGAGATGGGCCTTGGCATCACCCCCTGGGGACCGCTGAAAAGCGGTGCGCTGAGCGGCAAATATACGCGCAGGAACGACGGCCAGGTACAGATCGATCGCGGCGCGATGGTTCCGCTCAACGAGCAGACCTATGCCGTCATCGATGTGCTGGAGTCGATCGCCGAGGCGCACGGCAGCACGGTGGCCCGCATCGCTCTCGCCTGGTTGCGGATGCAATCGGGCGTGACGTCCACCATCATCGGCGCGCGCCGTGTGAGCCAGCTGGAGGACAATATCCGATCGACGCAGATTGTGCTCTCGCCCGAGGAACTGGCTCAACTCGACGCGTTGACCAAGCACCCGCTGCCGTTCCCGCAGAATATGATGACCATGTTCCCGGCGCTTCACAATGGCGGAACGACGATCAACGGGGTCGCGGGCGGCACGTCGATGATCATCGCCCCCGGCGAAAAGCCATATTGAGAAGCTGCCGTAGCGCGCATGGCCTCCGCCGGGAGCATCGGAGGCCCGGCTGGCACGCATCCCCGCTTGCGATGCAGGCGGCGGTTTCAGAATGGATTGTCGAGATGGCGTCCGGGTTGTCCCCGGCCCGATCCATCACCCCGCGTGATAGCCCCGATACCAGTCGACGAACCGGGGTACGCCCGCCTCGATCGCCGTCGTCGGCGCATAGCCGATGTCCGCCGCGATCGCGCTGATGTCGGCATAGGTCGCGTGGACGTCGCCAGGCTGCATCGGCTGGAAATCGATCTTCGCCTTGCGCCCGCACGCCTGTTCCAGCACGGCGATCAGGTGCATTAATTCTTCGGACCGGTTGTTGCCGATATTGTAGAGCCGGTGGGGCGCGCGGCTGCCGCCCGCCTTGGCCGCGCCGTCATCGGCCGGTGGATGATCGAGGCAGCCAATCACGCCCGCAACGATATCATCGACATAGGTGAAGTCGCGCTGCATCCGGCCATGGTTGAACACCGGGATCGGCTCGCCCGCCAGTATCTTGCGGGTAAAGATCCACATCGCCATGTCGGGCCGTCCCCACGGCCCGTAGACGGTGAAGAAACGCAGGCCCGTCATGGGAATGCGGAACAGGTGGGCGTAGGTCTCGCTCATCAGTTCGTCGGCGCGCTTGGTCGCGGCATAGAGCGACACCGGATGATCGGCGCGGTCCTCGACCCGGAAGGGCAGGCTGTCATTGCCGCCATAGACCGACGATGACGAGGCATAGACCATGTGCCGCACCCGCCGGTCGCGCGCCAGTTCCAGCATGTTGACATGCCCGCCCAAGTTGGACCGGACATAGGCTTGCGGATTTTCGAGCGAATAGCGGACCCCGGCCTGCGCCCCCAGATGGACGATGGATTCGATCACATGGCCATCGAGCGCCGCCCGCACCGTGTCCATGTCAGCAAAGTCCAGTTCGACGAAGGTGAACAGCTTGCCATGCGCCGCCTCCAGCTTCGCGATCCGGTCGCGCTTGAGCGAGACCGCATAATAATCGTTCATGTCGTCGATGCCGATCACCGCCCGGCCCTGTTCCAGCAGCCGGTCGGCGACATGCATGCCGATGAAGCCGGCCGCGCCGGTGACAAGGACGGTCATTCGATCACGACATGCCAGGTGGCAGGATCGGCGCGAACTGACCGTAACCGCCCTTGAAGAATAGCAGCGGCCGCCCGTCCCGCTCCGTGTCGAGGGCCTGCACTTCGCCCAGCACGATATAATGATCGCCCGCTTCGTGGACCGCGTGCAGCGTACAGTCGATCCAGGCCAGCGCGCCGTCGAGGATCGGCGAGCCATTGGCCGAAAGCCGATGCGAAACGCCGGCGAACCGATCTTCGCTCGGTCGCGAGAAGGTGCGGCACAGATCTTCCTGATCGTCGGCGAGGATATTGACGCAAAAGCGCCCCGTCGCTTCGATCCGCGGCCAGCTGGTCGAGCTTTTGTCCGGGAAAAAGGCGACCAGCGGCGGATGCAGCGACACCGAGGTGAAGGAGCCCACGACCATGCCAGCGCCGCGTCCATCGGATTCGACCGTCGTCACCACGCATACGCCAGTCGGATAATGTCCCAATATCTGCCGGAAAAATCTGCCCTCTATGGCCGTTCCCACAATCCACCTTTCCTATATCGCATCGTCCGCATAGACGACGACTGCGCGCCTGATGTAATCGCCATTGCCCGCGTCATGCAAGAACAGGCGCATAGTGGTGGGGCATTTAGCTATTCCCTAATCTTTGCCGCCTAAGGCGATGCCATGGACATGGCGTCTCATCCCTCTCCCATGGCGGCGCACACGCGCGCCCTGTCGGCGGGGCAGCGTGCGCGCTGGGCGGATCTGGCCGCTGACGCTGCCGAGGCCAATGCCTTTTACGCGCCCGACATGCTGTGCGCCGCGCTCGACCATCTCGCTCGCCCCGGCGCGGTGCGGATCGTCGAAGCCTTTGCCGGCGAATTGCTGATCGGCTTGTTGCCGGTGGAAATCAGCCCCGGATATGGCCGCCTGCCCCTGGCCTGCGCCACCAACTGGATGCACCGCCATTGCTTCTTTGGCGCGCCGATCCTGCGGCGCGGCCATGAAGCAGCAGCGTGGCGCGAGTTTTTCGCCCAGCTGGACGATGCGCCATGGGCACCGCATTTCCTGCACCTGACCGGCCTCGACGCCGCCGGCGCGAACGCCGCGGCGCTCGAAGCGATATGCAGCGTGCAGGGACGCTCGCGCCGGGAAATCCACCGATACGACCGCGCCTTGCTGCGATCCGACCTGGATGCCGGCGCCTATTGGGACGCGCATGTACGCGCCAAGAAGCGCAAGGAGATCCGCCGCCTGCAAAAGCGGTTGGAGGAATTGGGGCGGATCGAGGAACGGCGGCTGACCGAGATAGGCGATGTTTCGCATTGGTGCGGGGATTTTCTGGCGCTCGAACGATCAGGGTGGAAGGGGCGAGAGGGAAGCGCGCTGGCATGCAGCCCCGCCGACGCCGCTTTCTTCCGCGCCGCCAGCGCCGCCGCCTTCGGCGAGGGTCGCCTGCATTTTCTGCGCATCGACCTTGATGGCCGCGCGATCGCGATGCTGGTTAATTTTCTGCACGGCGATGGCGGCTTTTCGTTCAAGATCGCCTTCGATGAGGACATGGGCCGATTTTCGCCGGGCGTCCTGATCGAGCTGGCGAACCTGGGCAGCGTTCAGGGCGATCCGGCAATCGCCTGGATGGACAGCTGTGCCGCGCCGGATCATCCGATGATCGACAGCCTGTGGGCCGAACGCCGGTCGATGGCGCAATATCGGGTGGCGCTGCAAGGCACCGGCGCGGTCCGCCTGCGCCGGGCAGTCGCCTTTGCGCTCGCGGATGGATGTGAATGGCTCGTGCGGCGAGTGAAAGGACAAGCATGACGGCCCAAAGTCCAATCGAGGCGCGCAACGACGCGCGTGCCTTTTCCGACAGCGCCCGCGTCGCCTTCGGCGCGGCCTATCCTGACAGGCCCGTCAAGCTGACGCACGGCCTGGCCGACCATCCGCTGCTGACCCTGGAAGCGCTCGCGGCCCTTGCCGAACGGATGCCTGTGGAAAATGTCGAATATAATCTGGGGCGACTGCCGCTCGGACTGCGGCCAGAGGATACCCCGACCAACGGCCTGACCCTTGGCGAGACGATCCGCACGATCGACACCAACGGCAGTTGGGCCGTGCTCAAAAATGTCGAGCGCGACGACGCCTATCGCGCGCTGCTCGATATGGCCCTTGCCGAGCTGGAGCCGATCGTGGCGCGCAAGACCGGGCCGATGGTGCATCGCGAAGCCTTTATCTTCCTGTCTTCGCCGGGCAGCGTCACCCCGTTTCACATGGACCCGGAGCATAATATCCTGCTCCAGATCAGGGGCGCGAAGGAGATGACGGTCTTTCCGGCCGACGACGAGCAACTGGTGTCTGCGGAACAGAGCGAGGCGTTTCATGCAGGCGGCCATCGCAACCTGCCATGGCGCGACGATTTTCTAAGGCATGGCACGCCCTTTTCCCTGACGCGGGGCGAAGCGGTCCATGTGCCGGTCAAGGCCCCCCATTTCGTCAAAAATGGCGATGCCGTTTCGATCAGCCTGTCGGTCACCTGGCGGTCGGAACGCAGCGTCGCCGAAGGCGAGTTGCACAGCCTCAACGCGCTCCTGCGCCGGCGGGGCCTGCCCATTGCCCGTGTCAGCGCCAAGCCCGAAAGCCAGTCGGTCCAGCGCCTCGTCTATCGCATCATGCGGAAATTGGGCGCCTGAAAATCCGGCGGATGAACGCCTCGGCTTCCAGCCGGGGCGAGAAACGCTCAATCGCCCACCATTCCAGCCTCTCCTGACAGGTTGCGAGGCTCTGCTTGTAGCGGTCCTTCCCCGCCAGCAGCGAATAGCGTGCGCAATCCATCCCGGCATAGCGCGCCACGGCGGCGGCGTGGCATAACAGCCCCGGCTTGTCCCTGGGCGACAAAGGCGCGGCAAAGGCGGACTGATAGTTCATCGCCACGCCGCGATAGATGAAATTGACGAGCAGCCCGACCAGCCCGCCCGCATCGGTCAGGCGAAGCAGTTCGACCTGACCATTTGCCAGCCCCCGAACGAGCAGCCCCCGGACGAAAGTGCGAAAGGCCGGATCATCCCAGGCATTATCGGCATGGCGGCCCGTGTTGAGGGCCAGCATCTCGCCAAGTCCGGCGTCGATTTCATCCAGGTCGCGCGCCACCGCGATGCCGGGCATCGCCCCGCCCCGATCCTTCATCGCCCGGCGGACCTGGCTGCGCGTATTGGCGCTCAGGAGCGACAGATAGTCGCCGCCCGCATCGCGTACTGCGGCAAGATCGACCTGGTAGACGGGCGACGCATCGAGCCGGGTCGCCCTTCGGCCCGGCAATGCCAGCATCGGCGAATCGGGCAGTACGCCAGCCAGCCGGAACACGCGCCAATCGTTTCGCCCCGCGATGGCGGCGAGCGCAGCCAGCGTCGCGTCGCTTTCCGCCCCGGCGGCGGCGAGCAGGCCGTTATATTCGACATAGGGGCGATCGGCGACCGGATCGCCCGATTCGCTGAGAAAGAGGGTCGCGGCACGGCCCAGCAATCGCGGCTGCATCGCATGGCCGACGAGCGCGAGGCCCATGTCGTCCCCATTCGCGTCGGTGACGGATAGCAGTTCGGGCCGGATGGCATAGCTGTCGAGCCAGGCGTCGATCCATGTCCAGCCGAGGAAAAAGCTTGCGGCGCCCCGTGCTTCGAGTTCGCGCCAGCGTGCGCCGAGCATGACCCTGTCAGGGAGGGAGGAAAACTGCGCCGTCAACGCCATGACATCCCATGTCGCAACGGGTGGCGGGCGGTCAAGCTGTTTGCGGCTACAGGCCCAGGCGTTGTTCAGGGTCCACCGTGCCGTCGGTGCGGACGCCGGCACGGCGCAGGTCGTGCACCATGTGACCGCCTATGAACCGATACCACATGACGAAATCCGCCCCCAGCGACCACAGCGGATAACGAAAGGTTGCGGGGCGATTATGCTCAATCAGCCCGTGCCCGATCCAGGCGAAGCCATAGCCCGCGAGCGGGACGGCGGCCGTCAGCCACCAATTGTGCAGAAAGGGCAGGGTTGCGAGCAGCAGCAATACCAGGGTCGTCCCGGCATAGTGCAGCGCCCGCGTTCCAGCACGGGCATGTTCCTGGAGATAATAGGGCCAGAACTCCCCGAAGCGTGCCAGTCGCATTATCCTCGTCCCTTATATACATGACCCATATCCCAAATCCTGCTTCAGGTTAAGGAAGCGATCGTCCAGTCGAGACCTTTTTTGCCCCACAGGAGAAGCGAACATTTATCCAGGTCAGGCCCGTGGCACCATGCGGCGGCGGAAAGGACAGAATGGATCGAACGCCGCCAATTGACTCGCGGACCGCCGTCGGGCCATCAGACCTGATGAGCGACACCGTAAAGCTGCACCAAAGCTGGCGCGATCCGTTGGCCAGCGAATTCGCCGCGCCGCACATGCGCGCGCTGAAGACTTTCCTCCAGTCCGAAAAGGCCGCCGGCAAACGCATCTTTCCCAGGGGCAGCGAATATTTCCGTGCGCTCGACCTGACCCCGCTCGACCAGGTGAAGATCGTCATTCTAGGGCAGGACCCCTATCATGGCGCGGGGCAAGCGCATGGATTGTGCTTCAGCGTTCAGCCCGGCGTGCGCGTGCCGCCGTCGCTGCGCAACATCTACAAGGAACTTCAAGACGACCTCAACATCCCCGTCGCTACCCATGGCTTTCTGGAACATTGGGCGCGACAGGGCGTGCTGCTCCTCAACAGCGTCCTTACCGTCGAAATGGGCCAGGCTGCGTCCCATCAGGGCAAGGGTTGGGAGAGGTTCACCGATGCCGTCATACAGGCGGTAAACCGCCAGCCCAATCCGGTGGTGTTCATGCTGTGGGGCGCCTATGCGCAGCGCAAGGCGGGGTTCGTCGACAGCCGCCGCCACCTGGTGCTCAAGGCGGCGCACCCTTCACCCCTCTCAGCGCATAACGGCTTCCTGGGATGTCGCCATTTTTCTCAGGCCAATGCGTTTCTGGAAGCGCATGGGCGGGGGGCCATCGACTGGGCGCTGCCCGCGGCCTGAGCGGATCGGACGGCGGCGCGAGCGAGAAAATTCAGCCCGAAATTATGAGGCCCGGTCCCGCTGGAACGGGCCGGGCCTCTTCCCTCTCCAAACCGGTCAGTTCAGCCGTCGTAATCGCCGCCGATATTCTGGTTGCGCGGCGGCGCGGCCGCGGTCAGGCGAAGCGCCTCCGCCGACTGGGCGATCGAGCCGATCTCGTCAGGCGTATCGTCATCGTCGATCTGCACCTTTTGCAGCGAAGCAACGACCGACGCATGAAGTTCATCGGGCAACACGGTTTCTTCGGCGATCTCGCGCAGGGCGACCACCGGATTCTTGTCGCGATCGCGATCCACGGTCAGTTCGGCGCCGCCGGAAATTTCACGGGCGCGCTGCGCTGCAAGCAGTACGAGATCGAAGCGGTTGGTAATCTTGTCGACGCAATCTTCGACGGTTACGCGGGCCAATAGGGCCTCCTTGAAAACTCTGATGGGGATCGTATGGTTCGCGCCTAACAGCGGCCTGCACAGGAGTCAAGAATAGCCCATAAAAGCATGGCTCCGCGCTGCTTTAGGGGGCATGGATACCCAATGACGCAGGAACGCCATGGTGCGCATTCGGACGAAACGATGGTCCAAGTGACGCTGCAGGGAAACAGCCTGAGCGTGATCGACGACGGCCCCGCCCTGTGGACCGCCCTGATCGACCTGATCGACAGTGCCAGGTCATCGCTCAAGCTCTATTATTATATCTTCGCCGATGACGAGAGCGGCCACATCATGCTCGACCGGCTGATCGCGGCGCGCAATCGGGGCGTGGCGGTGACCCTGATCGTCGATGCGTTCGGCAGCGGTGGCCCGGACCAGCCGCTGTTCGACGGATTGATCGCGGCGGGCGGCCATTTCGCCTGGTTCGGTGCGCGCCGATCGACCCGTTACCTGATCCGCAACCATCAAAAGATCGCGATCGCCGATGACGAGCGCCTGATGATCGGCGGGTTCAATATCTCCCACGACTATTTCGGCCCGGTCGAAGCCGATGGCTGGCGCGACCTGGGGCTGGTGATACGCGGCCCGCAAGTCGAGGCGATGGTGCTGTGGTATGCGCAATTGTGGCGATGGGTTTCCACCCGGCGTCAGCGGTTCCGCACGCTGCGCGCGATGGTGCGCCGCTGGCATCCCGCCTTGCGGCACGATCCGCACAGCGCGTTTCGCTGGCTGGTGGGCGGGCCGACCCGGCGGCTTAGCCCCTGGGCGAAGGTCGCCAAGCATGATCTGGAACAGGCCCGCCGCGTCGACATGGTGATGGCCTATTTTTCGCCCGGACGCGGCATGCTCAAGCGCATCGCGCGAGCGGCGGGACGCGATGGCGCGCGGCTGATCCTGCCCGCCCGGTCGGACAATGGCGCAACCGTCGCCGCATCCCGCCTGCTGTACGGCCCGCTGCTGCGCCGGGGCGTCGAAATCCGCGAATACCTGCCCAACAAGCTGCACATCAAGCTGCTGGTGGTGGACGATGCGGTGTTCATCGGTTCCGCCAATTTCGACATGCGCGGGCTGTTCCTCAACCTGGAACTGATGCTGCGGATCGAGGACCGGCATTTTGCCGAGCTGATGCGCGCGCGGATCGACCGCTATGCGAAGGACAGCAAGCGCGTCACCTATGACGCCTATGTGCGGCAACGGGGCGTGCTGACGCTGATCAAGGGGTGGATCAGCTACTTCCTCGTCGGCGTGCTGGACTATAGCGTGACGCGGCGTTTGAACTTCCGCGATCCCGATACGGACTGAACCGGCGCGACCATCAGCGCGGGCGTATCAACAGCCCCAGCAGCCGGGCATAGAGGCCGGGGGTAAGCGCGGGCGGAGCCGGGCGGTTGCGGATGATGTCATGCCGCGCAAGGGCGGTAGCGATCCGCATGGATTTCCATGCGGCGGGCCAGCGCGCATCCTTGAGCGCGGGCACGAGCCGGCCGGCAAGCGCGACCGCCTCCGCCCGCGCCGGCGCCGAATGGAGATGGCCCGACAAATCCCATAGCGCCCACAGGCGGCCCGCGTCCCAAAGCCAGGATGGCGGATCGTCCACTCCGCTCAGCAGGGTGAACAGGCCCCCGCCACGACCGATGGCGAAGTCGCGCATCGCATCAGCGTCGACCTGTGGCACCAGCAGCGCTTCCCAGCCGTCCAGCATCGCGCGCAGCCCCGCATCCCCCGCCATGCCCGCCGCGCGCAGCGCGTCGAGCAGCGGCTCGCCCCTGCCCTTGGCCCGCGCCGGATCGGCCAGCGCCTCGTCCCACCACGCGATGCGGATTCGCCCGATCATCGGATCGGACGTGGTGCGGATGATATCGGCCAGCCGCTCGTCATAGGCCCAGGCAAGCGCCCGCCGCGTTCGCCCGGCCGCATCCCCATGGGCAAGCAGCAGACGGGTCAGCGCACCGTGCGGCGCGATAGCGTCACTCAAAATCTTCCCCCGTCCCGTTCATGATCATCCCGGAATTACGCCATCTTAACCATTCTCCTCATACACATTCTAACGAGTGCGCCTGCATAGACGAAAAGGCTGCCTTGCCCGGATGTGGGGGGTGTTGGGCGCGACATGAGTGACTGAGGACAGATGGGCAAGCAAATCGAACCTCCTGTGGGATTTCTGGGACGTCTGGGCAAGAGCCAGGCAGGCAGCACCTTGGCCATGGTTGCGGCGGCGATCATCCCGCTTGCCGGCCTGGCCGGCGGCGGCATCGACATGGCGCGTCTCTATCTGACCAAGGCGCGTTTGCAGCAGGCCTGCGACGCCGGCGCGCTCGGGGGCCGCAAGCAGATGGGCGCGGGCGCGTGGTCGGCAAACAGCAACAAGGCGAACGCGGTCGCGCTCGAACTGTTCGACGCCAATTTCGGCACCAATCCCTATGGCACCAATACGACCAGCCGCAGCTTCACCGAAAGTTCCGGCAAGGTGACCGGCACGGCATCGGTCATCGTGCCGATGACGGTGATGAAAATCTTTGGCCAGACCAACAAGACCATCAGCATTACATGCGACGCGGAAATGCGCATCCCCAATACCGATGTCATGTTCGTTCTCGATACGACAGGGTCGATGGACGAAACCATCCCCGGCGACACGGTCAAAAAGATCGTCGGGCTGAGAAAAGCGGTCAAATGCTTTTACGAGGCGCTGGCCAAGATCGACATCGACAATGTCGATTGCGGCAGCACGCCGACCGGCGGCAACAGCGCCACGGTGCAGTTGCGCTTCGGCTTCGTGCCCTATGCCACCAACGTCAATGTCGGCAAGCTGCTCAACAACAGCTGGATGGAAGATACGCCATTCTATCAGACACGCGTCCCGCAATTCACGCCATCCACTTCCACTTCAACTGCGACGGGTACGCCGACGTTACTGTCGACGCAAAATGGCTCTTGGAGCAGCTGGTCCGGTTCGACCAATGCAAACTATTCCGGCTATTGTGATGGCCGATCCGTTGATGGCGTTTCCACAGGAACTGAGGGTTCGCCTTATGGCCAGACATCGACAACATCTGGTAACACCACTACGACGACATGGTATACTGATACGCCTGTCACTGAAAGAGATTACAGCAACGAAACTCAGTTTAATGGCTTTTTCGGTATTGGCCGGCAATGCGTCGTGACTGTTAGGACAAGATCATATAATATCACCAAACAGTATCGGCGGATCGACACGATTACTACTACCACTACCCAAGTGTTTTCAGGATGGATATACAAAAAGGACGAATTAGACGTTCGTGGCCTAAAAGCAGGAGGGTATAGCTGGAATGATAGTGTCATGCTGCCAGTGGGCACCAACGGCACGAGCACATCGATCAGTTGGGACGGCTGCATCGAAGAAAGACAGCCCTTCAAGAACAGCGACGGCAATCCGGCGGACGATTATGATCCCATACCGTCTTCGGCGTTCGACATGGATATCGACAGCGCGCCGACCAGCGATCGCAACACCCAATGGAAGCCGCTGCTGCGCGACGTGGTCTGGGGCCGGGTGGATGGCAGCGGCAACAAGACGCGCGATCCCGTGACGATCGCCGGCAATTGGAGCCCGAACGGGTGGACGACCTATGGCATCAACGACATGCCGACCAATCGGAACTATTACTGCCCGCGCCCCGCGCGCAAGATGGGGATATACAAGACATCGGCCGAAGTCACCGATTTCAAAACCTATGTCGATGCGCTGACCCCCGACGGGAACACCTATCATGACATCGGCCTGATCTGGGGCGCGCGGCTCATGTCGCCGACGGGCCTGTTCGCCAGTGAAAATGCGCTGACACCCAATGGCGGCACGATCGAACGACACATGATCTTCATGACGGACGGCACGGCGGTGGCGAACAACACCGACTATGTGTCGCACGGCTTGCCATGGTGGGACCAGCGTCAAACCAATGCGACCGACAGCGATACCCTGGTCGCGACCATCAATGCGCGACTGGTCGCCCTTTGCAGCGCCATCAAGAACAAGAATATCACCCTGTGGGTCATCTATTATGGCGCGGCGGGCACCGACGACTATACGCGGCTGGAAAATTGCGCCAGTTCGGGCCGTTTCTACAACGCCACGAACAGCACCTTGCTGATCGACAAGTTCAAGTCGATCGCCGATGAAATCTCGCAATTGCGGTTGACCAACTGATGCCCGGCCCCGCCCTGTTGCGCCGCCTGACGGCCAGTCGAACCGGCGTCTCGATCACTGAATTCGGCCTGATCGCGCCGGTGTTCATGGTCATGATGATGGGCGTGCTGGACGTTTGCCACACGCTCTATGTCCAGAGCGTTCTGCAGGGCGCGGTGCAGAAGGCCGCCCGCGACTCCAGCCTTGAAACCGGGGGAACCTCGGCCGTGCAAACCGCGATGGACACCGCCATCACCGATCAGGTCAAGCGCCTTGCCAGCAATGCCACGGTAACGATTACCCGCACGTCCTTCCGCGACTATACCAAGGCCGCGGTGCGTGCCAAGGAGCCGTTCACGGACGCCACATCGGGCACCTACGCCAACGGCATCTGCGATCATGGCGAACCTTATGAGGACAATAATGACAGCGGATCATGGGATGTGGACAATGGCCGCACCGGCCAGGGCGGCGCAAAGGATACGGTGATCCTGTCCACCCAGGTCGTTTACCCGCGCATCTTTCCCTTCATGAAAACGGTCGGCCTGCCCGCGAATGTCACCGTCAGCGCGGCGACGGTGCTGGCCAACCAGCCCTTTGGCGATCAGGCCGCCGTGACCGTCAGGAATTGCCCATGAACGCCCTGCGGCGCACATTGTCGCGGCTGTGCATCAACCGATCGGGCATGGCGCTCGTCGAATTCGCGCTCAGCCTGCCCTTCATCGTGATTGTCACGATGACCGCGGCTGAACTTGCCAACTTCACCACGACCAAGATGCGCATCAGCCAGTTGGCCCTGATGGTGGCCGACAATGCATCGCGCATCGGCACCGGCACCGTACTGTCCAACAAGACGATCAGCGAAAAGCAGATCAACGACCTGCTGGCCGGCGCCAACCTTCAAGCCGGCAAGCTGGGCCTGTTCGCCGATGGCCGGGTGATCATCCGCAGCCTGCAACCAGCCACGGTCGCCAACAAATACATCGTCAAATGGCAGCGGTGCAAAGGCATGAAATCCACCGAACTTGGAAGCTATTTCAACGAGGATTCAGGTT
Organism: Sphingobium anseongense; assembly: GCF_037725245.1. Lineage (NCBI taxonomy): Bacteria > Pseudomonadati > Pseudomonadota > Alphaproteobacteria > Sphingomonadales > Sphingobiaceae > Sphingobium > Sphingobium anseongense. Next base: position 95,754 of record NZ_JBBJUL010000009.1, on the reverse strand, counting down.
CCACGGCCACTGAACGCAACGATGACACCACCCTTGCCACCAACCCGTTCAAGGTTAAACCACCCGCCAACGGCGCGGTCATGTTCGTCGAAATTGTGTACAGCTATCAGCCGCTGATCGGCCCGAATTTCGTCAAAATCCCGACGATCAGGGAAACGGCGGCCATGACGGTACGCGACAACCGCGATTATACCGGGGGCACCAAAGGCATATACAACACCGAAGGCGTGACCGCCGCCAGTTGCTCGACCTTCTCGGCGACCTGATCAACTTCGATAACACACCTTCTTTGCGGCCTCGACCACGCGCGCGGCATCGACCAGCGCCGCCTTTTCCAGATTGGCGGCATAGGGCAGCGGCACGTCCTCGTTGGTGACGCGCAGGACCGGGGCGTCGAGATCGTCGAAGCCCTGTTCCATTACCACCGCCGCGATTTCCGACGCGATCGAGCAGGTCGGCCAGCCTTCCTCCACCACGATCAGGCGATTGGTCTTCTTGAGGCTTTCCAGCACGGTTGCGGTGTCGAGCGGGCGCAGCGTCCGCAGGTCGATGACCTCCGCCTCTATCCCCTCGCCCGCCAGCGTTTCGGCCGCCTGTAGAGCGAGGCCGACGCCGATCGAATAGCTGACGATGGTGACGCTGTCGCCGGGGCGCACGATCCGCGCCTTGCCGATCGGCAGGACATAATCGTCGACCTTGGGCACGTCGAAGCTGCGGCCATAGACCAGCTCATTTTCCAGGAACACCACCGGGTCCTCGCAGCGGATCGCGGCTTTGAGCAGACCCTTGGCATCGGCCGCGTCATAGGGCGCGATGACGATCAGGCCGGGGACGCTGGCATACCAGGGTCCGTAATTCTGGCTGTGCTGCGCGCCGACCCGGCTCGCCGCGCCGTTGGGACCGCGAAACACGATCGGGCAGCGCATCTGGCCGCCCGACATATAATTGGTCTTGGCCGCCGAATTGATGATGTGATCGATCGCCTGCATCGCGAAGTTGAAGGTCATGAATTCGATGACCGGCTTCAACCCGCCCATCGCCGCGCCCGTGCCAACACCGGCAAAACCATATTCGGTGATCGGCGTGTCGATGACGCGCTTGCCGCCAAATTCCTCCAGCAGGCCCTGCGTCACCTTGTAGGCGCCCTGATATTCGGCGACCTCCTCACCCATCACGAACACGCGATCGTCGCGGCGCATTTCCTCCGCCATGGCGTCGCGCAGCGCTTCGCGCACGGTCGTTTTCACATATTCGGTGCCTTGCGGAAGGTCTGGATCGGTCAGGACCGCGCGCACATCGGCGGCAAGCTTGGCCGTCCCGCCCTGGGCCTTCCCGGGCGCCTGAGGCTCCTCCCCGGCCCCGGCGGGCGGCGCGCTCACTTTCGCCTTGGGCGCAGCTTGCGCGCCCTGAACTTCGCCATCCTCCGCCATAGTGGCGATGACCGTTCCGACCTTCACGCCTTCGGTGCCGGCCGCAACCATGATCTTGCCGATCTTGCCCTCGTCGACCGCCTCGAACTCCATCGTCGCCTTGTCGGTTTCGATTTCGGCAAGGATGTCGCCCGACTGCACGTCGTCGCCCTCCTGGACCAGCCATTTGGCCAGCGTGCCTTCTTCCATCGTCGGCGAGAGCGCCGGCATCTTGATTTCGACACCCATCAATATTGCTCCACCAGCACGTCGGTATAGAGTTGGGCCGGGTCCGGCTCGGGCGATGTTTCGGCGAAATCGGCCGCCGCGCCGACGATCTTGCGAATCTGCTGGTCGATCGCCTTCAATTCATCCTCGCCCACGCCAAGCTCCACGAGACGGTTTTTCGCACCCTCGATCGGATCGGATTTCTCGCGCATCGCCTGAACTTCCTCGCGCGACCGATATTTGGCCGGGTCCGACATGCTATGGCCGCGATAGCGATAAGTCTTCATTTCGAGGAGGATCGGGCCATTGCCGGCCTTGACCCATTTAAGCGCCTCCTCCGTCGCGCCACGCACGGCCAGCACGTCCATGCCATCGACCTGGAGGCCGGGGATGCGAAAGCTTTCGCCGCGGCGGTAAAGCTGGTCCTCGGCCGACGACCGGTTGACGCTGGTGCCCATGGCATATTGGTTGTTTTCGATCACGAAGATGATCGGCAGCTTCCACAGCTCGGCCATGTTGAAGCTTTCATAGACCTGGCCCTGGTTGGCCGCGCCATCGCCGAAATAGGCCACGCATACCCCGCCATCGTCGCGATATTTGTGCGCGAAGCCCAGGCCCGTACCCAGCGACACCTGCGCGCCGACGATGCCGTGGCCGCCATAGAATTTATGTTCGACGCTGAACATGTGCATCGACCCGCCCTTGCCGCGCGAAATGCCTGCCTCCCGGCCGGTCAGTTCAGCCATGATGACGTTGGGATCAATGCCATAGGCAAGCATATGGCCATGGTCGCGATAGCCGGTGATGACGCTGTCCTTGCCCGGTTCCAGCGCCGACTGGATGCCCACGGCAACCGCTTCCTGGCCGATGTAGAGATGACAGAAGCCACCGATGAGGCCAAGGCCGTACAGCTGGCCGGCCTTTTCCTCGAAGCGGCGGATCAACACCATCTGGCGGTAAAATTCGAGCAGTTCGTCCTTGCTCGCCGGATAGTCGGCGGGCGCGTCGGGCCGGGGCCGGTTATGATCGGAGCCAGCCTGCGCCGGCTTGGCTTTGGCAGGCGCGCGCGTTGCACGCTGCTGGGAGGCAGTGGCGCGCGGGGCTCGCGGCGTGGGTGACTTCGCCAAGGATTTTTCCTCTGTTCGCGACGGGATGGAAACGCCGATATAGGGGCAGCGGCCGTGACAATGCAACGCCAAGGGGCGCTCAGCGCCCATTCAAAACAGAGCGGCGCTATCAGTTAAGCGGAATGATGATCTCGTCGCGATGGACGACGCCAAGCTGTCGGCGGATCAGTTCGTCGCTGAGGTCAGGATCGACCCGGCGGGGATTGAGCAGGTCGACGCGGTTTTTCAACTCGCGCTGTTCGACCTGGACCTGCGCCAGCTGGGCGCGCGCCATCCGCAGTTGCCGCGCATAATCGCCCCACGCCAATATGCCGCTGGACCCCAAAATGGCGTAGGCAGCGAAAAACAGCAGCAGCAGGATGGCAATGGCGGGGCCAAGCGCGGAAAACAGCAATGATCGAAGATGAGCGATTTGCGCCATAGCCCCTTTGAATCACAGCGTTTCCCGCCCGGCAAGCGAAAAATGGTTAATCCGCGATCAACCGTGTTTTGAACGAAAGATCGAGCGGCCGGCATAGACCGCGACATCGCCCAGTTCTTCTTCGATGCGGATGAGCTGATTATATTTGGCAAGCCGGTCGGAGCGGGCCAGCGACCCAGTCTTGATCTGGCCGCAGTTGGTGGCGACGGCGAGGTCGGCGATGGTGTAATCTTCGGTTTCGCCCGAACGGTGCGACATGACGGCGGTGTAGGACGACCGCTGCGCCAGGCTGACGGCGGCCAGCGTTTCGGTCAACGTGCCGATCTGGTTGACCTTGACCAGCAGCGAATTGGCCAGGCCCTTGTCGATGCCCATGGCAAGGCGCGCGGGATTGGTCACGAACAGATCGTCGCCGACCAGTTGGACCGAATGGCCGATCTTGTCGGTCAACGCCTTCCAGCCTTCGAAATCATCCTCGCTCATACCGTCCTCGATCGACTTGATCGGATAGTCGGCGCACAGGGCCGCGAGATAATCGGCCATTTCAACGGGCGTCAGCGACAGGCCCTCGCCCGAAATTTCATAGCGGCCGTTGCGGAAAAATTCGGTCGCGGCGCAATCGAGCGCGAGCACGACATCGTCGCCCGGCGTGTAGCCGGCCTTCGTCACCGATTCCATGATGAAATCGAGCGCGTCGCGGGTCGAGGCGAGGTTGGGGGCAAAGCCGCCTTCATCGCCGACCGCCGTAGCCAGGCCCTTGTCGTGCAGGCCCTTTTTCAGCGTATGAAAGATTTCGGCGCCGATTCGCACCGCATCGGCCAGGCTTTCCGCGCCGACCGGCATGATCATGAATTCCTGGAAATCGATGGGGTTGTCGGCATGTTCGCCGCCGTTGATGATGTTCATCATCGGCACCGGCAGGACATGCGCCGACACGCCGCCGACATAGCGATAGAGCGGCAGGCCGCGCGCGTCCGCGGCGGCCTTGGCCACCGCCAGGCTGACGCCCAGGATCGCGTTGGCGCCCAGGCGCGACTTGTTGTCCGTGCCATCGAGCGCGATCATCGCCGCGTCGATTTCGCCCTGGTCCTCGGCTTCCATGCCGCGGATCTCGTCGGCGATTTCCCCATTGACCGCCTCGACCGCGGCGAGCACGCCCTTGCCGAGATATCTGCCCTTGTCGCCATCGCGCTTCTCGACCGCTTCATAGGCGCCGGTCGATGCGCCCGAAGGCACGGCGGCACGGCCGAAGCTGCCATCTTCCAGCATCACATCGACTTCGACGGTCGGATTGCCCCGGCTGTCGAGAATCTGGCGGGCATGGACATCGAGAATGGCGGTCATGACTTTCCCCTGAATGGCGCGCTTCCCTGAAAACGGCCAGGGGCGCGGCTGACGCGGCCCCGATAGCCACGGCAGTGCATCATGGCAATGCAGGGGCTTGCCAGAGCGCAAAAAATGCCGATGCTCACGATGATAACGGCTACGGAACTGTTTGCGCCGGCGAAGCATTGGGCAGAAAACACTGCCGGCATCGCCGATGGTCCAGTAATTCGCGTGAGGAGACAAGATGATGGTCGACACCCCGGAAACCCCCACTGCCAAGCGCACGACGGGAAAAAGCCGCACGCAGCCTGCCGGCGACACCACGGCAACGTCGTCGCCCGTGACCGAAAACAGCGGGTCGACCGCCGGCACGTCCGGATGGTCAGCGCAGATCGCGCCTTTGAAGGAGCAAGCGGAAAAAGCGGCCCGTACCGCCGCCAGCAAGATTAGCGAAGTCGACTGGAAGGCGCATATCGACCCGATCAAGGAACAGGCGAGCAAGACCGCCATGTCCGCGGCGACCGTGGCCAAGGACAAGACCGGAACCGCGATGCAGAGCCTGGCCAAGCTGATTTCCGATACCGCCGGAACGGTGGATGCGAAACTTGGGCCGCAATATGGCGATTATGCGCGTCAGGCGGCGGAAAGCGTGGCTGGAGCGGCCAACTCGCTCGACAGCAAGGATGTCGATCAATTGATGGCCGAAGCCCGAGACTTCGTGCGCAAGAGTCCGGCCGTCGCGATCGGCGCGGCGGCGGTGGTCGGCTTCGTGCTGATGCGGCTAGCCAAGGGTTCGGATGACAGCTGAACCGCTGACGGATCGGGATGCGCAGACGGGAACTGAACGGCCCCTGCCGTCAGGGCGGAGGAACGATGTGATCGAACAGCCAGCGGAACCGGAATTTCCGCACGCGCCCGAATATGACAGCGACACCCAGGAGAGCATCGGCGCGACTTTCGCGCGGCTCTATGCCGATGGCCGTGCCTATACCCAGGCCGAAATAGACCGGCAGAAATTGCGCGCCGCGATCATCGGCGCCGGCGTCAGGGATGCGACGATTTTTGCGGCGATCGCGATCATGCTCGCCTTCGCCGCTCTTATCGCGCTTCTGATCGGATGTGTGTTGGCGCTCACTCCCGCCTGGGGTCCGCTCGGCGCGACCGCCATGGTGGTCGGTGCGGCGCTGCTGGTGACGGTCGCATTGCTGGTAATGGCGAAAGCGCGGATCAGCCGGATGAAGAAGGCGGCAAAGCCATGAGCAGCGAGGAAGCCTATCGCGCGGCGACCGAACGCGCGGAAGCCCGGCGGGCAGCGCTTCTGGACAGCATCGCCGCCGCGACGGCGCGGGTGACGCCGGCGCGGCTGAGGGCCGATGCGAAGGACAAGGTGACGCAAGGCATGATGGCTCTTGGCACAAAGACCGGCGATATGGTGCGCGACCGGCCCGTGATGGTCGCGGCGACAGCTTCGGCTCTGGTCGCCTATCTCGCCCGCCGCCCGATCGCAGCACTTTTCAAGCGGCTGTACGTTCGTGTGCGTGACCGCAATTCGGAGAATGACAATGGCTGATATCCAGGGACAATTGACCCGCGTACGCGACGCGGCCAACGACATTGCCGGCAGCGCCGTCGACCGGATCAAGGACGGCACCGAAAGCGCCACGGGAATGATCCTGACCGGGCGCGACAAGGCGAGCGAAGCCTTCACCGATGTGAAGGACAAGAGCCAGCGCGCCGCCACCCGCGCCAACGAAATCATTCAGGAGCATCCGATCGCAGCAGCAGCGGCCGCCGTCGCCGCGGGCGCCGTGATCGCCTATCTTTTTCCCAAGAGCCGTGCCGCCATGCGCGCGATGCCCGGCGTCGCCAGCGCCATCGGCACGCGCGCGGTGGAAGCCGCGTTGGCCGCCCGGACATTGGCCGAACATGGCGCGGAAACGGTCAAGGCGCGCGCCGGTGACGCGATAGATGCCGCCAGGGATGGCGCAATCGCCGCGAAGGACAGCGCCGTCGCGGTCAAGGATCAGGCGGTTTCGTCCGACATCGCGACCATGGCATCGCGCATTGCCGACGACATGCTTGCGCTGGTGGTGCAAAAGGCCGAGGCGGTCAGCGACGCCTTCAAGAACCGGCTGCCGAAAAAATAGCGGCTTGGCGATCCCCGGCGTCGGGAGAGTTTCGGTTTGCCCGATAAAGCGGTCGCCGGGCAGGTCGTTTCGTCTGACGAGGCAGAAGCCGCATGGACGCAAAAGCCTGGGGCAGTTGATCCTGTGTCACCGGATCGCAAATCGCCCGAGGCCCTGATATTATCGATCTAGGGGCGAGCGCATGAGCAAGATGCACCTGGTGATGGGTGGGCGGGTCAAGGATCCGCAGACGATGGAATTCGAGGATCTGAACGCCATCGACCTGGTCGGCGTGTTCCCCGACTATGCCAGCGCGGAAAAGGCATGGCGCGCATCCGCGCAGCGCACCGTCGATGATGCGGAAATCCGCTATGTCGTGGTTCATCTGCACCGCTTGCTGGAGCCTAAGTTGCCGCCAGCCGGCTGACCGCCCTGTAGCGTCAGGCGCGGTTGTTGTTGAACTGTTGCCGCGCGCGGCGGAAACGCAGCCATAAAATGGGGCGAGTCAGCAGCAACCCCGCGAGAAATCCGCCGATATGCGCCGCTATGGCGATCTGGCCGATCCCGCCGCCACCGCCAGTCGTTGCGACACCGATCATCAACTGAAGCGCGATCCAGGCGGCCGCGAGCCACAACAACCGCACCATATTGGCCGAAATCGGCCCGATCGCCCTCACCCTCTGCTGGCTGTAGAGCAGCGCATAGGTCGCCATCAGCGCCGAAATCGCGCCGCTCGCGCCGACCATCGGATTGGTGGAAGCGGGATCGACGATGATCTGCGCCAGCGCCGCCGCATAGGCCCCGAGGCCGTAGAGAAGCAGCGTAAGCCAGCGTCCCAGCACATGTTCGACCTGGCTGCCGCAGAACAGCAGCATCAGCAGATTGAAGCCCAGATGCAGCCAACCGGCATGAATCAGCGTGCAACTGAGCGGGGTCAGCCATGTCGGCACCGCGGCCATGCCATCCAGCAAAGCGGGATGAGACAGGCGCGCGGGGATGACGCCGCCGATCAGCGCGGCATGGTCGATCTGGCGGGACGCCAGCAACAACAGAAATACAAATATGGTGGCGGCCGCGATCCAGTTGGTGACGCGGCCGACCATGCGCCTGATGTTGATCACCGGCTGGGTCAGATGAATTCGATCCGGTCGACCATATAGAATTTGTCGCCCGACGGCACCGTAACCTCGACCTCGTCGCCAACCTGGCGACTGATCAAAGCCCGGCCGAGCGGGCTGTTATAGGAAATCATGCCCGCCTTGGCATCCGCTTCGGCCTGTCCCACGATCTGATATCGCACGGGCTTGTCATCCTCGTCGAGCAGGGTGACAGTCGCGCCGAACACGATCTTGTCGCCCGACAGGCTGGCCGGATCGATGATCTGGGCGCGCGAGAGCTTATCCTCCAGGTCGGAGATCGTCGCCTCAACTTGGCCCTGACGCTCCTTGGCGGCGTGATATTCGGCATTTTCGGACAGGTCGCCATGAGCGCGCGCGGTTTCGATCGCTTCCACGATGATCGGACGTTCCGCCTTCAACTCTCGCAGCTGGGCCAGCATCTTGTCATAACCCATCTGCAGCATCGGCATCTTTTCGACCGTCGCCATCATAAAATCCTTCGTCAATACTTCCCTTTGGCGGCCCCGGTATGGGGCCACCCGCAGCATGTGCTTCCTGTGCAGGGGGTCAGGCTTGCGACACCGGATAATAGGACTGGAGCGCCCGCACTTCAAGGGCATGACCGCGCAGTGCCTCGATGGCGTCGACCGCCGCAAGGCTGGCGGCGGCGGTGGTGAAGCTCGCGACCTTCTGCCGGAGCGCACTGGTGCGGATGGCCTTGCTGTCCTTCAAGGACTGCCAGCCTTCGGTCGTATTGAAGATCAGCGCGACGCCGCCGTCGGTGATGCGATCGACGATGTGCGGTCGACCCTGGGCCACCTTGTTGACCGTTTCGACCGCGATGCCGCTTTCTTCCAGATAGCGCGCGGTGCCGCCGGTGGCGACCAGATGGAAACCCATAGCTACGAGCTTTTTCGCGGCGGGAAGGATCACCGGCTTGTCGCTGTCCTTGAGGGATATGAATACGGTGCCGCCGGTGGGCAGCACGGTGCCCGCGCCAAGTTGGGCCTTTGCGAAAGCGGTCGCAAAATCGCTATCGATTCCCATCACTTCACCCGTACTCTTCATTTCAGGCGACAGCACCGGATCGACACCGGGAAAGCGACCGAAGGGGAAGACGGCTTCCTTGACCGCGACATGATCGATGGCATTGCGGTCGATGGTCGGCAGGTCGCGGAGCATTTCGCCGGCCATCACCCGCGCAGCGATCTTGGCGATGGGCGCGCCGATCGCCTTGGCGACGAAGGGCACGGTGCGGCTGGCGCGCGGATTGACCTCGATCAGATAGACGGTGTCGTCCTTGACCGCGAACTGGATGTTCATCAGGCCACGCACGGACAGGGCGCGGGCCAGCACCTGCGTCTGCCGTTCGATTTCCGCGATGATCCCGGCGTTCAGGCTGTAGGGCGGCAAGGAACAGGCGCTGTCGCCCGAATGGACTCCCGCTTCTTCGATATGCTGGAGCACGCCCGCCACCACGACATCGTCGCCATCGCATAGCGCATCGACGTCGACCTCGACCGCATCGCGCAGATACTGGTCGATCAGGACCGGCGAGTCGCCCGACACCTGGACCGCAGTGGTGATATATTCGTCAAGCTGCGCCTGGCCGTCGACAATCTCCATGGCCCGGCCGCCCAACACATAGGAGGGCCGCATCAGCACCGGATAACCGATGCGGTTGGCAACTGCGATCGCTTCCTCCCGGCTGCGGGCGATGCCATTGTCGGGCTGCTTGAGCTTCAGCTTGTCGATGAGCGCGGCAAAACGCTCGCGATCTTCGGCCAGGTCGATGGCGTCGGGCGAGGTGCCCAGGATCGGGATGCCGGCATCTTCGAGCGCCTGCGCCAGCTTGAGCGGCGTCTGGCCGCCGAACTGGACGATCACGCCCTTCAAAATGCCGTTCGACTTTTCGATTTCCAATATCTCCAGCACGTCCTCGGCGGTCAGCGGCTCGAAATAGAGGCGGTCGGACGTGTCATAGTCGGTCGAAACGGTTTCCGGGTTGCAGTTGACCATGATCGTTTCATAGCCGGCGTCGCTGAGCGCGAAGCAAGCGTGGACACAGCAATAGTCGAACTCGATCCCCTGCCCGATCCGATTCGGTCCGCCGCCCAGGATCACGACCTTTTCGCGGTCGGTGGGTGCGGATTCATTCTCCGGCTCGCCGAACAGGGGCGCTTCATAGGTCGAATACATGTACGGCGTCTTCGCCTCGAACTCGGCGGCGCAGGTGTCGATGCGCTTGAACACCGGGCGCACGCCCAGCCGGTGGCGCAGCGTGCGCACCTCCGCTTCGGTCACGCCGCCGGTCATCGCCTTGACCGCTTCGTGGATGAGGCCCGATCCGCGCGCGATGCCGCGCTCCATGCCGCGCAGATTGGCGGATTTGAGCGCCAGCCAAGCGAGCCGCTTGTCGGAAAAGCCCATGGATTTGAGGTGGCGCATGCCGTCTGCATCCTGCGGCAATCCGTTTTCCAGGACTTGCGCCTCTGCCTCGACAATCTCCTTCATCCGTTCGAGGAACCAGGGGTCATATTTGGCGATGGCGTGGATTTCCGCGACGCTCAGGCCCTCGCGCAGCGCCTGCGCGGCAACCAGCAGCCGATCCGGCGTCGGCTGCGACAGGGCAGCGACGATATCGTCATGCGGCGCGCCGACCAGATGATCGACGTCGTTGAAGCCGCACAGCCCGGTTTCCAGGCCGCGCAGCGCCTTTTGCATGCTTTCGTGAATGTTGCGACCGATGGCCATGACTTCGCCGACCGATTTCATCGCGGTGCCAAGCAGCGGTTCGGCGCCCTTGAACTTTTCGAAGGCGAAGCGCGGAATCTTGGTCACGACATAGTCGATCGTCGGTTCGAACGAGGCAGGCGTCGCGCCGGTGATGTCGTTGGTGATCTCGTCCAGCGTATAGCCCACCGCCAGCTTGGCCGCGACCTTGGCGATGGGGAAGCCGGTCGCCTTCGACGCGAGCGCCGAGGAGCGCGACACGCGCGGGTTCATTTCGATGACCACGAGCCGGCCATCCTTGGGATTGACCGCGAACTGTACGTTGGAACCGCCTGTTTCGACACCGATTTCACGCAGCACCGCAATGGATGCGTTACGCATGATCTGATATTCCTTGTCGGTCAGCGTCAGCGCCGGCGCGACGGTGATGCTATCGCCGGTATGGACGCCCATCGGATCGACATTCTCGATCGAACAGATGATGATGCAATTGTCGTTGCGGTCACGCACGACCTCCATCTCATATTCTTTCCAGCCGAGAAGCGATTCCTCGATCAGCACTTCGGTGGTGGGCGATGCGTCCAGCCCCTCCATGACGATCCGCTTGAACTCGTCGCGGTTGTAGGCGATGCCGCCGCCGGTGCCGCCCATGGTAAAGCTGGGGCGGATGATCGACGGCAGACCGGTAAATTCGAGGGCCTCCAATGCTTCCTCAAGCGTGTGGGCGATCCGCGAGCGCGCGGATTCAAGGCCGATCCTGTCCATGGCGTCGCGGAACTTGATCCGGTCCTCCGCCTTGTCGATGGCTTCGGCGTCGGCGCCGATCATCTGCACGCCGTACTTCTCCAGCGTGCCGTCGTTGAACAGCGCCAGCGCGGTGTTGAGCGCCGTCTGCCCGCCCATCGTCGGCAGCACCGCGTCCGGCCGCTCCTTCTCGATGATCTTCGCCACGATTTCGGGCGTGATCGGCTCGATATAGGTCGCGTCGGCAAATTCCGGGTCGGTCATGATCGTGGCCGGGTTGGAATTGACGAGGATGATGCGATAGCCCTCTTCCTTGAGCGCCTTCACCGCCTGCGTGCCCGAATAATCGAACTCGCACGCCTGGCCAATGATGATCGGGCCAGCGCCGATGATGAGGATGGAGGATATGTCGGTTCTTTTGGGCATGTTATCCCTGCACAAGTTCAATTTTGCGACCAAAGCAGACGTTCTCTGCTCCGATGATGTCAGCTTTAGCGGCGAAGTGAACAATCTTTAGAACATCGTCAGACAGCCATTCCATTATCACGTTCGGCTCTCCATCCAGCGCAAGCGCTCGACATTCGCTTTTCCAGAATCGGCCACTTTCAAGCATAACGACCCGCGAATAGCCTGTTGTGGCTCCGCAATCCGTCATCTGAATACGAGCCGCTACTGTTCCATCAGGTGAATGGTTCGACGAAAAGATCGACGTTTCGCATGTTCCCACACCTAAAATCGAATCAAGCCACAAAAGACCAGCACCGGCAAAACAGACAATTGCTCCCAATGCCAACAACAGACCTTGCATGCGCGCTTTCAAAACCGCCGCCCTACTCTGCTCAATGCACGCCCCCCGCCCGAGCCTCACACCCCCAGCCGTCATATTCGACGCCGCACAATAGCTCGATCTGGAGGCACTTCTTCGTCAGCGCGCGGATCGAGGCTTCGTCCACCGCCTGTTCGCATTCGAGGAACAGGAACAGGTCGCCATCCTCATTCTCTTCGCGGTCCAGTTCGACGAAACCGAACTGGCCGGCGATGGTGAGGACGCGGTCGAAATCCTTTTCGCTGCCCTTGAAGCTGACGTCCACGGCGCGCGGCAGCTTTGCCACGTCGCCATTGGCGGCGAGATTGGCAAGCACTTCCTTGTCGGCTTCCCATTCCGCCGCGAGGCGGGCTTCATCGACCGGGGGGAGTTTGACGCTCACTTGGCCAGTCCTTCCACGAAGCGCTTGAACAGGTAGAAGCTGTCCTGCGGCCCCGGCGAGGCTTCGGGGTGATATTGGACCGAAAAGGCGTTGCGGTCGGTCAGTTCGATGCCGCAATTGCTGCCGTCGAACAGCGATATATGGGTCGCGCGGACATTCGCGGGCAGCGTGGCGGCATCGACCGCGAAGCCATGGTTCATCGACGTGATCTCGACCAGGCCGTCGTCCAGCCGCTTGACCGGATGGTTCGCGCCGCGATGGCCCTGATGCATCTTGAGCGTCGTTGCCCCCACCGCCAGCGCCAGCAATTGGTGGCCAAGGCAAATGCCGAAAATCGATATATCCTGCGCCAGCAGTGCCGCGATGACGGGCACCGCATAGGCGCCGGTCGCGGCGGGATCGCCCGGACCGTTGGAGAGGAACACGCCGTCGGGCTTGTGTTCCATCACCTGCTCATAGGTGGCGGTGGCAGGCAGCACGGTGACGCGCGCGCCGGCCTTCACCAGATTGCGGAAGATGTTGTTCTTTGCGCCATAATCGATTGCGACGACATGGGGACGATCCGCCCCCGCTTCGCCCAGGCTATAGCCCTTGCCCAGCGTCCAGCCGCCATCGCGCCACAGCCGGATGTCCTTGGCCGACACCTCGATGGCCAGGTCCATGCCCTCCAGCCCCGGCCACGCCGCCGCCTTCGCCGCCAGCGCGGCCAGATCGAACCGGCCTTGCGAATCATGGGCGATCACCGCATTGGGCGCACCCTGGATGCGGATCATCCGGGTCAGCGCGCGCGTGTCGACACCCGAAATGCCGATGCGGCCATGATCCTTCATCCACTGGTCGAAGGGTTGCGCGTTGCGGAAGTTGCTGGGTTCGGTCACGTCCTGCCGCACGACACAGCCCAGCGCGAACGGATTGTCGGCCTCGACATCGTCCATATTGGTGCCGACATTGCCGATATGGGGAAAGGTGAAGGTGACGATCTGTCCGGCATAGCTGGGGTCGGTCATCACTTCCTGATAGCCGGTCATCGCCGTGTTGAAGCACAGTTCGCCCACGGCATCGCCCACCGCGCCGAAGCCGCGCCCGAACACGGCGGTCCCATCCGCCAATACCAGCACCCCCGTCGCTCCTTTGGGCACAATGAGGGTCTTGGCGTCAGCCATGGTCGGGCGGTCCTTTTATGCTTTGGCGGGAACCCGTCTGCAGCGGGTTAAACGGCCGGTCACCTATGCCTCACGCGGCTCCGGGTCAACGACTGTTAAAAATCTCTTTTGCCGTTATATCTGCTCCTTTCCGATAAACAGGGACATATTCGCCATGATTCGCGAGAGCATCAAGAGCGCCCAGCTCACCGCCATGAAAGCGGGGGACAAGGACAGGTTGGCCGCCGTGCGGCTGATCCTGGCCAAGCTCAAGGACCGCGACATCGAACTGCGCACCGCTTCCAGCCTGCCCGACGACGACGCCATCGTTGTCGAAGTGCTCCAGAAGATGATCAAGCAGCGCCGCGAATCGATCGAGATGTTCACCAGCGGCGGCCGCGAGGAACTGGCCGCGAAGGAACAGGCCGAACTGGACGTGATCGAAGGCTTCCTGCCCCAGCAATTGAGCGAGGACGAAACCCGCGCGACCATCGAAGCGATCAAGGCGGAGGTGGGCGCGACGAGCGTCAAGGATACGGGCCGCGTGATGGCGGTGCTCAAGGAACGCCACGGCCAGGTGATCGACATGAGCAAGGCGAGCGGGCTGGTGAAGGCGGCTTTGGGGTGACACTATAAAGCCCCTCCCTTCCAAGGGAGGGGTTGGGGTGGGTAATGGCGCTACGCATCAACGCAAGGCTGGGCCGATATGCACGCGACATGCGCCGCAAACCGGGCGAATATGAGACGCGGCTATGGGCGCATTTGCGCGCTTCCAGACTGGGTGGATTCAAGTTCCGCCGACAGGATGGCGTGCTAACTTTGATCCTCGAAAGGGCCTCGGCATTACCCGAACGGCAAAAGATCACCCACCCCAACCCCTCCCTTGGAAGGGAGGGGCTTTAAGCGCTTCATGACCCTCACCCCCGCCTTCCTCGACGAACTGCGTGCCCGCACGTCGCTCTCCACCCTGATCGGCCGCACGATCAAGGTGCAGAAGGCCGGGCGCGAGTATAAGGCGTGCTGCCCTTTCCATAACGAGAAGACGCCCAGCTTCACGATCAACGACGAAAAGGGTTTCTACCATTGCTTCGGGTGCGGTGCCCATGGCGATGCGATCCGGTGGATGACCGACCAGCGCGGGCTGCCGTTCATGGAGGCGGTCAGGGAACTCGCCCAGGCGGCGGGACTGGACGTGCCCGCGCCCGATCCGCGCGCGGCGCACCGGGCCGAGCAGGCAAAGGGCCTGCATGACGTCATGGCGGCGGCGCAGAGCTTTTTCGAGGATCAGCTTGGCGGCATAGATGGCGGCGATGCGCGCCAATATCTGATCCAGCGGGGCATCGGCGATGCAACGCGGCGGGCGTTCGGTTTCGGCTATTCCCCCGATTCGCGCGGCAAGCTGAAGACCGCGCTGCGGGACTTCGGCGAACCGATGCTGGTGGAGACCGGGCTGCTGATCGATCCCGACGGAGCTGAAGCGGACGGCGAAAAAGCCAGGAAGCGCGAGAGCTATGACCGGTTTCGCGGTCGCCTGATGCTGCCCATCCGTGACATTCGCGGCCGGATCATCGCCTTTGGCGGACGGATATTGGGCGCGGGCGAACCCAAATATCTCAACTCGCCCGATACGCCCCTCTTCGACAAGGGACGAACGCTCTACAATATCGACCGCGCGTCCCCCGCCAGCCGCCACAGCGGACGGGTCCTCGTCGTCGAAGGCTATATGGACGTTATCGCGCTTGCTCAGGCCGGCTTTGGCGAGGCGGTCGCGCCACTGGGCACGGCCCTGACCGAACATCAGATCGAACGGCTGTGGAAAATGGCCCAGGTGCCGATCCTGTGCTTCGATGGCGACGCGGCGGGACAGAAGGCGGCGGTCCGCGCGGCGATGCGCGCGCTGCCGCTGCTCCGCCCCGGCTACAGCCTGGCCTTTGCCACCCTGCCGGCGGGACAGGACCCTGACGATCTGGTCAGGGCCAGCGGCCCGGCCGCGTTCGAAGCGGTGCTCGACCGTGCCGAACCGCTGGTCGACAGGCTCTGGAACCATGAATGCGCCGCCGCCCCGCTCGACACGCCCGAACAGCGCGCCGCGCTCAAGCAGCGCCTGTCAGCGATCACGGACAGCATCGGGCATGGCGATGTGCGCGCCCACTATGTCCACATGTTTCGCGAACGCTACGACGCGCTGTTCTTCGCGCGACCCGGCTTTGCCGCGCAACCGCGACAAAGCCAGGGCGGCGGCGCGCGTGCGGGCTGGCAACGGGACCGGCGCGGCAACTGGAAAGCGCCGCTGCCGCCGGCCACCGGAGACGCCCGCGCGATCGGCGCGACCGGGCTGGAGGCGCGCCTGTTGCGCGCGGTGGTCGCCAGCCTGCTGCGCCATCCCGATCAGATCGCGGTGCATCGCGAAGCGCTGTCGGCGCTCAAGGTCGCCGACCCTGCGCTGGCGCAATTGCTCGCCGCCATGATCAGCGCTTCGTTTCGCAAAGAAACAGTTGAAACCATCGCCCTCCTTACCATATGGGGCCAAGGTGATTTGTATAATATGGCTAAGGGGATGCTCCGGGCCGATACCTTCACATTCACCCCCCACAGGAAAGAGGCCGATGCCGGTCGCGCGCGGCGCGATCTGGACGAAGCCATTCGGGTGATGGCGCAGGGTCCCGAGCTGGAGGCGGCACTGGCGGAGGCCACGAGGCGAGCAAGCGAAGAGCTTAGCGAAGAAACCTTCGCCGAGCAGCAGCGGGTGCGTCAGTTGAAGGCGGAACATGACCGCCGACTGGCGGAACTGGTGCAGTCCGAAGACATTATTTGATCGATCGCCCTTCTGGTGGCGACGCAGTTAAGGCGAATAGATGGCAAGCAAGGCAAACGGCAAGGGTGCGGGCGAGGAAGTCGACAGCGGCGATGCGCCTTTGCTCGACCTCAACGAAGCGTCGGTCAAGAAGCTGCTCGCCCGCGCCAAGAAGCGCGGCTACATCACCTATGACGAACTGAACGCCGCGCTGCCGCAGGACCAGATGTCCTCCGAGCAGATCGAGGATGTGATGTCCGCGCTCAACGACATGGGCGTCAACATCGTCGAGAACGAAGAAGCCAGCGACGATAACGAGGACCAGCAACGCGAGGACGACGCCGACGACGCCAACGAGGCGGCCGAGGACGAAGAAGGCGCGCCCCGGCCGGTCGGCGAAAAGAAGAAGGAAACGGTCGATCGCACCGACGATCCCGTTCGCATGTACCTGCGCGAGATGGGCGCGGTGGAACTGCTCAGCCGCGAGGGCGAAATCGCCATCGCCAAGCGGATCGAGGCCGGTCGCGACACCATGATCCTGGGGCTGTGCGAAAGCCCGACCACCTTCAACGCGATCATCGAATGGTCGACCGCGCTCAATAACGGCGAAATGCAGCTGCGCGAGATACTGGATCTCGACGCCATGCTGTCCAAGGACCCCGCCCCGGAGAGCCTGGAGGAAGGCGCCGAGGATGACGATGGAGAGATCAGCGAAAAGACCGCCGGTCCCAGCTTCAAGGAAGAGGAGGAGCCTGAAGAGGAATCCGCCGACGCCGAAGAGGAAGACGGCCTGACCGAACGGCGCACGCCCCGGATGGAAGAGGAGGAGGAAGAGGACAACACGCTTTCCCTCGCCCAGATGGAAGAAACGCTAAAGCCCATGGCGCTGGAGAAATTCGCGACCATTACCGAGATTTTCCGCGCCTTTTCGAAAATCCAGGAAACCCGCATGGCCGCGATGGCCAACGGCGAGGCGATGGGCCAGAAGCAGGAAGATCATTATCACGAGCTGCGCGAAAGTCTGACCGCGCAGGTCGAAAGCGTCCAGTTTCATCAGCAGAAGATCGAATATCTGGTCGATCAGCTTTATGCCTACAACCGGCGCCTGACCGCGCTGGGCGGGCAGATGTTGCGCCTGGCCGAACGGCACAAGGTGCCGCGCAAGGATTTCCTCGACCGCTACGTCAATCATGAGCTTGACGATGGGTGGATGGACAAGATCAGCGGCATCGACAAGAAATGGGCCGCCTTTGCCGCCGCCGAAGAGCGCGCGGTCGAGCGCATTCGCAATGAAGTGGGCGAAATCGCGCAGGCGACCGGCATGTCGCTCGGCGAGTTTCGCCGCATCGTCAATATGGTGCAAAAGGGCGAACGCGAAGCGCGCATCGCCAAGAAGGAAATGGTCGAGGCGAACCTGCGCCTGGTCATTTCCATCGCTAAAAAATATACGAACCGCGGCCTGCAATTCCTTGATCTTATTCAGGAAGGCAATATCGGCCTGATGAAGGCGGTCGACAAGTTCGAATATCGTCGCGGCTACAAGTTCAGCACATATGCGACCTGGTGGATCCGGCAGGCGATCACCCGTTCAATCGCGGATCAGGCGCGGACCATCCGTATTCCGGTCCATATGATAGAAACGATCAACAAGCTGGTCCGCACCAGCCGCCAGTTCCTGCACGAACAGGGCCGCGAACCGACCCCGGAGGAAATGGCCGAACGCCTTTCCATGCCGCTGGAGAAGGTGCGCAAGGTGATGAAGATCGCCAAGGAGCCGATCTCCCTCGAAACGCCGATCGGCGATGAGGAGGATTCGCATCTGGGCGACTTCATCGAGGACAAGAATGCGATCATCCCCGTGGACGCGGCCATTCAGGCGAACCTCAAGGAAACCGTCACCCGCGTTCTGGCGTCGCTGACGCCGCGCGAGGAACGCGTGTTGCGCATGCGCTTTGGCATCGGCATGAACACCGATCATACGCTGGAGGAAGTGGGCCAGCAGTTCAGCGTGACACGCGAACGCATCCGGCAAATCGAGGCCAAGGCGCTGAGGAAGCTCAAGCATCCGAGCCGCAGCCGCAAGATGCGCAGTTTTCTCGATCAGTAAAGCCCTCGGCCTGGCGCGCGCTTAACCTGCTATTTACTCCGGACCCGTAGAAACGCTGCCAAGCCCTGCTAGCGCGCGCGGGCTGCGGGGATCCGACGATGAGCGAAGCCATACCGTTGCATAAGGGAGGACATGTCTCCCATATTCTCGATGCTCTGGCGCGCGCCGACGGTTCGGCCGGTCACGGCTATGTGGCTCAGGCAGGCAGCCGCGAGCCGGGCGCGCGGCCGCAGTCGATCGCGGATCTGGCGGATGCCGCTTATTATCTCTGCATGCTCCACGGTCGCCATCCGGGTGTGATCGATCATGCCGCGACTCGTTCGGCCGACAATGGTGCCCGCGCCTGGCTAGTGCAGGCCGCCGACGCCTTCGCGCGTGAACGCGCCTATCTGGCCCAGGTCACGGTCGCCGTCGGGCCCGCCCCCAGCACCGCCGGCCAGGCCGATTGCGAAACGGCGGTCGGCCAGCAACGCCATGCGCTCGACATGCTCGCCCAGTCCGACCGGCGCGGTTGCGCCATGGGCGCGGCGCTGGCGCTGGCGCTCGACTGGCAAAGCGTACGCCGCCTGCTCGACATGGCGGCGCTGCGCGTGGGGCTCGAACCCCAGCCCTGCACCCTGCCCGATCGCGAAGAGACGCTGGGCGTCGCCGCGTCGATCGGCGGAGACGACGGCATCGACCGCGCAATCCTGTTCGGCGCGCGCCAACTGCTCAGCCAGCATCGCGGCCTGTGGGACCTGATGCAGGCTCGCGCCGGGCTTCGCGCCCGCGAACAGGGCTAGCCCGTCTCCCCTGCTTCCACGCTTGCGTGCGCCCAAGCCTTTCCCTACCTCTGTGCGGCACTGCAAGAGGGATGGAACGTCGCGCATGCGTTTTGAAGGCACCGCCGATTATGTGGCGACCGATGATCTGAAAGTCGCGGTCAACGCCGCCGTGCTGCTGCGCCGCCCGCTGCTGGTCAAGGGCGAGCCGGGCACCGGAAAGACCGTTCTGGCGCAACAGATCGCAGACGCGCTGGGTGCCCCGCTGATCGAATGGAACGTCAAGTCGACCACCAAGGCGCATCAGGGACTGTATGAATATGACGCAGTCGCCCGCCTGCGCGACGGCCAACTCGGCGAAGAGCGGGTTCACGACATTTCCAATTACATCCGCAAGGGCAAGCTGTGGGAGGCTTTCACCAGCCCCACCCTGCCCGTCCTGCTGATCGACGAGATCGACAAGGCCGACATCGAATTTCCCAACGACCTGTTGCAGGAAATCGATCGCATGGCGTTTCACGTCTATGAAACCGGAGAAACGATCGCCGCCGTCGAGCGGCCGGTGGTCATCATCACATCGAACAATGAAAAGGAACTGCCCGACGCCTTCCTGCGCCGCTGCTTCTTCCACTATATCAAATTTCCCGAACGCCAGACGATGCAGGCCATCATCGACGTGCATTTCCCCGGCATCCAGAAGATCCTGGTCAACCGCGCGCTCGATATCTTCTACGATATCCGCGAAGTGCCCGGCCTCAAGAAAAAGCCCAGCACCAGCGAACTGCTCGACTGGCTCAAGCTGCTGCTGGCCGAGGACATGCCGCTCGACGTGCTCCAGTCTGCCGATAGCAGCAAGGCGATTCCGCCGCTGCACGGTGCGCTGCTCAAGAACGAACAGGATGTGATGATGTTCGAACGGCTGGCGTTCATGAGCCGGCGACAGGGCCGCTGACGCTTCCCGCCGGCAGCCGCTGTCCCGCATCGCCGCATTATCGGCGAAAATTCGGCCCTTGACCTGACATCAGGGTCTTGCGCCACTGCGAAATACATGTGATCCTTTCCGTTCAAAGCCGCGACAGACGGTTTGATTTTAGGAAGGATGTCCATGCCCAAGTGCGTGATTTCCCTGTTCCTGGCCGCCCTGGCGGCGACCAGCGCGTCCATCGCGCTTGCCGCCAGCGATGATGGCGCCTGGACGACGACCGCCGACACCGTACGGGTGAGCGCCGCCGGCATCGCTGCGCCGATGAGCGCGGGTACGCTGGCGCTCGACAGGACGGGCGAGATTTCCAACGGCGGCCGGGGCATCGACAATGTCGCACAATATGTGTCGGCCGACGGCGCGGTGCAGGGCACCATCTATATCTATATGCCAGGATTCGCCGATGCGGCGCTTGGCGCGTACATGACCGACCGCGCGATCATGGACCGGTTCGGCGGCAAGACCCGCCGCACATCCTATGACAGCGTCAGCGTCGGCGGCCAGCCCGGCGCCGCGATCCGTGCGGTCTATGACGACGCGGCGGACGGCCACCTCACCACCGCCGCGGCGTTGCTTCACACGGGACGCTGGATGGTGAAGCTGCGGATCACAGGCCCCAGCGAGCGGCGGGCAGAAGTGCTGGCGGGGCTGGACGCGATGCTTGCGGGACTTCGCTTCGACGCCGCCGCCACGCCTCTGCCCGCCGCGCCGCTGGCACCTGCGTCCTGCCTGGCCCCGGCGAGGGGCATCGCGCGCCTCCTGTATGACGCATCGACCGACATCACCGCGCGCCAGCCCGGCTTTCCGCGCGACGGGCGCGATGCGTTGTGCGTGCGCGGCCATGTCGAAACGACATCCGGCGCTCTTGAGATTTTGCAGAGCGCCGGCGATGCTCGCGGTTCGGTTTTGGTGCCGGTGGATGATGGCGGCACAGTGATGGCCTTCGACCCTGTCGGCACGAGCGGCGGCTATCGCCTGTCGATCCATTCGGTCGGCCGCACCGAAGTCTATGACGCCTATGACCGCCTGCCGAGCGAAACCCAGATCGCCGCCATGCTCGACGGCAAGGACCCGGCGACCGCGCGCGCGCGATCGACCACCGCCTATGGCGCGGACGGCGCCCGCACCCTGATCGTCGCCAGCAAGGGTGATCGCAAGGGGCGGTAAACCGCGCCGCCCGGTCATCGCAGACTTGCATCGCCAGGCGCGCTGGCCGACAAGTCCAATATCATGATGCTCAATTTTCTCGACGCGCTCCGCGCTGCCGGCATTCCGGCCAGCATCAAGGAACATCTGCTGCTGCTCGAAGCGCTCGACCGCGAAGTGATCGGCCGGCGGCCGGAGGAATTCTATTATCTGGCGCGCGCGACCTATGTGAAGGACGAAGGGCTGCTCGACCGGTTCGACCAGGTCTTCGCCAGGATATTCAAGGGGCTTGAAGGCGCGAACACCGTCGAAGGAGCTGACATTCCCGAAGACTGGCTGCGGCTGGTCGCGGAAAAATTCCTCAGCGCCGAGGAGATGGCCAAGGTCAAGTCGCTCGGATCCTGGGACGAAATCATGGAGACGCTGAAAAAGCGGCTGGAGGAACAACAGGGCCGCCATGAGGGGGGCAGCAAGTGGATCGGCACCGGCGGCACATCCCCCTTTGGCAATGGTGGCTATAATCCCGAGGGCGTGCGGATCGGCGGAACGAGCAAGAACAAGCGGGCGATAAAGGTCTGGGAAAAGCGCGAATTCCAGAATCTCGACAATCAGCGCCAGCTTGGCACGCGCAACATCAAGGTTGCGCTGCGCCGCCTGCGCCGCTTCGCACGCGAAGGCGCGGCGGACGAACTGGACCTGGACGAAACCATTCGCGGCACCGCGCGGCAGGGCTGGCTCGACATCCGCATGCGGCCGGAACGGCACAATGCGGTCAAGTTGCTGCTGTTTCTCGACGTCGGCGGCTCCATGGACCCGTTCATCCAGCTGTGCGAGGAGCTGTTTTCGGCCGCGACCAGCGAATTCAAGAATCTGGAATTCTTCTATTTCCACAACTGCCTGTACGAAGGCGTGTGGAAGGACAATCGCCGCCGCTTTTCAGAGCGCATCCCGACCTGGGATATCCTGCACAAATATGGTCACGACTATAAGGTGATCCTGGTCGGCGACGCGGCGATGAGTCCCTATGAGCTGACTCATCCGGGCGGATCGGTCGAACATATGAACGAGGAAGCGGGCATTGTGTGGTTGCAACGGCTGACCGGCACCTATCCCGCGACCGTGTGGATAAATCCCGCGGACGAACAATATTGGGACTATAGCCAGTCGGGCAAGATGGTCCGTCAATTGGTCAATGACCGCATGTATCCGCTCACGATCGACGGGCTGGACGCGGCGATGCGCGAGCTGACGCGCAAGCGTTGAGCGTTCTCCAGGCGGGCGGGCGGCAGTCGACCACAGCCACATCGTGCTGACGTTCGTTTTCATGGATCGCTTGGAATAGCGGGCTTGAAACGCCACTGGCCCTTGCGCTTTTTCAGGCTTTTGCAACCCGCGAAAGTGGAAATGGGGAAAGTGGTGCACCCGGATGGAGAGAGTTTGAACGAACTGTTCGCCATCTTGGCCGACTGGAACGAGCGCCTTTCGGAAATCCCGGCAGAAATCCTAGAAGGTCCTGATCCGCCCGCACCGTAATCCGTCGTAATTCCCCAGCTTCGTTCAACCATGAGCGCATGACCTGCATTCCCACGGATGCGGGTCATGCGCTCTTTTATTTCCAGATGCACCCATGTCAGATAAAAAGCCCAAACGGGAAGCCCCGCATAGCGTCCGGCTCTCGGTGGACGAGCGCGCCCGCTATTTGCTCGGCGCAGCCGGAATGCCGCTGGGCGCGTTTTTCAAAATGTGTGCTGACCTGTATCTGGACTTGCCAACTGTCCGGGACCGGAATGAACTGACGCCGCAAGACAGGGACAGTCTTGCCCGCATCTATAATTGGCTGGGCACTTCTCGTATCGGCAGTAACCTCAACCAGATTGCGAAGGCGATCAACGAGCGGACCATTACCGTCACCCCGGAAACTGAAGCCGTAGTCTGCGAAGCGAGCCGCGCGCTGATCACCATCCGGGACATCCTGCTTACCCTTCTCCCGAAAAAGCGCCGCCGATGATCTTCAAGGCGTCCACGAGGGGCGATGCCGTTGCGCTCGGCAAATATCTTCTGAACGAGAAGCGGAACGAGCGGGTCGAGGTGCATTCGGTTGATGGATTCATGGCCGACGACGTACATGGCGCGATGCGAGACACCGACGCTATAGCCTCGGGTGTCCGGTCTCAAAAATACCTCTTCCACGTGTCACTCTCACCGCCGCCGACAGAGCGCGTGGGCAACGATGTTTTTGACGATGCCATTCGCCGGATCAAAGAACGCATCGGCCTAGCCGAACAGCCGCACATTGCAGTCTTTCACGAAAATGACGGGAGGCGGCATTGCCATCTTGTCATTAGCCGGATCGATGGCGATACGCTGACGGTCAAGCCGCTGCCCTTTTTCAAGGAGCGCCTTTTTAACCTGTCAAAGGAGATATTCGTAGAGCGCGGCTGGGACATGCCGCGCGGCATGATCGATAGAGAAGACCGCGACCCCCGCAACTTCACTCTCGCCGAATACCAGCAGGCCCAGCGCATGGGCCGTGATATGAAGCATATGAAGACGCTGGCGCAGGAAGCATGGGCGGACTCGGACAATGCAGACTCTTTCGCCAAAGCACTGTCATCACGCGGCCTGTATCTTGCGCGGGGCGACGACCGCGATCACGTCGCCATTTCGTGGCAGGGCGAAACATTCTCTATCCCTCGCCTGCTTGGCAGGAAAGCCAAGGAAGTGCGGGAAAGGCTCGGAAAGCCTGACGGCCTTGATAGTGTCGAGAAGACCAAGCAGACCATTCGTGAAACTATCGCACCGACATTGCGCCGCCTGATCGGTGAAGCCGAGACGATCAAGGCGCAGGATATGGCTATAAATATCGCCGCAAGGAAAGCCGGAACGACCGCGCCCAAATCCTGCGCGACGAGCCGATGGCAACGATCATACAAAATGCCATCGAGGGTTTTGCCTGCGGTCATCTGGCGACGCAGGCGGAAGTTGCCCATGCTGCCCTTTGCCCAGCAACTTGTCAGGCGAGTCCCACAGCAGCCGCAGACGACATGGCCACGCAATGCGAAGTCGGCGCTGTTGTCCGTCTGCACCAAGCCCTTGCTATTGCCCTGTAGGCGGCGCTGGACGCGCTGGAAGGTGTCAAAGCTGACAAGTGCGGGATGATGCCCCGGTCGCAGGGAAACATCCCATTCGGGCACATAGACATATCCGGCGTAGAGCGGGTTCATCAGAATGTTTTTGGCCGTCTGGTCCTTGACCGTGCCATGCGAAGTTTTTGGAAAATCGGGGTGGCTTTGTAGGAAGCGGGCAAGCGCTACGCCTATTATCATTGCCGCGTGAAGTCCTGTGAGGACTATGGCCTCTCGATCCCGCGCGCGAAGATCGAAGGCGAGTTTGAGGAACTTCTGAAATCCATCACGCCAGCGCCCGCCATGTATGACCTGATGCATGACGTGCTGAGCCATCATTGGCACCAGCAGGACGATTTGGCCGCAAAACGGAAGGCCGCCCTTGCCCTCGAAATCCGGGAGGTCGAGCGCGAAGCCAAGAAACTTGTCGAGCGCACTTTGGGAACCGAGAACAAGACGCTCATTGCTGCCTATGAACAGCGACTCTTCGAGGCCGAGGCCCGCAAGGTCGAACTGAAGGAGCAGGCCGCCAAGTGCGGCACTCTGCTGGGCACTTTCGACGACGCATTTAGAACTGCAATGGCCTTCGTCAAAAAGCCTTATATATTATGGACTTCTGGCCAGCTTGAACTCAAGCAAATGGTCCTTACGCTCATTTTTGCGGATCGGCTCCAATATGTCCGGAATAGCGGATTTAGAACGCCGCTAACATCCTCACCTTTCACGCTTTTTGGTGGCGTGAAGGTGGGTTTGAAGCAAATGGTGCACCCGGAGCGATTCGAACGCCCGGCCCTCAGATTCGTAGTCTGATGCTCTATCCAGCTGAGCTACGGGTGCACTGGAGTGGCGCGGATATACGCGGCCGCCGGCTCTGGCAAGCCCCTTTTTCGCCTTTCCCCGAACTATCTACCGCCAAGGGCATTGGTCGCAACCTTATGCGACTTCCAACCGTTTCGGCTGTGAAGAGGATGTCATATGAGCTTCACCATCAATGATATCGCGCTGCTGGCGATAACCCTGATGATCGGCCTGCTGATGGGACTGATCTTGAGCGGGCGGGGGAAATACAAGCGGGCGTGGCGAGACGAGCGCCATGCCCACGACCGGACGCGCAAGGACGGGGACGTACAGATTGCGGCTGCCAAGGCCCGGATCGAACAGCTGGAGCAGCAGCGCGGACCCATCGGTGCGGGCACGGCAACGACCGCAGCCACAGCGACACATGGCCATGACGATCTGACGCGCATCAGGACGGTGTCGGCTCAGGACGAAATGGCACTGAACGAAGCCGGCTATCATCGATACGCGCAGATCGCTGCGCTAAGTCAGGAAGAGCAAGCGACGCTGGAAGCGCGCCTTGGGCGCAAGCCGGGACTGATCGCGCGGGATGAGTGGCGCGAACAGGCCCAACTGCTTCAGGCGGGCAAGTTTGACGAACACAGCCAGCGCTATGACCGTTTGAAGACGGACATCTGAGCCGGATGACGCTCAGGCCGGACGATCAATCCGTCCGGCGCGCCAGAGCCGCCTGCGCCGCCGCCAGACGGGCGATGGGCACCCGATAGGGCGAGGCGCTGACATAATCCAGCCCGGTCGCTTCGCAAAAAGCGATCGAGGCCGGATCGCCGCCATGTTCACCGCAAATGCCAAGCTTGATGTCGGGCCTGGTCTTGCGGCCCCGCTCCGCCGCGATTTCGATCAGTTCGCCAACGCCCTCGACATCGATGCTGACGAACGGGTCGCGCGCGAAGATGCCCTTGTCGACATATTGCGTCAGGAAGCGGCCAGCGTCGTCGCGGCTGATGCCGATCGTGGTCTGGGTGAGATCGTTAGTGCCGAACGAGAAGAATTCGCCCACACCCGCAATTTCCCCGGCCTTGAGCGCCGCACGGGGCAATTCGATCATCGTGCCGACCAGATATTCGACGCTGTCGCCCTGTTCGGCGAAGACTTCTGCGGCGACGCGATCGACGATCGCCTTCATCAGTTCCAGTTCCTTAGCGGTCGCGACCAGCGGGATCATGACTTCGGGGATTGGCGCGTCGCCCTCACGCTGCTTGACGATCAGCGCCGCTTCGAAGATCGCGCGCGCCTGCATTTCGTAGATTTCGGGATAGGTGACGCCAAGGCGGCAACCGCGATGGCCGAGCATAGGGTTGAATTCGTGCAGTTCTGCCGCGCGGCGCTTGAGCACATCGACGCTGACGCCGGCGGCCCTGGCAACCTCTTCGAATTCGGATTCGCCGTGCGGCAGGAATTCATGCAGCGGCGGATCGAGCAGGCGGATGGTGACGGGGAGGCCGGCCATCACCATGAAAATCTGGGCGAAGTCATCGCGCTGTTCGGGGAGCAGCTTGTCGAGTGCGACGCGGCGGCCCTTTTCGCTGTCCGCCAGGATCATCTCGCGCACGGCGGTGATGCGGGCGGCGTCGAAGAACATATGTTCGGTGCGGCACAGGCCGACACCCTCGGCGCCGAATTCGCGCGCGACCTTGCAGTCTTGCGGCGTTTCGGCGTTGGCGCGCACGCGCAGGCGGCGGACCTTGTCGGCCCAGACCATTAGCGTGCCGAAATCGCCGGCCAGCTCAGGCTGGACCGTGGGGACTTCGCCCGCCATCACTTCGCCGGTCGAACCGTCGATGGTGAGGATGTCGCCCTCTTTCAGCTCGCGGCCGCCGACGCGCAGGATCTTGGCGACCTTGTCGATCGACAGGCTGCCCGCGCCTGAAACGCACGGGCGGCCCATGCCGCGCGCGACCACGGCGGCGTGGGAGGTCATGCCGCCGCGCGCGGTCAGGATGCCCTTGGCCGCGTGCATGCCGTGAATGTCCTCCGGGCTGGTTTCGACCCGGACGAGGATGACCGCGTCGCCCATTTCGGCGCGACGCTCGGCGGTGTCGGCATCGAAGACGATCAGGCCCGAAGCGGCGCCGGGCGACGCGGGCAGGCCCTTGGTCAGCACGTCGCGCGGGGCGGTCGGATCGAGCGTGGGGTGGAGCAACTGGTCGAGCGCGGCGGGATCGACACGGGCGACCGCTTCCTCTTCGGTGATCAGCCCTTCCTGCGCCATGTCGACCGCCATTTTGAGCGCGGCCTTGGCGGTGCGCTTGCCCGAACGGGTCTGGAGCATCCACAGCTTGCCCTGCTGAACGGTGAATTCGATGTCCTGCATGTCGCGATAATGGGTTTCGAGGATCCGAAACACCCCGGCCAGTTCAGCATAGGTTTCGGGCATCGCTTCTTCCATCGACAACGGCTTGGCCCCGGCCCGTTCGCGCGCCGCCTTCGTCAGATATTGCGGGGTGCGGATGCCGGCGACGACATCCTCGCCCTGGGCGTTGATCAGGAATTCGCCATAATAGACATTTTCGCCGGTCGAGGGATCGCGCGTGAAGGCCACCCCGGTCGCGGACGTTTCGCCCATATTGCCGAACACCATCGCCTGCACATTGACGGCGGTGCCCCATTCTCCGGGGATGTTGTTGAGGCGGCGATAGACTTTGGCGCGTTCCGACTGCCACGATCCGAACACCGCGCTGATCGCGCCCCAGAGCTGGTCGTGGACGTCCTGCGGGAAAGGCTTGTTCCAGAGCTTTTCAACCAGCGCCTTATATTCGGCGACCAGCATCTTCCAGTCGTCGGCGGTCATTTCCGTGTCGAGGCTGTAGCCCTGGTCTTCCTTGGCGATTTCCAGCGCCTCTTCGAACGCGCCATGATCGAGTTCCAGCACCACGTCCGAATACATCTGGATGAAGCGGCGATAGCTGTCCCAGGCGAAGCGTTCGTCGCCAGACGTCGCGGCGAGGCCGGCCACGGTTTCGTCGTTGAGGCCGAGGTTGAGGACGGTGTCCATCATGCCGGGCATCGACGCGCGCGCGCCGGAACGGACCGAAACGAGCAGCGGGTCGGCGGGATTGCCGAAGCGCTTGCCGGTGATCGCTTCGATATGGGCGATGCCGCTTTCGACTTCCGCGTTCAGGCTGTCGGGATATTTGCCGCCATCTTCATAATAACGAGTGCACATCGCGGTGGTGATGGTGAAGCCCGGCGGCACCGGCAGGCCGATCGCGGCCATGCCGTCGAGGTTCGCGCCCTTGCCGCCCAGGAGATTGCGATCACCCTGTCCGCCATCATCGATCCCGCCGCCGAAGCGATAGACGTAACGAGTGGCGGTGGTGCTCATGCTGGCCTCTTCCATGGTGATCATCGTGGGGCGGTCTCCGTCATGGGGCGACCAATAGAAGAATTGTGCGCCGCAACAAAGAGATTCTGCGGGCGGCAAGTCGCTTGCGCGTCTCGCCCTGGCTTAACTTCGCACATTTCGCGCTCGACGTGGCATTTTATTGCCTTACCCCGCAATTTTAGAGAAGTCGGCGACGCCATGCACCGCATCGCGGACCCGCGCGAGCAGGGCGAGGCGCGCGGCGCGCTTGTCCGCGTCGGCATCATTGACCGTGACCGTTTCAAAAAAGGCGTCGATGGGCGCGCGGAGCGTCGCGAGCGCGGCCATCGCGCCCTCGAAATCCTCGGCCTCGACCGCCCGCGCGGCACGCGGCTGCGCCTGTGACAGCGCGGCGATAAGCTCAGCTTCGGCCTTTTCGGGCGTGTAGGACAGGGTAAAATCGTCCGTCACCCCAGCGACGGCTGGGGTCGCTGGCGTTGGCGCGCCGCCGCCCGAGATGCCAGCCTGCGCTGGCATGACGTGAGGTGTGGATGGGGCCGGGGCTTCCTTCTTCAATATGTTCGCGGCGCGCTTGTAGCCCGCGAGCAGGTTGGCACCGTCGTCGGTGGCGACGAAGGACTGGAGCGCCTTCACGCGGGCGAGCAGGCGGACGAGATCATCCTCGATTTGTCCGGTTTCCTGGCCAAGCGCGAACACCGCGTCGATCAGGTCGTGGCGGACGCCGGCTTCGCGTTGCTGGACTTTGAGGCGGTCGGCGAAGAAGTCGAGAAGATGTCTATCAAACTCAGAAAAGCGCGTTCTAAGTGTGCCTTGTCCACTAAGCCATTCAAGATCAATGAATTCGTCTACAAAGCTGTCAGACCAACTTAGCGGCCTCAGAATATCTCCATCTTCGTGGACGTACTTCTGAATTGGGCTGTTCTTGAGCATAACCTCATCCCTGAACGCCCGTTCTTTAGACCGTTGGTTATCTTCCATGAGGCCAACAATCGCGATAATCCTGCCAGTAAGACGCTTCAAATTCAGCCGCAATCCATTCCTAGTGATCAACGCAATCACGGAAAGAGCTGCCCGTCGAAGAGCGAAAGGATCGCGTGACCCCGACGGCGGCATATCCTTCTGGAAGAACCAAGCTAGCGTATCCAGCTTATCCGCCAAACTCACAGCGACCGTGACCGGCGCGGCGGGGACGTCGTCGCCCTGCCCGACCGGCTTGTAATGGTCGCGGATGGCGTCGGCTACGGCGTCGGGCCAGCGCCGCAGGCCATTCTCATCCACTTCGGCGCGGGCGTAATAGCCGCCCATGATGCCTTGCAGTTCGGGGAATTCGCCGACCATTTCGGTGACGAGGTCGGCCTTGCACAGGCGCGCGGCCTGTTCGGCGAGGGTGGCCAACGCCTCTTTCGTCATGCCAGCGTAGGCTGGCATTTCAGGCGTTGGCGCGCTGCCGCCTGAGACCCCAGCCTTCGCTGGGGTGACGGTAAGGGCTGGGGTGACGGTAAGGGCTGGAGTGACGGTCGGGGAAGGCTTGACGATGCCCTCTTCCACCAGCCAGCGGGCCAGCTTCGCCACCCGTTCGACCTTGTCGGCGACGGTGCCGAGCTTCTCGTGGAAGGTGATGCGTTCCAGCTTCTTGGCATGGTCCTCCAGCCGCGTCTTGCGATCCTGTTCCCAGAAAAAGCGGGCGTCGGAGAGGCGGGCGGCGAGCACCTTGCGGTTGCCGGCGATGATCGCCGCGCCGCCATCCTTGGCGTCGATATTGGCGGTGCAGATGAAGGCCGGGGCGAGTTTGCCGTCCGCGCCCTTGAGCACGAAATATTTCTGGTTGATACGCAGGGTTAGCTGGATAACTTCAGGTGGAACCTCAAGGAAAGCGGGATCGAAATCGCCCAGCAGCGGCACCGGCCATTCGGTGAGGCCCGCATTTTCGGCGACCAGCCCCTTGTCCTCGATGACCGTGTATCCGCGCGCGGCGGCGGCCTGCGCCGCCTTTGCCTCGATGATCGCCCGCCGTTCCTGATGGCGGACGATGACATGGCAGGCGCGCAGTTTTTCGACATAGTCGTGCGCGCCGCCGATGGTGATCTGATCGGGGTGATGGAAGCGGTGGCCGAGCGTGGCGTAGCCGGAGCGAACGCCCTCGATCTCTATGTCCACCAGCTCTTCGCCAAGGATGGCGACGATGCCCTGCAACGGGCGGACCCAGCGCAGGCTTTCGGTCGTCTGGCTGGCGGCGCCCCAGCGCATGGATTTGGGCCAGGGAAAGGCGCGGATGACGGCGGGGATGGCGTCTGCCAGCACATCGGCGGTGGCGCGGCCGGGCTTGCCGACGACGCCGAACCAGACACCGTCGCGATCCTCCAGCCTGTCCTGGGTCAGGCCGGTCTTGCGCAGGAAGCCTTCGAGCGCCTGGGGCGGCGCGGAGGTGCGCGGACCTTTATGTTCTTCGCTGACGGCGGCGGTTTGGAGCGGCAGGTCGCGGGCGATGAGCGCCAGGCGGCGGGGCGTCACGAAGCTGTCGATCGCGCCGGGGGTGAGGCCTGCTTTCGCCAGTTCCTCGGCGAACAGGCGAGCGAGATCATCGCTGGCCTTCAATTGCATACGCGCGGGAATTTCCTCGCAGCGCAGTTCGAGGAGGAAGTCGGTCATCACGCAGCCCACCCGTTGCTCTGCATCCACGCTTCGCAGCTGCCCTTGGCCATGTCGCGGACCTGGCCCATGTAGCTGGCGCGTTCCTGGACGCTGATCACCCCGCGCGCCTGGAGCAGGTTGAAGGTGTGGGACGCCTTGATCGCCTGTTCAAAGGCGGCGAGCGGGACGCCATTGTCGATGCACTGGTCGTATTCCGCCCGGCAATCCTTGAACCAGCGGAACAGCTTTTCGGTGTCGGCGACTTCGAAATTCCATTTCGACATCTGCCGCTCATTTTCAAGGAAGACGTCGCCATAGGTGACGCCCGCATCGTTGAATTTGAGGTCATAGACGCTGTCGACGCCCTGGATATACATGGCGAGCCGTTCGAGGCCGTAGGTCAGTTCGCCCGCGACCGGCTTGCAATCGAAGCCGCCCATCTGCTGGAAATAGGTGAACTGGGTGACTTCCATGCCGTCGCACCACACTTCCCAGCCCAGCCCCCAGGCGCCCAGCGTCGGGCTTTCCCAGTCATCCTCGACAAAGCGGATGTCGTGGACCAAGGGATCAATGCCGATTGCCGCGAGGCTTCCCAGATAGAGGTCCTGAAGGTTCGCGGGCGACGGCTTCATGATCACCTGATACTGGTAATAATGCTGGAGCCGGTTGGGGTTTTCGCCATAGCGGCCGTCCGTCGGCCGGCGGCTGGGCTGAACATAGGCGGCGTTCCACGGCTGGGGGCCGAGCGCGCGCAGCGTGGTGGCGGGGTGGAAGGTGCCGGCGCCCACCTCCATATCCAGCGGTTGCAGGATGACGCAGCCCTGCCGGCCCCAATAGGCATGCAGGGTGAGGATCAGGTCCTGGAAGGAAAGCGCTGTGCCGTCGGCCACGTCTGTCACCGGAAATAGGAGGAAATGCAGGCGCGTTGCCTTGGCCCATGGTGGCAAAAGGGTCAAGGGGCGGCCCGCGCGCGGCCAAACAGGGTTAAGCCGCTTGCCCCGGCGGCGCGAGGCTTACATGACAGGCGCCATGATCATGCGAAAAGCGATTTCGGGCGGGTTGAGCGCGGTGGCGGCGCTGTTGCTGATGGGCGGTGGCGCCAGCGCGCGGGAGGCGCGGCCTGCCGATGCATCGGTGGCGTCGCCCGCGCTGTGGATGGCGCGCGATGCGGACACCACCATCTATCTGTTCGGCACCGTCCATGTGCTCAAGCCCGGCGTGCGCTGGTTCGAGGGCGCGGTGAAGCACGCGTTCGACCGGTCGGAGGAACTGGTGCTGGAGATCATCGAGCCGGAAAGCCCGGCGGCGATGGCGGCGATCATCGGCACGCGGGCCATCGCGACCGATGGCGTGGCGCTGAGCGAGCGGCTGGAGCCGGCCGGGCGCGAGGGGTACAAGGCGGCGATGACCGCCAACGGCCTGCCGTGGCAATCGTTCGAAACGATGGAGCCGTGGATGGCGGGCATGGCGCTGTCGGTCGCGCCGCTCGAACGGCTGGGCTATCGCTCCGACCTGGGCGTCGAGAAGATGCTGGCGACGGCCGCCCGAACCGCGGGCAAGCGGGTGGGCGCGCTGGAAACACCCGAACAGCAGATCGGCTATTTCGACACGCTGCCGATGGCGCAGCAACTGAGCTTCCTGACGGCGACGGTGACGGGGCTGCCCGATGTCGAACGGGATTTCGCGATGCTGATCGGCCATTGGGCAAGCGGCGAACCGGACGCGCTGGCGGCGGAAATGAACGAGTCGCTGGAAGCGACGCCGGAGCTGGCCAAGGTGCTGCTATATGATCGCAACGCGCGCTGGGCGCAGTGGATCAAGGCGCGGATGGCGCGGCCGGGGGTGGTGTTCGTGGCCGTGGGCGCGGGGCACCTGGCGGGCAAGGGCAGCGTGCAGGCACAGATGACGGCGCTGGGCGTGACGTCCGAACGGGTGAGGAAATGAGCATGACGCGACTTTTAGGATCGTGGCTGGCGACATGGTTGCTGGCGCTGATCGCCTTCACCATGGTGAGCGCGTGCGGCAAGGCCCCTGCCCCGCCGCCGCGCGAACCGGGGCCGGCGCTGTGGCGGGTGCAGCGCGGCGCGCTGGACGCGACATTGCTGGGCACCATCCATGTGCTGCCCAAGGATATCATGTGGCAGACGCGCACGATCCGCGAGGCGATGGACAAGTCCGACCGGCTGGTGCTGGAGGCGGCGGATCTGCAGGACGAGGCCAAGACGCTGGCGCTGTTCGAAAAGATGGGCCGCAGCGCCGGCCTGCCCCCGCTCGAAGCGCGCGTGCCCCAGGATGACAGGCCCGCGCTCCGCGCGGTCGCGGCGGGCGGCGGCACCACGACGCAGCTGCTGTCGGGCTATGAAAGCTGGGCGGCGGCGATGCTGTTGTCCTCCGCCACGCAACAGGCGCTGGCCATCAGCCAGGACAATGGCGTGGAACCGGCGCTGATCGCGGCGTTCAAGGCGGCGGGCAAGCCGATCGGCGGGCTGGAAACGATCGAGCGGCAGTTTTCGGCCTTCGACACGCTGCCCGACGATGCGCAGCGGCGATTGCTGGTGCAGACCGTGCGTGAAGCGCAGGACATGCGCGGGCTTTACGACCGCATCCTCAAGGCATGGCGGACCGGCGACATGGACGCCATCGCCAAGGAGGACCAGATGGGCGAACAGCCCGACCCGCTGGTCGAGGACGCCGTGCTGGTGGCGCGCAACCGCGACTGGGTGAAGGCGATCGACGCGATGGCGGGCAAGCCCTTCATCGCCGTGGGCGCCGGGCACCTGACCGGGCGCGACAATCTGATCGCGCTGCTGCAGGCGAAAGGCTTTACCGTGACGCGGGTGCAATAGCCGCCGCGCTTGCTTTCCGGCGCGTTTCTGCTAGAGGGCCGCCTTCCCGCGATGGTCATCCCTGGAGGCGTGGCGGGTATTTGTATCAATCGAGCTTTTGGAGACACGCAATGAGCGAGCAGCTTATGTTGTCGGCCGAGGCACGCGATCGGGCAGGCAAGGGAGCCTCCCGCGCTCTCCGCCGCGAGGGCCGCGTACCAGCCGTCATTTACGGAAACAACGAAGAACCCCAGTCGATTCACGTCGAGGAAAAGCTGCTGAGCAAGCTGCTGGGCACCGGTCACTTCTTCAATTCGGTCGTCATGGTCGAAGTCGGCGGCGCCAAGGTTCGCACCTTGCCCAAGGACGTTGCCTTTCATCCCGTGACGGATCGTCCGCTGCACGCCGATTTCCTGCGCGTTTCCGAACATGCCACCGTCACCGTCGCGGTGCCCGTGCGCTTCGAGAATGAAGACGCATCGCCCGGCCTCAAGAAGGGCGGCGTTCTGAACGTCGTTCGTCATGACGTCGACCTGATCGTCGACGCCGCCGAAATTCCCGACGATGTCGTGATCGACCTGACCGGCTTTGAAGTGGGCGATTCGATCCACATCAGCGCGGTCAAGCTGCCCAAGGGCGCCAAGCCCGCCATCGAGGACCGCGATTTCACCATCGCGACCATCGTTGCCCCGTCCGCGCTCAAGAGCAGCGGCAGCGAAGCGGCGGCCGCAGCCGAGGGCGAAGGCGAGTAATCGCCTTCGATCCAGCGAATGTCATCAACCTCCGTTCGTGCCGAGTAAGGACCACTCGGCACGAACGGAGGTTTTTGATTCAGGGAGATGAGCGATGCAGATCTGGGCTGGCCTGGGCAATCCCGGCCCCACCTATGCGATGCACCGGCACAATGTCGGCTTCATGGCCGCCGACCTGATCGCCGACATGTACCGCTTTTCCCCGCCCAGAAAACAGTTCCAGGGATGGGTGCAGGACGGGCGGATCGGCACGGAAAAGATCGTCCTGGTCAAGCCCGCGACCTTCATGAACGAAAGCGGCCGTTCGGTCGGCGAGGCGATGCGCTTCTACAAGCTGACGCCGCAGGACGTGACCGTCTTTCACGACGAACTCGACCTGGCGCCGATGAAAGTCAAGGTCAAGCGCGGCGGCGGCACCGCCGGGCATAACGGCCTGCGGTCGACAGACGCGCACATCGGCCCCGATTTTCGCCGGGTGCGGATCGGCATCGGCCATCCGGGCCACAAGGACCGGGTGCATGGCTATGTGCTTGGCAACTATCACAAGAGCGAGATGGACGCGCTCGCCGCCATGCTGGGCGCGATCGGCGCGGAAGCGGAATGGCTGGCGAAGAATGACGACGCGCGCTTCATGAACGAAGTGGCGTTGCGCCTGGCCGAATGACCGGCGAGCGATGATCGGCTTTTCAGGCATACGGGCAGGGCGTAGGCCAGCCGTCATGCGGTCCCCTCCCCCCCAAGCCCGATCTTATGCGCTCGCGCTCGGCTCCAACCGGGCGCTGTCGGCGCGGCTGACGCCGGCGGCGATCCTCAAGGCGGCGGTGGCGGCGATCGCCGCGGAGATCGGGCCGGTCCGCGCCCGCTCTCCCATCATCATGACGGCCCCTGTCGGCCCGTCGCGGCGGCGCTTCGCCAACGGCGCGCTGATCGTGGAAAGCGGCCTCGCCCCGCCCGACCTGTTGCGCGCGCTCCAGGCGATCGAGCGGCGCTTCGGCCGCAAGCGGGCGTTGCGCTGGGGCGCGCGGCGGCTCGATATCGACATCATCCTGTGGTCGGGCGGCGCGGCGAAGGCAAAGGGCCTCGCCATCCCCCACCCCGCCTTTGCCGCGCGCGATTTCGTGCTGACGCCGCTGGCGCGGATCGCGCCGCGCTGGCGCGACCCGACGAGCGGCCGCACGGTGGCGCAGTTGCGCGCGCGGTTGCGAAAGCCGCTGCGAAGAGGTTGACCCCGCGCCCGACGCTGACTAGTGCGTCCCCACTCCGGCGCGCGGGTCCATAGCTCAGTCGGTAGAGCAACTGACTTTTAATCAGTAGGTCGCTGGTTCGAACCCAGCTGGACTCACCATTTCCAGTTCGCCCTGGTCCCAAGGGCGCGCGAAATGCGGATCGACCGCGCCCATGTCCCACGCCTTCCAGGAGCCAGCGGCGTTGCGGCCCGGCCTGCCATCGTCACCCGGACGCAAGCCACGGCAATGCGAATCGCACGCGTCGTGACGGCACGCGAAGACGACGTGCGCGCGGAAGGCGCTTCATGCCAGGTTAAATTCATTATGGTGGTAATTGAGACTATAGCGGATATTATATTGCAATAGTTGTCCTTGTGTCCGAACAATGCCGGCCACATAGTCAACATTACCATATTGGGGGGCCAATTATGAGATTAATTGCTGTCATTGTCTTGTCCGCATCCGCCATCGTCCTGTCGGGCTGCGAGACGATTTCCACCAAGGCGCGGGTCAACCCCAATACTGTGGCCGATTATCATCAGTCGAGTTGCCCGACGGTGCGCGGCGGCGGGCTGTCCCGCCTGGGCGTGATCGACCTCGACTGCTTCAGATTTCCCAGCGATAAAGCACCCGATCCGACCGATCCGGATGCCGCGTTCGATCCGACCGCCTATAAAGCCGCATCCGCGGATGCCGCCGCTCGCGGTCGCCTCGAATCCGTGCTGCTGACGCAGGCCGACAATATCTGCACGCTGGAAAAAGGCCGGATGACGTCGGTGGAAGCGGCGACCAACAGCGGGTTCAGCATCGCCACGACAGCATTGTCGGCGGCATCGACCATCGTCGGCGGCGACCTGGCCAAATCGATCCTGTCGGGCGCGGCCGCCGTGACCAGCGGGTCGCAGGACCATATCAACACCCATGTCTATCGCAACCAGATCACCCAGGCGATCACCAAGGTGATAGACGGCGAGCGCGCCAAGGTGCTGACCGAACTCATTTCCAAGCGAAAGACCGCGATCGGCGACTATCCGGTCGACGAGATGATCCGGCTGGTCAATCGCTATCACCAGACCTGTTCCTTTTCGCATGGATTGCAGGTGCTGCTGGATGCCGGGGTCAACGCGGCCGGGCGCGACGCCATCATCGAGGAACGCAACCTGCGCGCGACGGCCACCTTCCTGCAAACCCAGATCGGCACGGCGGACCCGAGCACGAAAACGGCGCTGGAGGAAAAGCGCAAGGAAGTGCTGCTCAAGATCGCCGCTGTGCGCGAAACGTCTGATACAGCCGCCCCGGCGGACTGACCATGAATATATGAACCCGGCGCCATGCCAGTCGGATGGAGGCCATTTCGGTCCGACTGGCATCGCATTTCCGCGGATTTTCGCGGGTGTCACGTTGAATTGCGGGCCGACAACGCCTATTGCAGACATGTCCGCGGCACATACCGCCGACGTCCACGTCATTGCGAGAATCGGCGCAAAGCCGAACTTGCGCAGGAGGATGCCCATGTTTCGTGTCACCCGCCCCTTGGGGGCTTTCAGCGTCGCCATCACCGCGACGCTGGCGCTTGCCGCCCCGGCCCTGGCCCAGTCCGACCTCGTCGTCAGCTATGACGCTCCGGCGGGCACGATCACTCGTTCGCGCGCGGTGGAAATCAACGATTTGCAGTTGAATACCGCCGCCGGGCGCGCCGCGCTGGACAAGCGCATCACGCTCGCCGCGCGGCAGGTGTGCGGCTATCACGGCATGTACGGCCTGCGCCAGCCGGCAGATTATGTGCGCTGCTACGACAAGGCGAAGGGCGACGCGATGAGCGAAGCGCCGGTCATCCAGACCGCTTCGCTCGATTGAACGGACGCAGGGCGGGATGTCCCGCCCCGCCCCTTCACGCATCGCGATCAGATGCCGCCCGGCTCCACCGGCCAGCCCGCCGCCTCAAGCCTGGCGACGAGGTCGTCGACGCACCGGTCGAGCCCGTCGCGCGCGGTCGAGCGCACGACGAAATTGGCGCCCACCCGGCCTTCGCGGAAAAAGGGATAGCTGCCGATCTGGCACCCGTCATGGCTGCGTTCGACATCGTGCAGCAGGTCGGCGATCTCGCTTTCGGGCACCCAGCAGCCGATCTGCGCCGATATCAGCGGATCGCCGCCCTCCAGCGTGCCGGTCAGGCTTTCCAGCATCCCCGCGGTGATGTGGGGCACGCCAGCCATGATGAAGATATTGCCGTGGCGGATGCCCGGCGCGCCGGACATGCGGTTTTCGATCAGGCTGGAGCCGGCGGGCACTCGCGCCATCCGCAACCGCGCGTCCGTCAATCCCCCGCGCGTCGCATAATGGCGTTCCAGCGCGGCGCGCGCTTCGGGATGGATTTCGACCCCGACGCCCAGCGCCGCCGCGATCGCATCCACGGTGATGTCATCATGGGTGGGACCGATGCCGCCGGTGGTGAACAGATAGTCGTTGCGCGCCCGCAGCAGGTTCACCGCTTCGCCGATCGCATCGGCATCGTCGGCGATCACGCGCACTTCCTTGAGCCGGATGCCCTGGACATTCAGCCAGGACGCAACCTGCGCGATGTTCCTGTCCTGCGTGCGGCCAGAGAGAATTTCGTCGCCGATGACGATCAGCGCCGCGGTCCAGATGCGTGTTGGATCAGCCATGGCTGGGCCATAGCCCGCCCCGTCGCCGATGCCTAGTGCGGTGGATTTGAAATGCGCCACGGTGAATCGGCCAGGCGGGGAGCCTGTCCACGACCATGAAGCCCGCCGCAACACCGTATCCGCCAGCGATCCTTGAGCGTCTGACGCACGTTCGACGCCTGCGCCAGAGCGTGAGGGCCGTCAGATCCGGGGCTTTCGCCGACACTCGCAATATCGCGATGCAATGCCTATAGATGGCACATGACCGACTATATGACCATGACGGCGGGTACGCCGGTATCACGATCTTCCGCGATCAAACTGTATGACGAGAGCGGCTTTGCGGGCATGCGCAAGGCGGGCCGGCTGGCCGCGGAAATCCTCGACGCGCTGGTGCCCCATGTGGTGCCGGGCGTCACCACCGGCGAACTGGACGACATCGTGCGCGCGATGACGCTGGACGGCGGCGGCGTGCCGGCGACGCTGGGCTATCGCGGCTATACGCACAGCTGCTGCATCTCGCTCAACAATGTGATCTGCCATGGCATACCGGGCGACAAGGTGATCCGCGATGGCGACATCCTGAACATCGACGTGACGCCGCAGGTCGACGGCTGGCATGGCGACAGCAGCCGCATGTACATAGCGGGCGACGCGCCGATCAAGGCGCGGCGGCTGGTCGAGGTGACCTACGAGTGCTTGATGCTGGGCATCGCGCAGGCAAAGCCGGGCAATCATCTGGGCGATATCGGCCATGCCATCCAGCAGCATGCGCAAAAGCACCGCTATGGCGTCGTGCGCGATTTTTGCGGTCACGGCCTGGGGCGCGTGTTCCACGACAGCCCCGATGTCGTCCATGTCGGCCGCCCCGGCACCGGACCGGAACTGAAACCCGGCATGTTCTTCACGATCGAGCCGATGATCAACATCGGCAAGCCCGACATCAAGATGGCCGAAGACGGCTGGACGGCGCTCACCCGCGACCGATCGCTTTCGGCGCAGTTCGAGCACAGTATCGGCATCACGCAGGACGGCTGCGAGATCTTTACCAGGAGCCCGACGGGGCTTGACGCGCCGCCCTATGGCGCGTGACGGCGATTGAAATATGCGCTGCCCAAATTTGAGGCAGGCAGGAGAGGAATTGCCCGAAATCCGGGCAATATGGACAAAGATTGCTGCATCGCCGAAAGCTGCTTCCGGCGATTCGCCACTTGGCACGGTAATTGTTTGTTAAGGGGACGGCACGTGCCTTTGGGGGCATGATCGCACGTCACCGGGAGAGCCGGCGGTAACGGATGGTCCGCACCGCCGGGATGCGACTGGGTTGGGAATAAACGATGAAGAAGATCGAAGCGATCATTAAGCCGTTCAAGCTCGACGAAGTGAAGGAAGCGCTGCACGAAGTCGGCGTGTCGGGCATCACCGTAACCGAAGCCAAGGGTTTTGGCCGGCAGAAAGGCCATACCGAATTGTATCGCGGCGCCGAATATGTCGTCGATTTCCTGCCGAAGGTGAAGCTGGAAGTGGTGGTCGACGATGCCATGGCCGACCGCGTGGTCGAGGCGATTTCCGCCGCCGCGCAGACCGGCCGGATCGGCGACGGCAAGATTTTCGTGTCGACCATCGAAAGGGCGCTGCGCATCCGCACCGGCGAGCAGGACAGCGACGCAATCTGATATTTCAACGACTTCTGCGCCGTTCCTTAAAGATCGGCGCAAAGCGGGCAACCACAGGTTCCCTCGGGGGGAATCATTAGAGAAGGGCAAGAACACATGGCCAACACGCCTAAAGACATTCTGAAGATGATCGAGGAAAAGGAGATCGAGTGGGTCGATGTCCGCTTCACCGACACCAAGGGCGCCTGGCATCACCTGACCATGTGCGCCGGCGTCATCGGCGAGGATGAACTGACCGACGGCCTGATGTTCGACGGCTCCTCGATCGAGGGCTGGAAGGAAATCAACGAGTCGGACATGATCCTCAAGCCCGACCTGGACGCCGTCTATATCGACCCGTTCAGCGCGACGCCGATGCTGATCCTGGTATGCGACATCGTCGAGCCGGAGGACGGTTCGCTCTATTCGCGCGACCCGCGTTCGACCGCCAAGCGCGCCGAAGCCTATCTCAAGTCCACCGGCCTTGGCGACACCGTCTATATCGGTCCCGAGCCGGAATTCTTCATGTTCGACGACGTGAAGTTCGATAACACCTACAACAGCAGCTATTACAAGCTGGACGACGTCGAACTGCCCACGAACACTGGCACCACCTATGAAGGCGGCAACATGGGCCACCGCCCGCGCGCCAAGGGCGGCTATTTCCCCGTCGGTCCGGTCGACGTGACCACCGACATCCGCGCCGAAATGGTGTCGACGCTGCTGGAAATGGGCCTGCCCATGGACAAGCATCATCATGAAGTCGCGGGCAGCCAGCACGAACTGGGCCTGACCTTCGGCAAGCTGGTCGAAACCTGCGACCGCATCCAGATCTACAAATATGTCGTGAAGATGGTCGCCCAGGCCTATGGCAAGACCGCGACCTTCATGCCCAAGCCGATCAAGGCGGACAATGGTTCGGGCATGCACACGCATATTTCGATCTGGAACGAGGGCAAGAACACCTTCGCCGGCGACGGCTATGCCGGCCTGTCGGAAACCTGCCTGTTCTTCATCGGCGGCGTCATCAAGCATGCCAAGGCGATCAACGCCTTCACCAACCCGACCACCAACAGCTACAAGCGGCTGGTGCCGGGCTTCGAAGCGCCGGTGCTGCTCGCCTATTCGGCGCGCAACCGCTCGGCTTCGTGCCGCATCCCCTATGGCGCCGGCACCAAGGCGAAGCGCGTCGAGTTCCGCTTCCCCGATCCGCTCGCCAACTCCTACCTCGCCACCGCGGCGCTGCTGATGGCGGGCATCGACGGCATCGAGAACAAGATCCACCCCGGCGAGGCGATGGACAAGAATCTGTATGACCTGCCGCCGGTCGAACTGGCCCAGGTTCCCACGGTGTGCGGCAGCCTGCGCGAAGCGCTCGAAAGCCTGTCCGCCGACCAGGACTTCCTGCTCAAGGGCGGGGTGTTCACCAAGGACCAGATCGACGCCTATATCGAGCTGAAGTGGCCCGAAGTATATCGTTGGGAAATGTCGCCGTCGCCGGTCGAATTCGACATGTACTATAGCGGCTGATCCCTTTCACGGCTGCCTTTAGGGAAAGGCCCGGTCGCACGCGCGACCGGGCCTTTTGCTTTTCGGGCGAAAAGAAACCGCGTCTGGCTTTTCCCCTCGCGCTGCGGAATGGAGGCCCTCGATTGCGAGGGCCA
This sequence comes from Sphingobium anseongense, assembly GCF_037725245.1. NCBI lineage: Bacteria > Pseudomonadati > Pseudomonadota > Alphaproteobacteria > Sphingomonadales > Sphingobiaceae > Sphingobium > Sphingobium anseongense. Next base: position 53,676 of record NZ_JBBJUL010000009.1, on the reverse strand, counting down.
TGATGAATGAGGATGAAGGGGGCCGCTGGCCCTTTGCGCGACCGATGCTGGCGGGCGCGACGCTGTACGACCGATTGTTCGCCTGCTTCGGCGCGATGGCGGGCATCGCGCTGACCATGGTGATCTGCGCCCAGTTCCCGCTGGCGACAAGCGACCTGCCGATCATCGTCGCGCCGATCGGGGCGTCGGCGGTGCTGGTCTTTGCCGTACCCGCCAGCCCGCTGGCCCAGCCATGGTCGGTGGTGGGCGGAAATATCGTGTCGACACTGGTCGGTGTTACCGCCGCGCGGATGATCGCCGATCCGTTCCTGGCCGGAGGCGTGGCGGTGGGCGGCGCGATCCTGGCGATGTCGCTGCTGCGCTGCCTGCATCCCCCCGGCGGCGCGGCGGCGCTGACTGCCGTGATCGGCAGCCCGGCGATCCACGCGGCGGGCTACAGCTTTGCGTTCGCGCCGGTGGCGCTCAATTCGATCGCGCTGGTGTCGCTGGCGATGTTCTTCCATCGCCTGTCCGGGCACAGCTTCCCGCATCAGCCGGGGGTTGCCGCCGCGGACCTGGGATCGGTGCGCGAGGCCGCGGGCTTTCATCTGGAGGATATCGACCTGGCGCTGGCCGACATGGCGGACAGTTTCGACATCAGCCGCGAGGATCTGGACCTGCTGCTGTCACGCGCGGAAATGCATGCCCTGGAGCGACGCGGCGGACGATGATGGCGGGCGGATCAGCCCGGCATCGCGGCGCCGAACAGCAGCGCCGGATCGCCGGGCGCCGACAGGACGATCTCGCCGCCCGCGCTGACCACCAGCGCGCGCACCATCCAGGCGGCGGCGGTGCGCGATGACAGCCCCGCCGGCGGCAGGGTGCCGGCCAGCGCCGCGCGCAGTTCAGGATCGAGCACGACCTTTGGCCCTTCGGCGCGGACGACGATTTCAGTCAGGCCATCGCGCCGTTCCGCGCCGACATCGAGTTGCCCGCCGCGCACCAGCGCGTCGCCGGCGATCAGCGCGAGGTTGAGCAATATCTTGACCGGCAGCTTGCCCAGCAGATCATCCTCGACCAGCCAGCCCAGCTTCACCCGGCCGCTTTGCGCGAACATGCCCTCGATCGCGACGCGCGCTTCGTGGGTGGGCACGGCATCGCCGAAACCGCCGGCCGATCCGAACGCCAGCCGGAAGAATTTCAGCTTGTTGGCGGAGGTCCGCGCGCTGTCGCCCAGCAGTTCGAGGCAGCGCTGGCGCATTTCCGGGTCGGTTTCGTCCGCCATCAGTTCCAGCCCGTTGTTCAGCGCGCCGACCGGGCTCAACAGATCATGGCAGAGGCGCGAGCAGAGAAGACTTGCAAATTCAATGCTTTCGCTGACGATATCCGGGCTTGTCATGAACGATGCTGCCTGACTGTTGTGCTTTTATGGGGCCGCGCGCTTCGCCGCGACCCTCCGCCTAATGCGACGCGGGGCGAGGCGATGCAACCCCGTGCGTCGCCCCGAACGGCTAATCGACCACCAGCCGTGCCTCGCGGAAGACGACCCCGCCCTCGCCCGGCCCGGCGCGCCATATCCGCACGTCCTGGGCCGCCACGATCATCCAGATGCCCTCGTCTGGCGCGGCCGAGGCGGCGTCGAGCGCCGATGGAACCGCGACGCCCGACGGATGCGAATGATAATGGCCCACGATCGCCGGCCCGCCCTGCCGCGCCGCGCGATGCGCGCCGATCAGCACCGCCGGGTCCAGTTCGAAATGGCGGGCCGGGTCGGGCGCGACATTGCCGGCGGGAAGGATCGCGTCGATCCTGTCCCCGCACCCCAGCAGCAACCCGCAGATTTCCGTCGGTTGCGCCGCCGCCTGACCCCTGATCCGATCCAGCAGCGATCTTGAAATATGCACTGTCATGCCTACATTGCCAGCCAATGGGTTCGGGGGTTTCCACTATTGCGGTGATGGTCGGCGAGGCGCAAGCGGGCGCGCGGCTCGACCGGGCGCTGGCCGACCTTTTGCCCGACCTGTCGCGCGAACGGCTCAAGGCCCTGATCCTGGGCGGGCAGGTAACGGGGCCGGGCGACGCGCCCGCGCGCAATGCATCCATGAAGGTCGTCGTCGGCCAGGCCTATCGCATCACCCTGCCCGCGCCGGTCGCGGCCGAGGCGATCGCGCAGGACATTCCGCTGCGAGTCATTTACGAGGACGAGCATCTGATCGTCGTCGACAAGCCGGCGGGGCTGGTGGTCCATCCGGCCGCCGGCAACCTGGACGGCACGCTGGTCAACGCGCTGCTCCACCATTGCCGGGGGCAGTTGTCGGGCATCGGCGGCGTCGCGCGGCCGGGCATCGTCCACCGGATCGACAAGGATACGTCGGGGCTGCTGGTCGTTGCCAAGGATGATCGCGCGCATGAAGGGCTGGCGCGGCAGTTCAAGGACCATTCGATCCGGCGCCTCTATAACGCGGTCGTCTATGGCGTGCCGGCGCCGGCGGCGGGGACGGTCGACACATGGATCGGGCGAAGCGACGCCGATCGAAAGAAGATGGCCGTTCATCGGGAAGGACGCGGCAAGCATGCGATCACCCATTATCGCACCATCAGGCCGCTGCGCGGCGCGGCGATGATGGAGTGCCGGCTGGAAACCGGGCGCACGCATCAGGTGCGCGTGCACATGGCGCATATCGGCCACCCCTTGATCGGCGATCCGGTTTATGCGAGAGACAAAAAAGGTTTCAAATCAATACTGGAAACATTGGGTTTCAAAAGGCAGGCATTGCACGCGCGGACACTGGGCTTCATACATCCCGTAACGCAAGTCGCCCTGTCGTTCGAAAGTCCGATTCCGGCGGATATGCAGGAACTGTTAAGCCAGCTCCACGTATAAGGTTCGACAAGTTTGCTGCGGCGCAGGATGCCTCATCCGGGTCCCGCCGAGCATGATAAGGGAAGGAATTGTGACATGGCCAGCAAGAGCAATGTCCCCGCCGTGCCGGCGCTGGGCGGTGAAGCCAGCCTCAATCGCTATCTGTCGGAAATTCGCAAATTTCCGCTGCTCGCGCCCGAGCAGGAATATATGCTCGCCAAACGCTATGCCGAACATCAGGATCCTGAAGCGGCGGCGCAACTGGTGACGTCGCATCTGCGCCTCGTGGCGAAGATCGCGATGGGCTATCGCGGCTATGGCCTGCCGGTCAGCGAGCTGATTTCCGAAGGCAATATCGGCCTGATGCAGGGCGTCAAGAAATTCGAGCCTGAACGCGGCTTCCGCCTCGCCACCTATGCGATGTGGTGGATTCGCGCGTCGATACAGGAATTCATCCTCCGGTCGTGGAGCCTGGTGAAGATGGGCACCACCGCGTCGCAGAAGAAGCTGTTCTTCAACCTGCGCCGGATGAAGAACAATATCGAGGCGTTCGAGGACGGCGACCTCAAGCCCGCCGACGTCACCAGGATCGCGACCGACCTGGGCGTCAGCGAGGATGATGTCGTGTCCATGAACCGCCGCATGGCGATGGGTGGCGACACCTCGCTCAACGTGCCGATGCGCGAAGATGGCGAGGGCCAGTGGCAGGACTGGTTGCAGGATACCGACCCCTTGCAGGACGAGCGCGTCGCCGACGAGCAGGAAAAGGCGCTGCGCCATGAAATGCTGGTCGATGCGATGAGCGACCTCAACGACCGGGAAAAGCATATCCTGGCCGAGCGTCGACTGGCCGAGGAGCCAAAGACGCTGGAGGAGTTGAGCCAGGTCTATGGCGTGTCGCGCGAGCGGGTCCGCCAGATCGAGGTGCGGGCGTTCGAGAAGCTGCAAAAGGCGATGATGCGGATTGCCGGCGACCAGCTGGGCAAGATGCGGGTGGCGCTGGCCTGATCGGCAGACAGGAAATGAGAGAGGCCCCGGCGCGATCCGGGGCCTTTTTCGTTGCGATCGCCGGCAAGCGCGATCATGCAGAAACGATGACCGAACTTTTCGCCTTCAAGATACTGACCGCCGACCAATTTGCCCGGTTCAAGGCCGATGGCGTCTTTGCCGGCGCCCCGGTGGACCTGGCCGACGGCTATATTCACCTGTCGACGCGCAACCAGGCGGCGGAGACGGCGGCCAGGCATTTCGCCGGCCAGGACGGCCTGGTGATGCTGATGGTGGACCTAGCTGCCTTTGGCGATCTGATCAGGTGGGAACCCTCGCGCGGCGGGGCGCTGTTCCCGCACCTCTATGCCGATCTGCCGATGAGCGCGGTCGCGGGCAAGGTCGTCCTACGGCTGGGCGACGATGGGACGCATCAGTTTCCGGCGGGGTTCTGATCCACCCGCGCCATCCGCGTCACTCGCCCGCGCTGGACCCGATAGTCATAGCCGCCCCAGCGAATCGTGCTTGAAGACACGGCAACGAGCTGGATCGCCAGATGCATCCAGCATATCGCAAAGGGCGCAACGACATCCCATGCGAGCGAGCGCCGCGCCGCTATCGCCTGTTCGGGTTCGACCACGCCGGCTATGATCCGCCGTCGCAGCAGCATGCGACCCCAGGCCGCGCCATAGCCGATGCCGATCGCCGGCCATCCGCCCCACCCCAGCGCCCATAGCCATCCCGCGGACTGAAGCGCGGCCACCGCCGTCGCCAATGCCCACATGCCCATGCTGTTGGTGGCGATATGCCGATATTGCCGCACCGCGAACGCCAGCGCCGCCCCCGTCCGTTCATCCAGCGGGCTGGCGACGAGCAGGTCGCGCACCGGGCGCAGCCGCAATTTCGCGCGCCATGCCGCCAGTCCGATCGCCATGTCGTCGGACAGCCGCCCGGCCAGTGCCGCATCGAGGCCCAGCCGGTCCGCCGTTTCACGCCGCATCGCCATCGCCCCGCCCCAGGGCATGGTGGCGCTGGGAAAGCGCGGCAGCGTCGCCAGCTGCATTTCGACCGCGCCGACCAGCGCGAGCGCAGGTCGCCCGCGCGCGGGCAGCAGCAGGCGGTAGCCCGTCACAATGTCCGCCTTGTCGCGCACCAGCGGGAACAGCAATCGTCCGATCAGCCGCGCCGGGGGCGCTATGTCGGCGTCGATGAAGACCAGATAGCGATCGTCGGGATGCAGCGCACGCAGCGCCGCGCGCAGCTTGTGAACCTTCTGGCCTTCGTCCGCCGCTCGTCCGGCGGCGACCAGTTGCACCCGTCCCGGTTCCCGCGAGGCCAGCGCCAGCGCCGCCGGGCACTCCCCCGATGTCGCGACCAGCAGGCGGAAGCCCGCGACATCCTGCCGCTCCAGCCGCGCGATCAGGTCCGGCGATCCGTCCCAGTCGTCACGCACGCTCAGGATCACGACCACGCCGTCGGCCGGCTCCTGCTTGCGATCGCGCGGCAGGTTGGCCAGATAATTGCCGACGCCGATCAGCGTCAGCCCCTGCATCAACAGCCACAGCGTCATCGCCGCCAGCATCAGTCCCGTCACCCCGTTCGCGCCCCTTTACCATGTGCGTCCCTGCTGTATGACGCTGGAGCGATGCTCTCCAGTCCCTTTCTCTTCTGGCTGATGCGCCACCTGCCGGCGGCATGGGCGTCCTGGCTTAGCGGATGGCTTTCCGCCCATGTCGCCCGGCGGCGCATGAAGCTGCGCGATGCGCGCGCGCGCGCCAACCTGGCGCTGTTGCGGCCCGACCTTGGCCAAGCCGAGCGCGAGGCGATGCTGACGCGGCGATGGTTCAATATCGGCCGGACCATAGGGGAATTGGCCAATATCGACCGGCTGGTGAACGACGACCATGTCATGGTGGAGGACAAGGCGGGGTATCAGGCCGTGCTGGACGGCCCCGGCCCGATGATCAGCCTGACGGTTCACACCGGCAACTGGGACCTGCTGGCCGCCTATATCAAGGCGTCGACCGACCGGCCGGGGCTGGGCATCTATGATGCGCCCCAGAACCCGGCGCAGGCGGCGCTGCTCAAGCGGGCGCGGCAAAGCTATATGGGCGAAGCGATCGGCGGCGAGGGCGCGGCGCGCGGGGTGATGAAGCATCTGGCGCAAAAGGACCGCGCGACGCTCTATATCCTGCTCGACGAGCGGCGCGATTTTCAAGTCTGGTTTCCGACCTTCGGCCGCGACCTGCCGCCTTCGGGCAACCTGTCGGTGGCATTGCGGCTGGGGCGCAAGGTCGGCGCGCGATTCCTGCCATTCTATCTCGCGCGGACGAGCGGGCCGCATTTCGCCCTGCGCTGGCACCCGCCGCTGGACCCGCGCGAAATGGACGACGCCCAGATCGTCGCCGCGCTCGACGCATTTCTGGGGCAGGCGTGTATCGACCATGCCGATCAATGGCTCGCGCTGCACGACATGGACCTTACCCGGCCAACATCCTAAGGCGGCACCCATGTCCCGACTCGCGATCAAGATTTGCGGTCTGTCGACCGCCGACACCGTCGGCGCGGCCGTGCGCGCGGGTGCGAGCCATGTGGGATTCGTGTCCTTCCCCAAAAGCCCGCGCCATGTCGACCCGGCGCAGATGGCGGCGCTGGCCGCCGGCGTGCCCGGCGATATCGGACGGGTGGCGGTGGTGGTCGACCCCGACGACGAATTGCTGGCCGAACTGTGCGCGACGGGCGCGCTGTCGGCGATCCAGCTGCATGGCAATGAAAGCCCCGCGCGCGCCGCCGCAATCCGCCAGCGCTTCGGGCTGGCGGTGTGGAAGGCGATTGCGGTCAAGACGGCGGCCGATATCGCCCGCGCCGCGGCCTATTTAGGGGCGGTCGACCGCCTGTTGTTCGATGCCAAGACGCCCGAAGGCGCGGCGTTGCCGGGGGGCATGGGGCTGCGGTTCGACTGGACACTGCTGCGCGGGGCGCCGCTGTCCATCCCATGGGGCCTGTCGGGCGGGCTTTCCGCCGACAATATCGCCGAGGCGATCCGCGTGACCGGCGCGCAACTGATAGATGTGTCGTCCGGCGTCGAAAGCGCGCCGGGGGTCAAGAGTGTGGACAAGATCATGGCCTTCTGCAAAGCGGTTTCATCATGATGCCGACGCAGTCCGCCACCATTACCGCACCTGCCCGGCGTGAAGGGACACGATGGCGCTGATCGCTTGCGAACAGCCCCGTCCACCCTTGAGAGAATTGAAACGACGATGACCGAACCAATCACCCTGCCCAACAGCCTGCGCAGCCAGCCCGACGCCAACGGACATTTCGGCGCGTTTGGCGGCCGTTACGTCGCCGAAACGCTGATGCCGCTCATCCTGGAGCTGGAGAAGGTCTATAAGGCGGCGAAGAACGACCCCGCCTTCGACGAGGAGTTCACCCATCTCCTCAAATATTATGTCGGCCGCCCCAACCCGCTATATTATGCCGAACGGCTGACGCAGATGCTGCGCGCGGATGCGGTGCCGGGCAAGGGCGCGAAAATATACCTCAAGCGCGAGGAGCTGAACCACACCGGCGCGCACAAGATCAACAATTGCATCGGCCAGGCGCTGCTCGCCCGGCGGATGGGCAAGAAGAAGGTCATTGCCGAAACCGGCGCCGGCCAGCACGGTGTCGCCACCGCCACCGTCGCCGCGCGCTTTGGCATGGAATGCAAGATCTTCATGGGCGCCAAGGATGTCGAGCGGCAGGCGCCCAACGTGTTCCGCATGAAGCTGCTGGGGGCCGAGGTGATCCCGGTCACGTCGGGGTCGCAGACGCTCAAGGATTCGATGAACGACGCGCTGCGCCATTGGGTGTCGAACGTCCACGACACATTCTACATCATTGGCACCGCCGCCGGCCCGCACCCCTATCCCCAGTTGGTGCGCGATTTTCAGTCGGTGATCGGCAGGGAAATCCGCGACCAGATCATGGAAGCCGAAGGCCGCCTGCCCGACATGCTGATCGCACCGGTCGGCGGCGGGTCCAACGCCATCGGCATGTTCCATCCGTTCCTGGACGATCCCGAAGTCGCGATGGTGGGCGTCGAGGCGGCGGGCGAGGGCCTGACCGGCAAGCATGCCGCGTCGCTGGCGGGCGGCGCGTCGGGCATATTGCACGGCAACCGCACCTATTTGTTGCAGGACGAGGACGGGCAGATCACCGAGGCGCACAGCATTTCGGCCGGGCTGGATTATCCCGGCATCGGTCCCGAACATAGCTGGCTGCACGAAATCGGTCGGGTCAAATATGTGCCGATCACCGATGACGAGGCGCTGGCGAGCTTCCAGACGCTGTCGGCCTGCGAGGGGATCATTCCCGCGCTCGAATCCGCGCACGCCATCGCCGCCGCGCAGCAGATCGCGCCGACGATGGACGCGGACCGGATCATCGTCGTGAATCTTTCGGGCCGGGGGGACAAGGACATATTCACCGTGGCGTCGGCGCTGGGAGCGGAGATGTGATGAGCATGGACCGCCTCTCCGCCCGCTTCGCCGCCTGCCGGGCGCAGGGCCGCGCGGCGCTGATCACCTTCGTCACCGCCGGCGATCCGACCGTGGCCGATACGCCGTCCGTGCTCGACGCGCTGGTCGCGGGCGGCGCGGACATCATCGAGCTGGGCATGCCCTTTACCGATCCGATGGCGGACGGTCCGGCGATCGAGCTGGCGAACCTGCGCAGCCTGGGGTCGGGGACGAAGACGAGGGACATCTTTGCGCTGGCCACCGATTTCCGCGCACGCCATCCGCAAGTGCCGCTGGTGCTGATGGGATATGCCAATCCGATGCTGATCCGTGGACCGCAATGGTTTGCGGACGCATGCCGCTCGGCCGGTGTCGATGGCGTGATCTGCGTCGATGTGCCGCCGGAGGAAGATGCCGAAATCGGTCCGGCGCTGCGTGCTGCCGGTGTTCATCTCGTCCGCCTGGCGACGCCCACGACCGATGCGGCGCGCCTGCCCGCCGTGCTGAACGGCGCGAGCGGATTCCTGTATCATGTTTCGGTCGCGGGCATCACCGGCAAGCAGCAGGCGGCGCTCGCCAATATCGAAGATGCCGTCGCGCGCCTCAAGACCGCGACCGACCTGCCCGTCGCGGTCGGCTTTGGGGTTCGCACACCGGCGCAGGCCGCCGCGATCGGCCGTGTCGCCGACGGCGTGGTCGTCGGTTCCGCCATTGTCGACCTGGTCGGATCGCACGGATCGGCCGCCGCCCCCTTCGTCCAGGCGTTCACCGCAACCCTGCGGGGCGCAATCGACACCGCCCGCGTCGGCACAGCAAGAGAGAGCGCCGCATGAGCTGGATCAACCGCGTCCGCAACGCCATTCCCTTCATCGCCAAGAAGGAAGGCAGCGCCGAAACGCTGTGGCACAAATGCCCCGGTTGCGCCGAGATGATCTTCATCAAGGAATGGGAGGACAATCTTTCGGTGTGTCCGCGATGCGACCATCATGGCCGCATCGGCCCGTCCGAACGGTTCGAGCATATATTGGACGCGGGCTTCATTCTGCTGCCCACGCCCCAGGTGCAGGAAGATCCGCTGAAATTCCGCGATTCCAAAAAATATCCCGACCGCATGAAGGCAGCGCGCCACGTGACCGGCGAACAGGAAGCGTTGATCAACGCGCGCGGTGCGATCGATGATGTGCCGCTGGTCATGGGCGTGCAGAATTTCGCTTTCATGGGCGGCTCCATGGGCATGGGCGTGGGCGCGGCCTTCATCCAGGGCGTGAACGACGCGATCGCGCATAAATGCCCCTATGTGATCTTTACCGCCGCCGGCGGCGCGCGGATGCAGGAAGGCATATTGTCGCTGATGCAGATGCCGCGAACGACCGTGGCGATCCGCAAGCTGCATGCCGCCGGACTGCCCTATATCGTCGTGCTGACCGATCCGACGACGGGCGGCGTGACCGCCAGCTACGCCATGCTGGGCGATGTCCAGATCGCCGAACCCAATGCCCTGATCGGTTTTGCCGGCCAGCGCGTCATCGAAAGCACGATCCGCGAGAAGCTGCCCGAAGGATTTCAGCGGTCCGAATATCTGCTGGAGCATGGGATGCTCGACATGGTGGTGCCGCGCAAGGATCTGCGCGACACGCTGGCGCGCGTGATCGGCTATCTGACGCCGCAAGCCGCCTGACGCGACGGGCGGAACCGCAATGCCCGACCATGCCGTTTCTACCCACGCGGGCGTTCAGGCACAGCTCGACCGGCTGGCGCTGCTGTCGCCCGGCGCCGACATATTGGGGCTGGAGCGGATCACGACGCTGCTCGCCCGGCTGGGCGATCCCCATCTGGCGCTGCCGCCGGTCTTTCATGTCGCGGGCACCAATGGCAAGGGATCGACCTGCGCGTTCCTGCGCGCCGCGCTGGAAGCGGACGGCAGGAGCGTGCACGTCTTCACATCGCCCCATCTGGTGCGATTCAACGAGCGGATCAGGATCAACGGCGCGCTGATCGGCGACGATGCGCTGGCCGATAATCTCGCCCGCGTGCTCGACATTGCCGATGGCGTGGGCGCGAGCTTCTTCGAAGTGACGACGGCGGCCGCGTTCCTCGCCTTTGCCGAGCACCCCGCCGACGCGTGCGTCATCGAGGTGGGGCTGGGCGGCCGGCTGGACGCGACCAACGTCATCCCCGCCCCCGCCATATGCGGCATCGCGCAGTTGAGCGTGGATCATCAGGCGTTTCTGGGCGACACGCTGGCGCAGATCGCTGCGGAAAAGGCGGGGATCGCCAAGCAGGGCGTGCCGCTGGTGACGCAGCGCTATCCCGAATCGCTGCATCCGGTGCTGCTCGACGCGGTCGCCAAGGCACGGGCCACCTGGTTGCCGATGGGCGATGGCTGGGACGCGGCGACCTATCGCGATCGGCTTCATTATCGCGATGCGCAGGGGCGGTTCGACACCCCCCTGCCCCGGTTGCCCGGCGCGCATCAGGCAACCAATGCCGCGCTCGCCTTTGCGATGCTGCGCCATCAGGACATCGTCCCGGTCCATGAATCGGCGCTCAAGGCAGCGCCGCTCTGGGCACACTGGCCTGCCCGGCTACAGCGGCTCGAACCGGGGCCGCTGGTCGACCTGCTTCACGCGGGCAGTACCGTGTGGCTGGACGGCGGCCATAATGCGGGCGCGGGCGAAGCGATCGGCGCGTTCTTCACGCCCGATCGGATCGGCGGCGAGCCGGTCCACCTCGTCATCGGGATGCTCGCCAACAAGGACCCGGACGATTTCCTGGCGCCGTTCGCGGGCAAGATCGCGCATATCCATGCCGTGCCCGTGCCGGGGCATGACCATCATGGGGCGGATCGGTTCGCGGCGGTCGCCGCCCGATGGAATATCGGCTGCACGCCATATGCCGACCTGCCCGGTGCCCTGGCCGCGATCGACCGCGTGATGCAGCCGTCCCAGATATTGATCGCCGGATCTCTTTACCTGGCGGGCGAGGCGCTGCGCCTCAATGATCAATATCCCGATTAATCTTCCACAAAGTTGTTGCGATTGACTCGCAATAGCGCCATCATGATGGCTAACCACAGCAGGAGGCCGCTCATATGGCATATGGAGAGAATCACCCCGCAACCGAGTCGAACCGGCCGATGCCGCTTGGCTATGGCAACCGCTTGTTCCTGTTCGTCATGCGGCGGATGGCCAGCGACGGCGTGAACGACGCGCACGCCGCCAACGCCATGTTGGGCGCATTCGGCAAAAGCTATCGCCGCCCGCTGGTGCTGATGCGCGCGATGATGCTGGAAATGGCGCGCGCATCGAGCCGCAGGATATTGGTGGCACCCTGTTGCTGCGCGCGCATGACCGGGGACGAGGCGCTGGTGATCGGCGCTATCGGCACCGCACTGGACGATCCCGCCGCTGCGTATCGGCAATTGGCCGCGCTGCTCGGCAACGACCATGCGCTTGGCGCGCTGACCTGCTTGCAGGCGGTAGCGCAAAGCTATGGCGACCTGGGCCGCCCGCTCGACCTCTACGCCGCCGGTTGATCCGGCGGGGGCTGCGTGCCCGCGCTGCCGACGCTGGCTTCGATCAGGCCCGCGCGCATCATCAGCCAGAACAGGACGATGCCCGGCACGGCCAGCGCGGTGGTGAGCAGGTAGAAATCGACATAGCCGAACCGTTCGATCAGCACGCCGGCGCTGGTTCCGGTCAGGAAACGGCCGACGATAGCGGCAGCGGCGGAGAGCAGCGCGAACTGCGTCGCCGTGAAGGAGAGATTGCAGAGCGCCGACAGATAGGCGACCACGGTGACGCCGCCGATGCCGCTGGCGAAATTTTCAAAGCCGATGGTCCAGGCCAGCATCGGCATCGAATGGCCCGCCGCCGCCAATGCCGCGAAACTGATGTTGGATACGGCCATCAGCACGAGGCTGAGCAGCACCGATCGCTTCATGCCAAGCCGGGCATAGAGCATTCCGCCGACGAATATGCCCGCCAGCAGGGCGAAAAAGCCGACCCAGACATCGCCCCATAAAATTTCCGGCTTGGTAAAGCCAAGCCCCACCAGCAGGTCGCGGATCATCAGATTGGCCATCGTGTCGCCGATCTTGTGCACCAGCACGAACAGCAGGACGACCAACGCCCCCCGCCTCTGAAAGAAATCGACGAGCGGGCTGGTGAAGGCGGACAGGGCTTCGCGCACGGATTTCAGCGGCTTTGGTTCGCGATGCCGGGCGGGTTCGCCCGCGAACAGCGAAGCGATCGGGCCGGCAAAGGCCAGCGGGATGCACGCGACATAGCCCAGCGACCAGGACGATATGCTGGCGACCGCCAGGGCGATGCTGGCGGCGAAGAAAGCGCCCAGCCGCCAGCCATATTGGGACATGCCCGACCCCACCCCCAACTGGTCGGGCCGCAGCAATTCGATGCGGTAGGCGTCGATGACGATGTCGAAGGTCGCGCCGGCAAAGCCCAGCAGAAGCGCGCCGATGATGACGGCGCGCAGCCCCGTCGAGGGATCGGCCGCGCCCAGGACCGCGACGGCGGCCGCCGCTCCGCAGCCGCAAAACCACAGCCAGGACCGGCGATGCCCCAATGCGCCCGCGAGGAATGGCAGACGCAGCCGGTCGACGAGCGGCGCCCATATCCATTTGAAGCTGTAAACCAGCAAGGCCAGCGCGAAGGCCGATATCGATTTCTTTTCGATGCCCGCTTCGGCCAGCCGGTTGGTCAGGGTCGCGGCCAGCAGCGCGAACGGAAATCCTGATGAAATGCCAAGAAACAGGGCGGTGAGCGGCGCCTTTTCGAAATAGGGACGCACCGCGTTCCGCCAGCTTGCCTTGTCATGCTCGCCCTGCCCTATCAATGCCCTGCCCCCATGAAGTCACGAGGCACCATATGAGCAATTCACGTGCAGGCAAGCGCCTTGGGCAAACGACCCGTGCAGCGGGCGGCGAACCGGCCCGTGCGGGCAACGGCCCGATCAGTCGGTGCGTTCGGTGGTTTCGACCAGCAGACTGAATTTGCCGTCGGGCGTCCGCGCGATTTCAATGGGCAAGCCCAATATGCGGGTGATGCCGGTGCCGCCGACCTGTCGCGCTTCGCGGCGCAGGCTGCGCATCGCCGGACGGGGAACAACCCAACGCGCGGCGATCGCGCCTTCCAAACGGGCCATGCGCAAGGTTTCAGCCATATCATCAATCATGATCCGACCCTCTCCCAAAGATAGGACATGATGATGCGCCCGATTGATTAACAACCCGTTAGGCAGCTTTTGCCGCGGCTGATCAGGAATTTGGCCGCTGGTCACCCCGAAACAGCTGCATGCCGGCGGGCACCCGGCCATGCTGGACACCTAGCAGGACCGCATCGACGACACCGATCGCGGCGAGCAGATCGCGCTGCGAATAGGGCTTGGCAAGACAGCCGACCGCAAGGTGCCGGGCATCGGCCGGGCAGGCGCCGGTGACGAACAGCACGGGCACGGTGCGGCCATGGGCGTACAGCGCGACATCGACGCCCGTCTTGGGACCATGAAGACCGATATCCGCGATCACCAGATCTACTCCGCCTGCATCGATCGCGGCGATCGCCTGGTCATAGGCGTCGACGGTCGCGACGACGGCATAGCCGGCCTGTTCGAGAAAATGCTCATTGTCGAACGCCACCAGCGGCTCGTCCTCGACAACGAGGATCGAATGGATCGCCGTCCTGGCCGCCCCGAGGCCGCGCCCCACCCTGTCACGTCCGAAAAACATTGCCGTTCCGCCCTGTATGCGCCATTTAGCCGTTCAACGCCGGGGGTCGGCGGCGGTTTCCCGCCGGCTGCCCCGTCCCTTCGCTTGAGCGTCGGGACAGCATTGTTCGTCAATTTTTGATACCCGCCCCGGATATGGGGTGGGCACGTCGCCGCGAAAAGGAATCCGTCGCTGGAACCGCCAAAAAAATCGGGGCCTCGCCGCCCTCGTCCGCCCGGTGCAAAGTCAGGCGCGGGGTCAGGCGCGGGGTCAGGCGCAGGCGCGGGGGGCAAGTCCGTGCCGGGCAAGCGCCAGCCCTTTGGCGCGAAGAGCGCGCCGGGCACGCCCGTCAGCCCCTATGCAAGACCCCGGCGAGCCAACAAGGCGCCCGCGAAGCCCGCCAATCCCCACCCGGCCCGCGCCGGGGAGAGCGCGGGCGAAGGACCGCAGCGCATCGCGAAATTGCTGGCCCGCGCCGGCATCGCGTCGCGCCGCGAGATCGAGCGGATGATCGAGGATGGTCGCATCGCCCTCGACGGCGAAACATTGACGACCCCGGCCACATTGCTGGAGACGCTGGCGGGCGTCACCGTCGATGGCGTGTCGGTGGCGCCGCCCGCGCCGACGCGCCTGTTCCTGTTTCACAAGCCTTCGGGCTACCTTACCGCCGAACGCGACCCGCAGGGGCGATCCATCATATACGACATATTGCCGCCGGACCTGCCGCGCCTGATGCCGATCGGCCGGCTGGACATGACCACCGAAGGCCTGTTGCTGATGACCACCGACGGCGGGTTCAAGCGGCAGATGGAATTGCCCGCCACCGGCGTGCCGCGCACCTATCGCGCCCGCGCCTTCGGCGATGTCAGCCAGCAGCAGCTGGAGGATCTGTTCGACGGGATCGAGATTGACGGCATTCATTATGGCCGGATCGAAGCCAATCTGGAACGGCGCACCGGCCGCAACCAGTGGATCGAGATGACCCTGACCGAAGGCAAGAATCGCGAGGTCCGCCGCGTGCTCGAACATCTGGGGTTGCAGGTCAGCCGCCTGATTCGCACCAGCTACGGACCATTTCTGCTGGGAGAGCTGGCGTCAGGGGCGATCGGAGAGGTGCCCCAGCATGACCTCCACATCTTTCGCAAGACGCTCAAGGATATACCCAAACAATGAGGATCATCGCCGGTCAGTGGCGCGGCCGCCCGCTTGTCGCGCCCAAGGGAGACGCGACGCGGCCAACCGCCGACCGGACGCGCGAGACGCTTTTTTCGATGCTGGTCAGCCGCATCGGCTCGTTCGAGGAACTGGCGGTCGGCGACTTTTTCGCCGGATCGGGAGCGCTGGGCTATGAAGCGCTTTCGCGTGGCGCGGCAAGTTGCCTGTTCGTGGAGCAGGACAAGGCCGCGCTCGACGCCATCCGCGCCAATGGCGAGCGGTTCGGCGTCAGCCCCGACATCCGCCCCGCGTCGGTCCTGACGCTGGGCCAGGCGCCGCGCCCGCTCGACCTTATCTTCATGGACGCGCCCTATGGCAGCGGCGCCGGCTCGGTGGCGCTCGACAAGCTTTCGCGCCTCGGCTGGACCGGCCCTGCGACCTGGGTCAGCATCGAAACCGACCGGCGCGAGGATGTGTCGGTCAAGGGCTTTGCCGCCGACGCCGTTCGCGACGTCGGCAAGGCGCGGCTCACATTGTTGCGGGCCGATCAGGCCGCCGCGGCATAGGCATCGGCCTCTTTCGCGATCAGCAGGTCTGCCAGAAACCAATAGGCTTCCCCCCAGGCGTCGAGCACGGCATCGGTCGCCACATCCGCCCCCAGGACGTCGCGGATCGCCGGCAGCAGCGCGGCGGCGACCTTGGGATAATGTTCGGCCTTCACGCCCGTTTCGACATGGCGCGCGACCATCCGCGCGACCGCACCGTCGAGCGCCCGCAAACGGTCGATATTCTGCGCGTAGCCCAGGATAGCCGCCGCCAGTCGCCGGGGCTGTTCGCCGCTTTCCTTCGCCGCCTGATCGAACATCGCCTTGACCTCCGCATCCTCGAACAGCCGCTGATACATGCGGGTGGTGATGGCGACGCCATGCTGCTGAAGCGCGGGGCCGGTAGCCTTCACGATGTCGACGGTCTGCTGCGACAATGGCTTGCTCATGGAAACGCCTTTCTAACGGTTGCAGCGATCGGATATATCGAGGCATTAAAGATGTTAATAGGATATATGTTTTATCGCTTGCCGCAGCAGGGCATGGAATGGCTATGCAACTCACTCGACACACCGACTATGCGTTGCGCGTCCTCATCCACCTGGCGGCGACGCCGTCGGGGCGCGCGACGATCACGGAAATCGCGGACAGCTACGATCTGTCGCGCAGCCACCTGATGAAGGTGGTGCACAGCCTGGGGCTGGGCGGATTCATCGACACCCGCCGGGGACGCGGAGGCGGCTTCGCCCTCGCCCGCCCCGCCGACGCGATCGGAATAGGCGATGTGGTGCGGCATGCCGAACCGGGCATGACAATGGCGGATTGCGCCCATTGCGCGATCCGCCCCGCATGCGGGCTGACCGGAATATTGGCCGAAGCCACGCACGCATTCATGGCCGTGCTCGATCGCTATAGCCTGGCCGACGCGGCGCGCGACCGGGCGGGGCTTGCGGCGCTTCTGGCCGCGCGCCCCCGCCCGCCCGCGCCGTCTGTCAGCGACGAGGCCTGCGCTTCGCCTCGCCCGGATTGATGCAGCTGTCCTGCACCGTTCGGCTGCACAGGGGGTAATCCTTGGCTTCGGCGGGCGGCGGCGTCATGTTGCCACCGACCGTGACCGGATTGCTGGACGACCCCACAGGCGCTGTCGGATCGGCGGGCGCACCGGCGGGCGCGGGCGCCATCCCCGAATCGGCAGGAACGGCGCCGGTCGGCACGCCCGCATTGGGATCCGTGCCCATGCCGGGCTGGTCCGTCGGCGCTGGAACATTGTCGGGCGCGGAGGGCGTTTCCGTCCCCGGCGGCTGCATCGTCGGATCGGACGTGGTCTGGGCGGTCGCGCCGCCTGCCAGAGCCAAAGTGAGAGCGGCAAGCCCGGTCAACATGATGGTTCTCATCGGAACATCCTTCCTTATTTTCTCGCCCGGTCGAAACATGGGGGGCCGGTAGAGAACCTGATCGGCGATGCACCCGTTCCAGACGTGCGACGAACCGTTCCGGTCATCGCCCGAGACGTTTGCGGAACAGCCCTTCTATTCCGGATAATGATCGAATTTCGGCAGATCGTGGCTGGCGTCCATCCATGGCGCGGCGGCGGCATATTGGATGTGGGCGGTCGGCGGAAACCGGGCCTGGTCGTCCAGCGTCGCGCTCTGAATGTCGATCATGCCCGGAAAGACGACGGCATTGGTATAGAAGAGGCTGGTGCCGCACGCGCCGCAAAAGCGCCGTACGACATCGGCGGACGAGCGATATTCGACCGGATCGCCGATGATCGTGACGGCGGTTTGAGGAAACAGCGCCCATCCCACCATCGGCGCGCCGGTGGTCCGCCGACAATCCGAACAATGGCAAAGCGTGCTGTAGGCCGGATCGCCCCGTACCTCATATCGTATCGCACCGCAGTGACATCCGCCCGTGGCCATAACGCTCTCCCTGATTGATTCTCTGTTTGTTCTCATATACGCGGAGGGAGCGCAAGCGGCCGCGGCCTTTGCGTCCTTGCCCGCTCCCGCCCCCGCCCCTACCTGCATTGAGGCCATGACTCTTCCTGCTCCCTCCCCCGACGATCCGCCCTATCTGCGCGGTTTGAACGCCCCGCAGCGCGAAGCCGTGCTGACGACCGAGGGGCCGGTGCTGGTGCTGGCAGGGGCCGGCACCGGCAAGACCGCCGCGCTGACCGCGCGCCTGGCGCATCTGGTGGCGACGCGCCGCGCCTGGCCTTCGGAAATACTGGCGGTGACCTTTACCAACAAGGCGGCGCGCGAAATGCGCGAGCGGGTCGGGCGGATGATCGGCGAAGCGGTCGAGGGGATGCCCTGGCTCGGCACATTCCATGCGATCGCCGCGAAGATGCTGCGCCGCCATGCCGAACTGGTGGGGTTGCAGTCCAACTTCACCATCCTCGACACCGACGACCAGCTCCGGCTGATGAAGCAGTTGATCCAGGCGGAGGGAATCGACGAAAAGCGCTGGCCCGCGCGCCAGCTGGGCGGCCTGATCGACCAGTGGAAGAACAAGGGACTGACGCCCGGCGAGATCGGAGCGGGCGAGAGCGAAGGCTATGCACAGGGCAAGGGGCAGAAGCTCTATGCCGCCTACCAGACGCGCCTTCGCGAAGTGAACGCCTGTGATTTCGGTGACTTGCTGCTGCATGTTCTGACGATATTGAAAGGCCACCGCGACGTGCTGGAACAGTATCAGCAGCGGTTCAAATATATCATGGTGGACGAATATCAGGACACCAATTCCAGCCAGTATCTATGGCTGCGGCTGTTGGCGCAGACACGCAAGAATATCTGCTGCGTTGGCGATGACGACCAGTCGATCTATTCATGGCGTGGCGCGGAAGTGGCCAATATCCTGCGGTTCGAAAAGGATTTTCCCGGCGCCGCCATCATTCGGCTGGAGCAGAATTACCGATCGACGCCCCATATTCTCGCCGCCGCGTCGGGCGTCATCGCCGAAAACAGCAGCAGGCTGGGAAAGACCCTGTGGACGCAGGAGGCGCAGGGCGACAAGGTTCAGGTGCTTGGCGTGTGGGACGGGCCTGAGGAGGCCCGCCGCGTCGGCGAGGAAATCGAAGGCATCCAGCGCCGCGGCGGCACGATCGACACCGTCGCCATCCTGGTGCGCGCCCAGCACCAGACCCGCGAGTTCGAGGACCGCTTCATCGCCATCGGCATGCCCTATCGCATCGTCGGCGGCTTTCGTTTCTATGAGCGCGCCGAAATCCGCGATGCGCTCGCCTATCTGCGGCTGGTCAACCAGCCCGCCGACGATCTCGCCTTTGAACGGATCGTCAATGTGCCCAAGCGCGGGCTTGGCGACAAGGCGGTCGAAAAGCTCCATCGCCTTGCGCGGGCGCAGGGCATTCCGATGACGCTGGCGGCCGCCCGCATCCTCGACACCGACGAACTGACGCCGCAGGCGCGACGGGCGCTCGGCAGCTTCATCGGCGACCTTGCCCGCTGGCGCGACCGCGCGGCGCAACTGCCGCATGCGGAACTGGCGCGCCTGATACTCGACGAGAGCGGCTATACCGCGATGCTTTCAGCCGATCGCACCACCGAAAGCGCCGGCAGGCTGGAAAACCTGTCCGAACTTGCCCGCGCGATGGAGGAATATGATACGCTGGGCGCGTTCCTCGAACATGTCAGCCTGGTCATGGATAATGACGCGCAGGCGGACGAGCGCAAGGTCACGATCATGACCATCCATGCGGCCAAGGGGCTGGAGTTCGAAACCGTCTTCCTTGCCGGTTGGGAAGAAGGCATTTTCCCGTCGCAACGGGCATTGGACGAAGGCGGTCTCAACAGCCTGGAGGAGGAACGCCGCCTGGCCTATGTCGCCATCACAAGAGCGCGGCGCAAATGCGTGATCCTGCATGCCGCCAATCGCCGCATCTACGGCCAGTGGACCAGTTCCATCCCGTCGCGTTTCGTGGGCGAATTGCCGCGCGACCATGTCGATGAGGAAAGCAGCATGGCGGGGGGTGCGTCGCTATGGCGCGCCAACTGGTCCGAACACGCCGACCCCTTCGCCGATGTCCAGCGCGGCACGGGACGCGGCCCCGGATGGCAGCGCGCCCAATCGACCGGTCATTTCAGCCGCGAACCGGCCCGCATCGTCGAAGCCCGCAGTTCAGCGATATCGCTGGGCAACAAGGGCCGGGATGACATGGCGGTGGGCCTGCGCGTCTTTCACCAGAAATTCGGCTATGGCATCGTCGCGGAGATCGAGGGCAACAAGCTGGAGATCGATTTCGAAACCGCCGGTCGCAAGCGGGTGATGGACAGTTTCGTCAGCATCGCCTGACGACAATCCGGCTGCCGCCGCCCATCCGCCGCCCCCTTCAAATCGAAAAAAAGGCCGGTCCCAGAAGGACCGGCCTGATAAGTTTTAGGAGAGGATGCCTGAAAGGCCTCCTGCATATGCGTTTCGAATCGCTACTGTGCAAATGCGAAGACTGTCATCGCGATTGCGTTTGTTGCAACCGCGTGACGATCAACGGGTAAGCTTCTTGTAGGCGAGCCGGGTCGGGCGATCGGCCGCATCGCCCAGGCGACGGCGCTTATCTTCCTCATAGGCTTCGAAATTCCCCTCAAACCATTCGACATGGCTGTCGCCCTCGAACGCGAGGATGTGCGTGGCGAGGCGATCGAGAAAGAAGCGGTCATGGCTGATGACAACCGCGCAGCCCGCGAAATTTTCGATCGCTTCTTCAAGCGCGCCCAGCGTTTCGACGTCGAGATCGTTGGTCGGTTCGTCGAGCAGCAGGACGTTGCCGCCCTTTTTTAGCATCTTGGCGATGTGGACGCGGTTGCGCTCACCACCCGACAGCTTGCCGACATTCTTCTGCTGGTCCTGCCCCTTGAAGTTGAACGCGCCGACATAGGCGCGGGTCGACATGTCGTGGCCGTTGACCTTGACGTAATCCAGACCGTCCGACACCTCTTCCCAGACATTCTTCGTCGGGTCGAGATGGTCGCGGCTCTGGTCGACATAGCCCAGGCGCACGGTCGAACCGATGTCGATATCGCCCGAATCCGGCGTTTCCTGCCCGGTGATGAGTTTGAACAGCGTGGATTTGCCCGCACCGTTCGGGCCGATGACGCCGACGATGCCGCCCGGCGGCAACAGGAAGGACAGATCCTCAAACAGCAGCTTGTCGCCGAATGCCTTGGAGATGTTCTTGAACTCGATCACCTTGCCGCCGAGGCGCTCGGGCACCTGGATGACGATCTGCGCCTTGCCGGGCGTCCGGTTGTTCTGGCCCGCGACCAGTTCCTCGAACTTCTTGATACGCGCCTTGGACTTGGTCTGCCGGCCTTTGACGCCGGCCCTGATCCATTCCAGTTCGTCATTGATCGCCTTCTGGCGGCCCGTGGCCTCGCGATCCTCCTGCTCAAGGCGCTTGGCCTTCTTTTCCAGATAAGTGGAATAATTGCCTTCGTAAGGGAAATATTTGCCGCGATCGAGTTCGAGAATCCAGCCGACGACATTGTCGAGGAAGTAGCGGTCATGGGTGATCATCAGCACCGCGCCGGCATATTCCTTCAGGTGATTTTCCAGCCAGGTGACGCTTTCGGCGTCGAGATGGTTGGTCGGTTCGTCGAGCAGCAGGATGTCGGGCTTCTGGATCAGCAGGCGAGTGAGCGCGATGCGGCGCTTTTCACCGCCCGACAGATTTTCCACCGACCAGTCGGACGGCGGGCAGCGCAGCGCCTCCATCGCGATTTCCAGCTGGTTGTCGAGCGTCCAGCCGTCGACCGCGTCGATCTGTTCCTGGAGCGTGCCCATTTCCTCCATCAGCGCGTCGAAATCGACGTCCTCGGGCGGGTCGGCCATGATATTGCTGATCTCGTTGAAGCGATCCATCTTGTCGGCGGTGTCACGCGCGCCGTCCTTGACGTTTTCCAGCACCGTCTTGGTCGGGTCGAGTTGCGGTTCCTGCGCCAGATAGCCGACCGTGATATTCTCGCCCGGCCATGCCTCGCCCGAAAAGTCCGTGTCGATGCCGGCCATGATCTTGATGAGGGTCGACTTGCCCGCGCCATTGGGACCGACGATGCCAATCTTGGACCCGCGATAGAATTGCAGGTTGATGTTGCTGAGCACCGGCTTGGCGGCGCCGGGGAAGGTTTTGGTCATGCCCTTCATGACGAAGGCATATTGCGATGAGGCGGACATGGGGTTCAGCTCCGAGAAGGAAGGACGAACGATTTGGCGCCCGGTTAGCGAAGGCCGCGCATATTGGCAAATCGCCAGGGGCAGCTTGCACCGCGTGCTTGCCGAAATCCGCCTGCCCCCGCCCCGCGCGGGGTGTTTTGCGGACCCGTCATCCCCTGCCCCGCCCCCTTGCACGGCCACGCGGAAAGGCTGGGCTTTAACTGCACTTTCATAGTAGACAACAGCCGGTCGCGTGATTCCATCGGTTCACCGACTTAGAAAAGCATTGATTTGTGCAACGCACACGTTAATGCGGGTCGCTCGCGTAGGGTCACATCAACAAGTGCCAGACGCGGCATATTGCTATGGGAGCCGTACACAATGAAGAAGATCGCAGCTGTTTTCGCTTCGGCCGGCCTGCTGGCCCTCGCCGCTTGCGGTGAGACCCCGGCCAACGAGACCGCGAACGCTTCTAACGAAGTCGTCGAGAACGTCATCGAAAACGCCGTCAACGCTTCGGACAACGCGATGAACGCAGCCAATGCTGCCGACAACGCCGCTGTCAACGCCGCGAACGCGATTTAATCTTCGCGCGAGCGAGAATTTCATGGATAGGGCGGTTCGCATGCGCGGACCGCCCTTTTCTTATGCCCCGCGCCCGCAACGGGTGACGTCGCCCGAAGATGCGCCCCTGAGCCGAGCGAAGCGCCAATGACCATGGCTCTCCTGAAACATCTTGGGTCGATGCTGTCGCTCATGTCCGGCTGTGTCGGCGGCCTGATGGCGCTGGCGGCGCCCGCGCGCGGGCAGGATGGCGGCGACGGACTGAGCGTGACCGGCACCGTTCGATTGCGATATGAAGCGATCGGCGGGCAAGCCCGTACCGGGTTCAACCAGAGCGATCAGCTCGTCAACCTGCGAACCACCCTGAAAGCCGAATATAGCGAGGGCGCGCTGCGCGTCGGCGTGGAGCTGTACGACAGCAGGGTGTGGGGCGAGGATGCAGGATCGCCCGTCAGCACCAGCGAGGTCAATGCGATCGAGCCGGTCCAGGCTTATGTCGCGGCCGATTTCGCCGATGCCTTCGGCCGGGGTACGATGCTGACGATGACCGCCGGGCGCATGATGCTCAATCTGGGGTCGCGACGCCTGGTCGCAGCCGATGATTATCGCAACACCACCAACGGCTATACCGGGCTGCGCGCCGACGTCGTCGCGCCGCGGGGCTGGAAGGCAACGGCGATCTATGTCCTGCCGCAGCAGCGCCGGCCAGACGATCGCGAAGGGCTGCGCGAGACCAGGGTTCGGCTGGACCGGGAAGGCTTCGACCTGGTGTTATGGGGCGGTCAGGTCAGCAGGGCCAGGATCCTTGGCCAAGCAACGGCGGAACTGACCTATTTCCACCTTGGCGAACGGGATGCGCCCGGCCGTCCGACCCGCGACCGGTCGCTCGATACCCTGGGCGGTCGGGTGATCCGCGAGCCGCATCCCGATCGCATCGACTATGAGGTCGAGGCATTGTACCAGACCGGCCATGCCAGCGTTTCCGCCGCGGCGGCGGCCGCCCGGCAGCGGGTGAGCGCGACCTTCTTCCATGCCGATATGGGATATAGTTTCTCAGGTCCCTGGAAACCGCGTCTGTCTGTCGAATTCGACCGGGCCAGCGGCGACCGACGGGGTGGACGATTCGGGCGGTTCGACACCCTGTTCGGCATGCGTCGCGCCGACCTTGCGCCCTCTGGCATATATAACAGCGTCGGACGGGCCAACATCATGACGGCGGGCATTCGCCTGGAAGCCGCCCCGGACAAGCGGCTGGACTGGTTCGCGGTCTATCGGCCGATGTGGCTGGCGGCGAAGGATGACAGCTTTTCATCGACCAATGTGCGCGATTCGACCGGCCGGTCGGGGCGTTTCGCCGGTCACCAGATCGAGGCGCGGCTTCGCTACTGGATCGTTCCCGCCCGGCTGCGGTTCGAATTCGATGGCGTCCTGCTGGCCAAGGGCCGCTTCCTGCGCGATGCGCCGAACGCGCCGCCGGGGAACTGGACGCGCTATGGCTCGTTAAATCTGTCCGCGAATTTCTGATCGCTTCCTTCCTGCGCGCGACCATATGCGTGCAGAGCCTGCTGCGACATGATCCTTGATGCAGGTCAAGGTGAATGATTTTTCGCGCACGCAACGACTGTGCTAGCGCGGTGGCGTGGGTATCGATAGGGAAAAGGCACATATGACGGACGCATCTACCGAGTATGCTGGTACTGGCGTGCTTGGCCTTGACGACATATTGAACGGCGGACTCACACGGGGCCGGGTTTTCCTGCTGGAAGGCAGCCCCGGCACGGGCAAGACCACCATCGCCACCCAATTTCTGATGCAGGGCGCGGCGCAGGGGGAAAAATGCCTGTACATCACCCTGTCGGAAAATATCGACGAGATGCACGAAAGCGCCCGGTCGCACGGCTGGGACCTGAGCGGCGTCGACCTGTTCGAGCTTGTCCCCCCCGAAAGCCTTTTGGACGAACAGCAGCAGCAGAGCCTGCTGTATTCGTCCGACCTGGAACTGGGCGAAACCACGCGACGTATATTCGAAATGTTCGACGAGGTGAAACCTGACCGGGTCGTACTCGACAGCCTGTCCGAAATTCGCCTGCTGGCGCAAAGTTCGCTGCGCTATCGCCGCCAGATCCTCGCGCTCAAGCATTTCTTCTCCAGGCAGAATACGACCGTTTTGATGCTGGACGACCTGACCGCCGAGGTCGCCGACAAGACGGTGCACAGCGTCGCCCATGGCGTGATCCGGCTGGAGGAAATGTCGCCGGAATATGGCCCGGAACGGCGCCGGTTGCGCGTCGCGAAATATCGCGGCCGGCGCTATCGTGGCGGCTATCATGACTTCATCATTGCGCAGGGCGGCGTCCAGGCCTTTCCCAGACTGGTGTCGGCCGAGCACAAGACAGCCTTCGTGCGCGAGTTGCTCAAGAGCAATGCCCCCGAACTCGACGCGCTTTTGGGCGGGGGCATAGAACGCGGGTCGAGCGTGCTGGTGCTGGGTCCGGCAGGCACGGGCAAGTCATTGCTTACGCTGACCTTCGTGGCCGCGGCGGTCGATCGTGGCGAGCGGGCGGCGATGTTCGTATTCGATGAGGAAGTTGGGCTGCTGTTCAATCGCGCGATGGGCCTTGGCATCGACATGCAGGCGATGGTCGATGAAGGAAAACTGATTGTTGAACAGGTGGACGCGGCCGAATTGTCACCTGGGGAGTTTACCCAGCGCGTGCGTACTTGTGTCGAAAAGCACAAGGTGCAAACGATCATTATCGACAGCCTGAACGGATATCAGGCGGCGATGCCCGAAGAGAGCGCCTTGATCCTGCACATGCACGAATTGCTGCAATATCTGAACCGCCAGGGCGCGACGACGTTTCTGACCGTCGCCCAGCATGGTCTGGTGGGCGACATGAAATCGCCCGTCGACATCACCTATCTGGCCGACACCGTCGTCCTGCTGCGCTATTTCGAAGCGATGGGCCATGTGCGGCGCGCCATTTCGATCATCAAGAAACGTACCGGCGCGCATGAGCATACGATCCGCGAATATAAGATCGGCGATTATGGCATCCGCTTTGGCGAACCGCTGTCAGGGTTCCAGGGCATATTGCGCGGGGTGCCCACGTTCGTTGAAGTGCGCGATGCGCCCAAATTGCTGAAAGACTAGCGATTTGGGTCACGACCTTTCCCAACGCGCGATCATCCTGGCGCCGCATGGACGCGACTCCGCGATCGCCGCGTCGATCCTGAGCGATGCGGGCCTGCTGACGATGATCTGCACGTCGCTGGGCGAAACCGTTCACGCGCTGGAAAAGGGCGCGGGCTTTGCCCTGCTGACCGAGGAAGGATTGCGCGGCGCCAATCTCAACCCGCTCGCCCAATGGTTGCAAGGCCAGCCGGAATGGTCGGATTTCCCGTTCATATTGCTCACGCAAAGAGGCGGCGGCATCGAGCGCAACCCGACCGCCAAGCGGTTGCTCGACATTTTGGGCAATGTCACCTTTCTGGAGCGCCCCTTTCACCCGACCACGCTCGTCAGCCTGGCGCAGTCGGCGTTGCGCGGCCGGCGGCGGCAATATGACGCGCGCGCGCGACTGGAGCAATTGCATAATGGCGCGAAAAAATACCGGTCGCTGTTCGATTCGATAGATGCGGGCTTCTGTATCATCGACATGGTGTTCGACGGCCATGGGAAGCCGGTCGACTACATATTCGTGGAAGCCAATCCCGCGTTCGAACGGCAGACAGGATTGCACGATGTGGTCGGCAGGTCGATGCGGTCCTTGGCTCCCGATCATGAGCGGCACTGGTTCGACATCTATGGCGAAGTCGCACGGACCGGCGAGCGCCGGCGGTTCGAGCAACATGCCCAGGCGCTGGGCAATATCTGGTATGAGGTTTACGCTTTCCGGGTGGGCGCCCCGGAATTGGGGCGGGTCGCTGTCCTGTTCAGCGATATTTCCGGGCGCCGGCGCATGGAGCAGGCGTTGCGCGACAGCGAGGAGCGACTGCTGCGGCTCAACGAGACGCTGGAAGACCGGGTCGCCGAGCGCACGCGCGCGCTGGAGGTGACGCAGGAAGCGCTTCGCCAGTCGCAAAAGCTCGAATCGATGGGGCAATTGACCGGCGGCGTCGCTCATGATTTCAACAATCTGCTCACGCCGATCGTGGGGAGTTTGGACCTGCTGCATCGACGCGGCGCGGGCACGGAGCGCGAACGCAAGCTGATCGAAGGCGCGATGCAATCTGCCGACCGGGCGCGGACGCTGGTGCAGCGGCTGCTGGCTTTCGCTCGCCGCCAGCCGTTGCAGGCCACCGCGATCGACATCGGCAGGCTGGTCCACGGCATGACCGACCTGATCGGCAGCACCTGCGGTCCCCGGATCAGGGTGGTCATCGAAGTCGACGACGAACTGGTGCCGGCCAAGGCCGACGCCAACCAGATCGAGATGGCGCTGCTCAATCTGGCGGTGAACGCGCGCGACGCTATGCCCGACGGCGGGACGCTGACGATCCGCGCGACGCAAAATAGCATGGCCGATGGCAACGCGGCCGGATTGAAGCCAGGTTCCTATGTCAGGATCAGCGTGGCCGACACCGGAACGGGCATGAACGAGGAAACGATCACCAAGGCGATCGAGCCTTTCTTCACGACCAAGGGAGTGGGGCGAGGCACCGGCCTGGGCCTGTCGATGGTCCATGGCCTGGCCGCGCAGTTGGGCGGCGGGCTGTCGATCGACAGCGCGCTTGGCCAGGGCACCTGCGTCGACCTGTGGCTGCCGGTGACCGATGACCGGCCCGAACCCTTGCTGATAGCCCCGGCAACGAACGGAAGCTCGCCCGGCCGGGGTGTCGCCATGGTGGTCGATGACGAAAATCTGGTTCGGGCCGCCACCGCGCACATGCTGACCGAACTTGGCTATACCGTGGTGGAAGCGCATTCGGCGGAGGAAGCGCTGCGCCTGCTCGACCGATCCGACGATATCGACCTTCTCGTCACCGACCATATGATGCCGGGGATCACCGGGACCGCGCTGGCGATGCAGTTGCGCGCGCGGAAACCTTATCTGCGGGTCCTGCTGGTGTCGGGCTATGCCGAGGGCGAAGGCATTTCGCCGGACCTGCCGCGGCTGACCAAGCCGTTCAAGCAGAGCGATCTGGCCGCCAGCCTGGCGCAACTGCATATGACCGCTTAGAGCGTCATCACTGCGCCCTGGTCCGCGCTGACGTCATGCTCCCTGAAGCGATCGCGCCGCACAACCCGTTTGGACATCCGCGCGACACGGCCCCGTCGCGGTCTCGATTTTTACGACCCCGCGATCTGCCCGTCGCGACCGCTCTCATCTGCCTCAAGCTGGGGGATGATCCTGCTTGCGATCAATTCAAGGCTTTCCCATGAAAATTCAGGGTCGATGCCGCAGATCAGCGGATTGATGACGATGTGGCGCCCTAGGTCGCGTTGCTCCCGGCAATAGGCCAGGCCTTCATCGGGCGTGAGGACGAGATAGTTTCCAGATGCGCGAAGCGCCTCTGTCGAGTCGGCTTGTTGTTGATGCAGGATTTGCCCGGCACTCGCCGCGTTGGTCGCGTAGGAATTGGTTTCATACAGCGCATAGGGCGCAAGCTTCGCCCAGGCTTGTTCAGGGTCTTGCGCGATATGGATGACGGTGATGCCGTTGCCGTTCATCACCCGGCCAGGTGCCTTGCCGAGTTCGGCGCAGGCATGGCGATATTCCGCCACATAGTCGTCGCGATAGGTCATGGGATAATAGCCGCCGCCGAATTTGGCGGCACGGTGCGCGGCAGCCAGAACGCCGCCGCCGATAAAGAGCGTGGGACCGCCATCCTGTACCGGGCGTGGCGTAACGCGGATCTTGCGCCCCTCATATTCGAAGCTTTCGCCCCTCAGCGCGCGCCCGAGCGCGTCGAGCTTGCTGTCCATGATGCGGGCGCGATCTTTCAAGGATATGCCGAACATCTCGAACTCTGCCGGCATGTAGCCAAGCCCCAGCGTCACATCCAGCCGGCCGTTGCTGATAATGTCGACCATGATGCAGTCTTCCGCGATCCGAACGGGGTCGTGCAGGGGCAGGATGACGGCCGATGGCTGGAACCGGACGTTCGACGTGCGGCTTGCCATGGCCGCGGCCATGATGAGCGGCGATGGATTGACATTGTCCGGCGTGCCATGATGTTCGGTCAGTTCGACCCTGTGGAAACCGCGCTTGTCCGCCCATTCGACCTGTTCGATGGCCGCGCGCGCCAGTTCGGCGGAGCTACGCCCGAACGGCGGACTCCTAAAATCATAACGCAGCCAAAATTCCAGCATCATCTCTGCTCCAGTTCAGCAAGGCCCGTCCCACCGCGTGCGCGATCACGCCATATAGGCGGAAAACCGTTCGGTATAAGCCGCAAAGGCTGAACGAATGTCGGCATCGCTCATGCCGATCTCTTGCGTGGAATAGGACGTCCTGCCGTGCTTGTCTCTCGGATTGCGGGCCTCCCATGCCTGAATATTCGCCTGCGATGCTTGGGACAGGTCCATTTCCAGAAAATCATATATCTTCCGGGTGACCGCCGCACCGCCCTGGGTGACTTCACGAAAGCTCAAATCGAGGATCGGCACGTCGGGATTGCTGTCACGCCACGCCATATGGTCGGCGACTTGCCTTGAACAGGCGTCGAGCATTTCCGAAGCGACGTTCTGGCTCGTGTCGACATGCGAATACATTTTCCGCACCGCCATCATCGTGTGCGTGACCGATGGCATGCATTTGACCGGGTCGCGGTGGGTGATGATGAACCTTGGCTTGTCATACAAGCCGGTAATCCGCGCTTCCGCCCCCAGATGAAACGGGTTCTTGAACAGCCAGGGCTTGTGCCTGTCCGACGGGAACTGCCATTGCAAATATTTGATCGCCTTGATGAAATAGTCGAATGCGGGCTGTCGGTCGGCACGATCGAGCCATTCCATGAAATCCGCGGCGCCGGTTACCCCGGCATTCAGCACGTCGCGAAAGGCGGCTTCCATAAGAAAACAGTCTTCTTCAGGCTCTTCGGCGTGCATCGGGTGCCATTTGGCAATATCGGGCGACACGCTGTACATCCATTTTTCATAGTCATAGGTCTGGCGGATACGTTCCGCCCTACCGCCGTCGGCCATGCCGGGTATGCGCGCAAATCTCGACACGCTCCACAGGCGCAGGACCTGAAAATCGTCGGAAGCGCCAAGGAAGCGCTGCAATTTGGTGCTGCCGGTGCGGGGCAAGGACGCGATGATGACGGGAGAGCGGATCTCTTCATCCTCAATTTCGGGATGATGGGCCAGGTCCTTGGCGAACCATAGGCGATTGACCAGAATGTTGAGGAAGCGCTCACGCAGCGCGTCCTGGCGGTCCTGGCGTATGAGCCCCGACTTGTTGATGCCGTTCACCAGGACATGAAGGCCCTCCATGAAGTCACCGGGGCCGAAATCGGACAGACCGGTCCGATCCTTTGCCGTCGAAAGAAGGTCGTCCACGGCAAACACGGTCATTCTGTTCTCCATCCAAATGATATTGTCAGGCGGGATGTCGCGACGCGGCGCACCCAGCGGCGGTTCGGCATGATCGGCTACCAGCGATGCCGCATCTGAACGGCCCTGCGCCGGGCGCGGATGACCGCTTCCCGCTCCCGCGCCGTGACGACCGGCGTATCCGGCGGAAGATGCCCCGGCACATCGTCGATCCCGACCTTGACAACATGGGGCGTGGGATATTCGGACGCGTCGGTCCACCGCCCATAGACGAAACCGGCTTGGCGGCCCGCCGTATCAAGCCAGTTCGGCACGCCCGGATCCCGCGCCGAAACCACGATCCGAAGCTTTCCGTCGCCGTCGATGCGGGCGGTGTGACCGTTCAGGCTCGACTGCCGATTCACCCAGTCGATCGACTGCCAGAAATCGTCCGTCAGATGGAATCCCCAATAGCCGCACCTGTCGGGCACGGCCGATTCGATGATCAGCGCTTCATCGTCGGCCAGCGCGAACATCCCTTCGACAAAGGCCTGGTTCGCCAGCCCGCCAAAATCCGAATAGTCCTTGCAGGTGAAGACGTTGGAAGGCCCCGCCCGCAAGTGACGGGTCGACGCGCCCTCGAACGTCACCTTTCCATATGTTTCGATATAATGCGCAATTCCGCGCAGCGCCCTGTCGATGTCCTGGGGCGACGACCGGGGCTTGACCGCCGGCACGTCGAGGCGCTGAATGGCAAATCGACCGTCGATTTCATTTATCCAGTCATAGTGGCGCTGGCGGATGATCACCGCTGTGGTTTCCGGCTCCAGCTTCCACCAGTCCCCTTCATAGCCGGGCGGTCGCTCCGGGCTGAGAAGGATTTCGAATGCGCCATCGTCGGCCAGCCTTGCCGAATCCAGGTCAAACACCCCCCTGGAACGGCCTACGGGCGATTTCGGATCGTCGAGCATCCGCGCCACCGAGCCGACGTCGCCGCCCAATTGTAGCGACACGATCCGGGCGCCGCCGCGAAATCCAGAGATTTGATAGGTCCCATGATCGTCGATCACAGCCTGGCTGAGCGTATCGTCCGGATTGGGAAACCCCTGCCGAAACAGATGATTATAATAGGGCATGAATTCGGGATATTGCGGATCGCTTGTCATGAACAGATATCCCACCGATATCTGCGAATAGAGAAACTGATGCAGTTCTCCCGCCCATTGCTCATCATGTGAACGTTTTGAAAGCGCGGCAATATTTTCTGCCAGCGGCGCGAGCTGCTCCATATAATCGCGCCATCGGGACGGAACCAGTAATGAAGCGTCGTCCATTTTCGACATCATGCGCCCTCCCCTGCGATCGGCACTATGCTTTCAGTCGCATGACGGCGCCGCTGGCTTCATTCCTGTTATGAGACCGCTTGGCATGAGCATCGGACCAGCGCGCCTCTCCGTTGGGACAATGGCGCAGGGACACGGCTGTCATCAAGCGCGAAAATGATTTGCCAAATATCCCATATACTTATGCCCGATCCGGCCAGGACAAGCCCTGCGACAGCGATCGGGATACAGAAGTCGCCTGGCGGGCGGCCGGCGGCGACATGGTGGGACAAGTCGTCGCACCAATGTCCGGAATCGACCTGTCGTTCGTCTTGGGTCAGAGATATAAAGCGGAGCGGATGGCCAAGGTAAAAGACATGCTGTTAAAAGCCGCGGCAGTGCTGCACCGCCGTGGTGTATCCGTGGATGAGGGGGAAGACCTCGTCCATGACGCTTTCGTGCGGTTGAGCGAATATGAAAAGGTACAGAATGTTCGGTCGCAGGAGGCCGTTCTGGTCCGAACCGCCATCAACATATCCATCGACCATGCGCGACGCAGGGCCAGGGCGCCGGTTGCGACCGCATCTTCGGGGTTGGAGCAGTTTGGCGACGCGCAGCCTGATCCCTTCGAGATTGCCCGGGCGCGCGCTCGTCTGCAACGCGTCAATCAAGGCCTGCAGGAATTGAGCGAGACGAGCCGCCGCATCCTGCTCGCCCGGCGGCTGGACGGGACCAGCGTGGCCGACATCGCGTTCCGCGAAGGCATGTCGGTCGCCGCCGTCGAAAAGCAGATCGCCCGCGCCACATTCTTCCTTATGAAGTGGGTGGAGGAATGGTGACGCCACACCCGACCCCGGAGCAGCAGATCCGGGCCGAGGCCGCGGCCTGGCTTTCGCGCCTGCAGGGTCAGCAGACCCCTGAACTGACGAAAAAGGCTTTCAGAGTCTGGTTCGACGAGGATGAGGCGCATCGCAACGCGTTCGAAGCCGCCACCGAAATCTGGGACATATTGCCTGGAGCCGTCCTGTTGGAGACGTCGTCGGAGCCGAGCGAACGGCCACGCCATCGCCGCACGGCCGCGTTGATCGCCCTGGCCGCAGCCATCCTTGCCATGATCGGCATCGGCTATGCGTGGCTGACCCCGCAGTCCACGGTATATGCGACCACCGTGGGACGGCAGGAAACCATCGTCCTTTCCGATGGGTCGCGCGTCGACCTGAATTCCGACAGCCAGATCACCATGTTTTACAATAATCGCGAACGCCGGTTGCGGCTCGACCGGGGTGAAGCGATGTTCGACGTGCGCAAGGACCCGCGTCGTCCCTTCACCGTCTTGAGCGGCGATGAACGGGTGCGCGCGCTTGGTACGACATTCGTCGTCCGGCGCTTGCCCCGGGCAACCGTCGTCACGCTGACGCATGGGCGGGTCGAAATAGCGCGGGCGCAAGGAATGCGGCAGGTCGCCATGGCCGTGCTCAGCCCAGGCGAGCGCGCCAGCATAACGCAACGGGCGGGCCTGGTTATCGACCGGCCGCCGATCGACATCGTTACCGCGTGGCGCAATGGAGAAGTGATATTCGAGGATGCGAATCTGATGGACGCGGCGCGCGAGATGAACCGCTATGCCGGTTCGAAGTCCGTCGTCGTGGATGCATCCGTCGCGAACCTGCGGATTTCCGGAATTTTCGGTATCGACGAACTTGAACAGTTTGCGATCGCGGCGGCCACGCTGCATCAGCTGAGGATCGAACGACAGGGCGGCGAAATCCGCCTCGTCCCGCCAATGAGGCAGCCGGTGGCCAACAAGGCATCGGAGCGCCGAGCAGGATAATTTTCCCGGCGCATCTTTTTTTGTCCGAAACAGCGAACCCGTTCGTCTAGCATCTGAAGCAAACGGTTCGTCAAATGGACCGAAAAAAAGGGGGAGAGGTCGATGAGGCTTTCGAGCAGGGCATGCTGTGCGTCGAGCATGGCGTTGGCGACGGCGATGGTCGTGAGTGCGCCCGCTATCGCGCAGACATCATATCAGTTCGACCTTCCGAGCCAGACCCTGGCCAGATCGCTTCGGGCGGTCGGCAGCAAGGCGCGGGTCAATATCGCGTTCCGGCCCGAGAGCGTGCGCGACAGGACCGCGCCGGCTTTGCGAGGCGCATATCAGACGGAAGAGGCTTTGGGCCTGTTGCTGCGCGGCAGTGACCTGGCGGCAACGATGGCGCCCGGCGGATCATTTCTGGTGGTGGCCAAGCCGACGCCTTCGTCAAAGCCCGCGTCAATGACGAAGCTGGCGCCTGCAAATTATACCCAGCCCGTCGCCGATCCGATGCCGGCGGCGCAGGTCGGCCCCGACGACGCTGGCGATAGCGAGATCATCGTCACCGCGCAGCGGCGCGAACAGAAATTGCAGGATGTGCCCGTTTCGATCGCGGCCTTTTCGGGCGACCGCCTGCGCGAAATGGGCGCAGGCAACATCAGCGACGTCATTTCCCAGACGCCCGGCGTCCGCTTTCAGGGTGTCGCGGGAAATGCGGGATTGCCGGTTTACAATATCCGCGGCGTCACCATTCTGGATTTCACCTATACCAATGAAAGCTCGGTCGCGATCTATGCGGACGACGTCTATCTGGGCAATCCGTTTTCGGCCAACCAGCAATTGTTCGACGTCGAACGGATCGAAATATTGCGCGGTCCGCAAGGCACGCTTTACGGTCGCAATGCGACCGGCGGCCTGGTTCATTACATTTCCAAGCGCCCTACCGCGCAATTCCAGGGCCAGTTGCTGGGGCAATATTCCAGCTTCAACGACGTCGTGTTCGAAGGCGCGCTGTCCGGTCCGATCAGCGATTCGGTACGCGCGCGCATCGCCGGCCGCTTCAACCGCAACGATGGCTGGCAGACCAGCCAGAGTTTCGGCACCCGGCTTGCGAAGGTGGACCACGCCGTCGCCGTGAGGGCGACGGTGGATGCCGACCTGTCCGACGCGATCTCGATGACCCTGAGCGGCCATTTTGGCGACAGCGCCGGCAGCGAGGATGCTCGGGCAGGCTATGGCAAGCGCAATCCCGCCAATCTCGCGCAGGTTTGTACCCCCGCGCAGGTAAGCGCGGCGCTGTGCGCCAACGCGGTCGGGTTTCGCGATCCCGATCCCGATCCCCGCCGCCCCTTTTCGTCGCGGCGCGATATCCCATACTCGCTGACGTCGGCCGGCGGTTTCCTGAAATTGAATGCGGATATCGGCGACCTGAAATTTACGTCGATCACTGCCGTCGAAGGCGGCCGCAAGCGGGATTCGCTGGATACCGGGTCTACGCCGACCTATGTCGCCGACATCTGGATCGACTATTATATCCGCCATCGCCAGTTCAGCCAGGAATTCAGATTGTCCGGCGATGTCGGTCGGCTGCAATGGATTGCCGGCGGGATTTACTACACGGACACCCGTTTTTTTACGGCGATCCAGCTCGGCCAGAATTTCGGTTCCTATTCGGACCAGAAGATTTCCAGCCTCGGCGCCTTCGCTCAGGCCACCTATGCCCTGACCGACACGCTCAATCTGACCGGCGGGCTTCGATATACGAGCGATGAAAAGACGTTGCGCGCCTATGCCGCCGTCAGGGGGCCGCGTCCCGGAACGCGCGAGGGAACGCCGACCTTCACCTATTCGGGCCGCATCGCCCCCCGGAAAGTGACCTGGCACTTCGGCGCGGACTGGCATGTAACGCCCGATGTGATGCTCTACTCGACCGCTTCCAGCGGATTCAAGACCGGCGGCTATAATACCGCATTCGCCACCACCCAGAACGCGGTCGGACCTGTCGGTTCCGAAACGATCAAGACCTATGAATTCGGGGTAAAGTCGAATCTGTTCGATCGCCGGCTCGTCGCCAATATTGGCGGCTTCTACAGTCAGTACAAGAATATCCAGTCTTCGGCGACCGTGCCCTGTGCGAGTTGTCCGGGGGGCGTCGTGGCGACATATCTCAATATCGGCAATGCGAAGATCAAGGGGATAGAGGCCGAATTGTCCGCGCGCCCGAGCCGTGACCTGACCGCTTCGGTCGGCGCCGCCTATAATTCCAACAGGCTCAGCGCCCCGGCCAACCTGTTGATCGGGGGCCGGCCCATCGACGGAAACAGACTGGCCAATACCCCCAAGTTCAGCGTCAGCGGGCAATTTAGCTGGCACCCATCCCTGGGCGAGGGCAGAGGCTCGCTGATTTTAGGTGGCGACATCATCTATCAAACCAAATTCTTCTTCAGGCCCGATAATAACCCCTATGCGATCCAGGATGGATATGCGCTCGTCGGCGCGCGGCTCGGCTGGGAAACGCCGGGTGGCGTGCGGATTGAAGCATTCGCCAAGAATCTGTTCGACCAGGAATATTTCGTTTCGCAGACGGATGTCGGCGACATCGCGCCAGCGACCTGGGGTATGCCGCGTCAGTTCGGGGTTCGTGCGTCGACCAGCTTCTAGGCTGTATCGACCGTTCAGGCTCGGAAGTCATTGACCGGAGCCAGACGATGACGGCTGCGGTGGGGGCGATGGCGGCGAAGACAATGGTCGCGCGTCGGTGATGGCGGGTAACCGGCGCGGGACCCGTCGAACCCCACCGCTCCCATCGGCTGCAGAGCATCTTGCGCGGCCCATAGTCCTGCCGCGCATCGCGGCACCCGGTCCCGCTTTTCAGAACGGAGACACCCCATGACCATCACCGCCACCCCGACCCCCGGCAAGTCCCTGATTTCCGCCAATGATCACACGCTGATCATGATCGACTTCCGGTCGCAGATGGCCTTTGCCACCAAGTCCATGTCCACTGAGCTGTTGCGCAACAACGCCGCGCTGGTCGCCAATACCGCCGCCGGCTTCAATGTCTCCACCATCCTGACCACCGTCGCCGTCGACAGCTTTTCCGGCCCGATGTTCAGCGAGATTACCGACGCCCTTCCCGGCCAGACGCTGCTCGACCGCACGTCGATGAACACATGGGAAGACGCCGCCGTCATCGACGAGGTCAACCGCATCGGCAAAGAGCGCCTGATCTTTGCGAGCCTGTGGACATCGGTGTGCTTCGTTGGCCCCGTCGCTTCGGCCATCGACCAGGGTTTCGACGGAAGTTCGCCACATTCATCCGACAGGGCAGGCGAACTTCCACCACACTAGGCTCCGCGCGTAAAGTCCAGCAGGGCTTCGGTGGGGCTGCCCGCTCCCTGAACCTCCATAGCCGCTCTGGGGCCGATGATCATGGCGACCAATATGCAGTCGCCATCGCGGAGCACCGGCGCGGCGATGGAGGCCAGTCCCGGCACCGGGCTTTCGATCATCATCGCATAGCCGGACTTGCGGATCTCAGCGATCGCGGAATCGAACGCCGCCTCCTCGCCCTTGGCGGTCGCGCCGGCCAGTTCGCGGGCCAGGCGTTCCGCAACGGCGGGCGACGCGTCGAATGCGCCGAATATTCTTCCGGCGGCGGAGTTGAGAAGATTGAAGGTCGTGCCCGGCCGCAGGTTGCTGTTCACGGACTGGCTGGAGTCGTGAACGCGATAGACGGTCGGCGCGACCGGTCCCCACACCAGCAGCGCGAGCATGACGCCCAACGAATGCGCGAAGTCTGGCGCGCGGGCGTTGATGTTCGACATCGGATCGAACGTCGCCATCCGCGCGCTGGCCAACCGGTTGACCGCCGGCCCCAGGATATAGCGCCCGCTCGCCGGCTCCTGCTCGACCAGTTCGGTCCGGCGAAAGCTCGCCAGATAGGCATGGGCCTGCGCCGCGCTGATCCCGGCCTCCTGCGCCAGATCCCGCAGCATCATCGGCGATCCCGACCGCATCAGGGCCACCAGCAACCGGTTCCCCACCTCGATCGACTGAATGCCCCGTCCCGCGCTTTTGCTCATCGTCCCTGCCCTGCGTCCAACGGAACAGTCATGCCGAAGCGGCCGGGCGCTGATAGCCGGCGCGCGCGGAAATGGCATGCGCCAGATCGATGACGTCGCGAACGCGTGCCGCGGAAGGGGCGATATCGAAGGAAAGGGCCGACCCGATGACCGTGATGGCGCCCGTCAGTTCGCCGCCCGTCTCGAATATCGGCGCGCTCATGGCGCTGACACCGGGAATGGGGTTCGATGTCGTCGTCGCATAGCCGGCTTCACGAATAAGCGGCAGGTCCGCCTTGATCGATCTGAAGTCGGAAACCGGGCCGACGATGCGCGAGGGCATTTTGTCGGCTTTCTGCGCCTTGATCGCCTCCATGATGATCTCGACCCCCAAATTGGCGCAAAATATGCGGCCCGTGGCCGATCCCGTCAGGGAAAAGACGGTTCCGGGCCGAAGCGCCGTGTGGACTTGATCCGATCCTTCATAGACTTGCACGACGGTAGGGCCATAGGCGCCCCAGACGGTGATGACGACCGACATCGCCGTTTCCGCCGCAAACCGCGCCGCCGCGTCCCCGGCCGCCTTGAGCGGATCGAAGCTGCGCAACCGGGCCAACCCGAGCTGGAGCGCGAAGGGACCCAGGCGGTAGCGGCCCGACTGCCTGTCCTGTTCGACGAGGTTGGCGCGGCGATAACTTACGAGATAGGGATGCGCCTGGGCCGGCGCGACCCCGGCTTCCAGCGCGATATCGCGCAGCATCACCAGGTCGCCGGCAGCCGCGATCGCCTCCAATATACGCGCGCCGACCTCTATCGACTGAACTCCGCGCGCCTCCGCAGCCACCCTATCGCCCTCCATTTGCAGCGTCCGTCAGGTTCACCGCTCGTCGTTATGCCCCCGCAGCATCGACGTCGCCATCGCAGCGTCAAGCCCTTATGGCAATAACCGCCTTTGCCGCCCGCACGAAGCCCGGACCCTGCGGGAGATTATTGCGAGGCGAGCGCCCGCTCTCTTGCGCGCGATACAAGACGCGCCGTCACCAGGTTCGCTATCCCTGCGGCGGCGAGGAAGGGCACAAGTCCGCCGAGCGCGATCCGCAACGATTCCGTCCCGTAGCGCCCGTGCAGTCCGTCGCTCATCATCCCGACATAGAGCGGGCCGATGCCCATCCCGACGAGGTTGACGAGCAAGAGCTGGAGCGCGGCGGCCGTACTGCGCTGCGAGGCGTTGACCGAATTTTGTATGAAGCTGACAGCCGGTGTCAGATAGGCGCCGGCGCAGCCAAGGCTCAGCCCCAGCAGGGGCAAGGCGATTTGCCAGCGCTGGACCAGGAGGCCGGCGATCAGGAATGGCACCGCACAGATCATGGCGGCGCAACTGACCCAGGCATAGGCGCGCTTGTCGCCTGCCCCCCGACGGTCTGCGAAAAATCCGCTGAGCCAGGTGCCCGCACCCATGGCGACGGCGACGGTCAGGCTGAGATAGATGCTCACCTGCGTCAACGTCATGCCAAGGACCCGGATCATGTAACCAGGCATCCAGGCCATCAGCGCATAATTGGGGATGCCGCCAATCGCGCATGCCAAGGCAGTGGAAAGGATCGTCGGCGTGCGGAAGAAAATTTTCGCGGTTTCACGAAGCGACGCCTTGGGCTGGACCGCTCCGCCATCCATGCCGCCGCGCTGCGGCTCGGGAACGAGGCAGATCAGCAGCAGTGCGAGCCCCAGCCCTGGAAGCCCGACGACGAACATGCTCGTTCGCCACCCCCACTGCGCTGCCGACCAGCCCGCAAGCGCGGAACCGAGCGCCAGGCCGAACGGCACGCCCAGCGAAAAAACCGCCAGCGCCCGGGCGCGCTGCGATGGGGGGAAGAGGTCGGAGATGATCGAATAGCAAGGGGCGACCCCGCCGGCTTCGCCCAGACCAACGCCGATGCGCGCGGCGGCGAGCTGGACGAAATTCGTGGCCAGTCCGCAGGCGGCGCAACACAGGCTCCACAGCGAACAGGCGGCGGCCAGCACCTTGACCCGCGATATCCGGTCGGCCAGCGCCGCCACCGGCAGACCGAAGCCAGTATAGAATATGGCGAAGGCGAAACCGGTGAGCATGCCCAGTTGGGTGTCGCTCAGCCCAAGGTCGCGCTTGATCGGCTCGGCGAGGACGGACACGACCTGACGGTCCATGAAATTGAAGGTATAGACGGCACAGAGCAATGCCAGCGCCCATCGGGGATCGCGGATCTTCATCAGGATCGCCTTGCCAGGTCCAAAGCCTCGGCCAGTACGGCACCGTTGCCGATATGGTTGGCCAGGATCAGGATCAGCTTTGCGTTAAGCACGGCGCTCTCCTGCTCGTCCAGACCATCGTACAAGGCGATCAAGGCCGCGTAGAAGTCATCGAGGCCTGGATCCCCAACTTCTCCGTCGTGGGCGCCATGTCGGCCGAAGATGCGAAAGGTTTTACCAAGATATCAGCTCCGAATATTGGTCGTTCACGCTCCTGAATGAGCAGAACCCGGTTGAACATATGGTGCGACGGTCAGCCACCAGACCCTATGCGGCAAGCGGACGCTGTCGATCTCGGGCTGAAGCAGGCGTGGGAAATCCAACCTGCATAGGGGGCGTGATCTTGATAACCGCATCTCCTGAATCGCCCTCTAATTGCGCAAATGCTTTTTGAAGAAGTCCGCAGCCCTGGAAATCGCCGTGTCAGACTCAGGCGTGTTCGCGAGCAGCGCGGGGAATACATGGGGCATGCCCTCATAGAGATCGAGTATCGCCTCATGGCCGCCAGCGCGGATCGCCTGATATTGCCTGACCGCTTCGCTGAGGAGCAATTCACGCGTGCCGGCCTGGATCAATGTTGGCGGAAACGCCTTGGTATAATCTCCGAAAAGGGGAGAGATATAAGGGTTCCTGACATCCGTCCCGGCGGCATAGGCGTCCAGATACAGCTTGAAGTCCCGCGCTTCCAGCATCGGATCATAAGGCCCGATGGTGGCAATGGTATCGCCGCTCATCGTCAGGTCGGCGCCTGGCGACAACAGGTAAAGCGCGCCGGGCAATGGGATGCCCTGGTCCCGCATCTTCAGCGTGTACGCGGCCGCCATGTTCCCGCCCGCGGAGTCACCGAACAGTCCCATTCCCCGCGGGTCGTTCCCCGCAGCCATGAGGGCGCGCCACACGGCGATCACCTGATCCGAGATCGTGTTCACATTGCCTCGCGGGGCGAGCGTGTAATCGATCGAGACGACCTCGCGACCCAGCGCCTTGCCCAGCAGGGAAGGAAGTACCTGCATCGAGAGGGCGGAAAGGACAATATAGCCACCGCCGTGAATATAGACGATCGGCGGCCGCCCACGCTGCGCATTGGGAGGAATGATCCTGAGAACACTGACGCCCCCGATCGTTTCCCTGACTGAACGAACGCCCATCGCGTCAGCGAACTTCTGGCTTGGCGGCAGGGCATCGGCTTCGACTGCCGCATTCATCCGGTCAAAGTCTTCAAGCGTTTTGAGCGGCGGCATGGGCGGGCGCGCTTCGGACTGCGCGTAGATCACGCAAAGCTTCGCCGCCGCCTGTTTCGACACGCTTTCGGGCACGCGGAAGCGAAGGTTGGGATTGGGTGGACACTCTGCTGCGGCCGCCGGCGCGGCATGGGCAGCGAGGCCGAGCAACATCATGAACATGGCAGCCCGCATGAATCCACCCCCCCCAATCCGACCGCCTCGCGACCCCATGGCATCGCAGGAACCCCTTAATCGGGAGCGATATATCATTGCCTATGATTATTTCAATACAAACTGATTTGTTTTTCGTAAACTGTAGACAACGAGTGACGGCTTTGACGTTTTGTTGCGGGCGCGGGCGGTCAGTCTCGCTCGTCGAAAGGGTGCGCAGACCCACGCAGACGCGGCGGATGGCGCAGTGTTGCAGATGGCGCGGAACGATGGCGTGATGTCCAAGGGCCGTCTCGAAATGCGCTCCTTCGCGCATTTCGGACAGACCCTAAGTCGGCGACCTGCATCACCCATGCCGTCTACGATCGGCCGGTAGAAAAGCGTATAAAGGTCGAACGCCCTTCTATCTTCGCGCTATGACTTCATCGGAAAATCTTTTAAATCTATCAATCTTTTCGGAAATCGGTTCTAGATTTTCTCCTATTTCATAAATATTCCTGAAAAATAAGATAAGATCTGTCACGCCCGAATCTTCCTTCCGCCTCACATCGTCGTAGGTGACTTCGCCCATATCGGACTCGAATATACGGAAATCGCCAGTTCGTCCGTAGTCTGAGCGGAAGGAATTCAATTTCTTGATCATCGCGACCAGCTCCGCGAACGACGCCCCTGCGCAACTCCAACCATCGTTCCGCGCAGCGCGCTTCAAAGCAGGATCGGAGTGCCCACCCACGATGATTGGCAAGGGGCGGACCGGAATCGGATTGATCTTGATCGCCGGAAAGTCGTAATATTTTCCGTGATATTCGAAATAGCCCCCGCCAGTCAGCCCTCGAACTATTTCAATGCATTCGTCCAGCCGGCCTCCGCGGCCCTCGTAAGGAACACCGAGGGTGATATAGTCTTCCGGCCAGGGGCTCAGACCCACACCAAAGTTAAATCGGCCGTTCGCTATTGCCGCTACGGAGCTGGCTAGCTTCGCCGCATATACAGGGTGCCGCATGGGAAGCTTTACCACACTCGTCGTGATTTCCAGCGAAGTGGCGACACCGATTGCGGAGGCGAGCACGAAGCTTTCCACGACCGGCTTGTTTTCGATGAACGCACGAGAGCCATCCGCGCCATATTCATAGCTTGTCTGACTATCTTGGGGATAAACAATGCTGTCGGAAATCGCAAAACCGTCATACCCCAGAGATTCCAGAGCTTTGGCGAAGGGCAGGTAGTTCTTCACCGGGTTAACCGCTTCTCCGACGTGGAAGCGCATTGCTTTATCCTCCATTGATTTGAACTATGGCGGCAGGTCGGCCCACACTACCCGAGTGGCCACGCCACGCGAGGCCGCTCGGTTCGTGCGGGTGCTATTTGCTGACCTCGATGACGACTTTCCCGACATGGCTGCCGCTTTCAAGACGGCGATACGCATCTCTATACTCGGCAAAGGGGAATATACTGTCGATGACTGGCGTGACCTTGTGCTGGGCCATCGCTGCGACCAGGGCCTCGAAGTCCCTGCGTGGGCCGATGGCTGTGCCCGCTACATTGAGCGACCGCCCCAATATGTCGATCGGCGGCAATCCGCCGCCAAAGCCGCTCGTGAAGCCCACCACGGCGATGTCGCCGCCGATCCTGGTCGCCGCCGCCGACTTTACGATCGTCTGCTCGCCGGCGATGTCGATCACCTTGTCGACCCCTTTGCCGTTGGTGAGGGCAAGGATTTCGTGCTCCCAATCGGGGACTTTACGGTAGTTCACCACAGCGTCGGCGCCGAGTTCTTCGAGCGTCCTAGCCTTTTCGTCCGTCGACGTGATCGCCAGGACGCGAGCACCGAACATCCGCGCCACCTGGAGCGCGAACAGGGCGACGCCGCCCGTGCCCTGGACCAGAACCGTCTGGCCCGGCTGGAGGGGCGATGACCGATTGAGACCTGTCCAGGCAGT
Source organism: Sphingobium anseongense (assembly GCF_037725245.1). Classification (NCBI taxonomy): domain Bacteria; kingdom Pseudomonadati; phylum Pseudomonadota; class Alphaproteobacteria; order Sphingomonadales; family Sphingobiaceae; genus Sphingobium; species Sphingobium anseongense. Next base: position 10,892 of record NZ_JBBJUL010000009.1, on the reverse strand, counting down.
AACAGCCGCGCAGGGGAGGCAGGCCGCCTCGACGAACGACAGGCTCGCGGGCAGATGAACGATGGCGTTTTCGTGCAGCAAAATATGGTCGGCCAACATCCCGTCTCTGCTGATGCCGACACTATCCAGCCGGTGCTCCCAAAGCGGGGGGCCGTCGATCCAGTGCGGGTGGCAGCTGGCCGTCACTCTGTCGCCTGGTTTCGCCCGAGTGACGCCCTCTCCGACCGCGACGACCTCGCCGGCACCGTCCGAGAGCGGTACGCCATATGTCTTGAGCGGCCCGAGATATTTACCGTCCAGAATGATCTGGTCCCGGTAATTCAGGGACGCGGCGTGCACACGGATCAATACATCATAAGCCCCCGGCGTCGGCGTCGGCTCATCATGTAATTCCAGACCTGGCTTCTCGCTCGCCGTCCATCTTACAGCTTTCATGTCTCCATTCTCCCAAGATAGTGCAGCAGCGATAACGCCGGGGCGAGCCATGCCGCCTTGTCAGGGGCCGGACGAGGCAGCGGCCGTAGCGAACGCGCCGGCGCGATGAATCTTGGCCGTGCGCCCCGGATAATCGCTCGACAGGATATAGAGTTCGCGGGTGCCGGGCTTGATCGCCATGCTGGTGGTGAAGAGCATCTCCCCGCGATCGCGATCGGGGATCAGTATCTGGCCGATCGGTACGCCTTTGCGATTGAACACCATCACCCGGCCCTCGCCGGCGAGGGCGGCATAGACGTTGCCGTCGACGTCCGTTCGCAGCGAATCCACCGTTGCGCCGGTGAAATGGTAGCGGATCGTCGTGCCGACCACGGGCGAAATCTGCGTTGGCGTCGCAAGGTCGATGCGATGGAGAAACCCCGTCCCCACTTCGCCGACCCACAAAGTCTTGCCGTCCGGGCTGATCGCGATCCCGTTGGGCATCGAAAGATGCGTGATAATAGGGGTTATCGTCTTCATGTCCGGTGCGACATGATAAACCCCGCCAATGGGGTTGGCATTGTTGCCCTGGAAGTCGGTGAAGTAGAAACCGCCTTCCTTGTCCATGGCGAGGTCGTTGGGAATATAGCCCGCCTTGGGATCGATGATGACCTGTTTGTCGGAACCGTCGGGCCGGATCGAGAATATCGATCCGGCCTGCGTGGCGCTGCCGATTCCTGCTACGATTATGCGGCCGTTCTTATGAAAGGCCAGACCAGCAGAGCCGGCCGCGTTCTTCGGCAGGATCATCGTCAGATCCTGTTTGGGCGAAAGCCGCATCACTCGGCCGCCTTGCACTTCGACGAACAGCAGCTTGTCCTGTTCGTCGAACACCGGCCCTTCTATGAAGAGATTCTGATCCATCCCGCCGAACGCCGGCATGCTGGTCGTCATGCTGTACCAGGGTTCGGCGACGATCGTCTGGAGGCCCTTTTCATTCTCGGGAATCACCGGCGCGCGGCTGGTCGTGGGATAGGCGAGCGCAGGATAGGATATGGGGCCCGCTTTCGACGGGGCCTGCGCCTTTGCCTGGCCCGCACAAATCGTGCAGGCCAGGACCATCAACCATTTGGATGCATTCAGCACTATATGCTCCTTGCCGTCAGAACTTGGTCGATACGCGCAGCATGATCTCGCGACCGCGGCTGACATACGACTGGAGATCGCCGAGAACAGCGGGGCCAGTTTCGTTGCCTGGTGCTGTGCCTGTATTGGGAACGTTGCTGGCCCTGACGAAATAATATTCATCGGTGAGGTTACGGCCGATCAGCGCGATGTCCCAACGATCATCCTGCTCCGAGAGGCGCAGCGTCGCATCGAACAGCTGGTAGTTGGGCACCCGTCCCTGCGGGATAGAGCCCGGGTCCGAAAGATAGCTGGCGCTGAAGGTCATGTTGGTCGACAGGCCCAGTTTCATGCCCGACCCGATCGGCGTTTCATAATCGAAGCCGACATTACCCGTCCATTCGGGCGTGCGGACCACTTCCGTGCCGGCCAGGTTCTGCAACGATCCATTGACGCCGGGCGCCGCAGGCATGCCCGATCCCGGCTGCCCCGGCACCGGCACGAATGTGCAACCAAGGGCCTTGCTCTGACCCCGATAGCAGTTCGCAAAATAATCGACATAGCGCGCCCTGTTATAGGCCACGGCGCCGTGCAGGCTCAGCCCCTGCAGCGGCGTGCGGTAGGAGAAGTCGAATTCCCCGCCCTTGCTCCGCACCTTGCCGACATTCTTGAGTTCCTGGAAAGCGCCGGTGCTGAGCGTGACCTGCAAGCCCTTCACCTCATAGGTGTAAAGCGCGAGACTGGTGCGCAGGGCACCGTCTAGCAAGGATGCCTTGGCCCCGGCTTCGAAGCCCTTGACGGTTTGCTGGTCGTAATCCAGCGGCAGGGCGAAGTTGGCGGCGCCCCCGTTATAACCGCCGGAGATGAAGCCGTGCTTGTAGGAACCGTAGATGTTCAGGTTCCGGTCGGGATGATAGGACAGCGTGAATTCGGGCGAGAAATCGTTCCAGCTGTTCTTGGAACCCTGGGCGAGAATAGGCACCCGTGGCAGAAGAAGGCCGGTCACCGGATCGACGGCGGTCTGGCTTTCCGCGACCGGCAACTTTTTCTTCTCATAGGAATAACGGCCACCGCCGGAAAACTGGATCTGGTCGGTGATATCCCATTGCATCTGCATAAAGCCCGAATAGGCGGTGCCCTTCTGCTCGTGATGGGAGTTGGCGACCACCGCTGGAACCAGCGGCGCCACCGTCGTGAAACTGGAACCGTTGAGAAAGGCGGCCAGACCCTGTTTGGCCGTGCTCTTCTGGAAATGCCCGCCGATCATGAAATTGACCGGCCCGTCGAAATTGCTGGTGAGGCGAAGTTCTTCCGATAATTCGGTGAAGCTCAGCCGTTGATTGGATGCCAGCATGCGCGAGGGCACATAGGTTGCGGTCACGTTGACGAAGGAGTCCGCCTTCATGTGATAGAGGCCGGTCACCGAGGTCAGCGTCAGTTCGTCGCTCGGTCGATAGTTCATTTCATAGCCGATCAGCAGCTGCTTCTGAGCGCCCCGCAACTGGCCATCATTCTCGCCGAAAGCCGGATAGCGCAAGGCGAAATTCGGGGTACGCGCCCCCACGGAAACCTTGTCGTCGGCGCGGCAATCGTCGATCTGGCCGGATTGCGGCGCGCCATTGGGACAGGATACGAGTTGGAGGTTCGACGTATATCCGTCATCCTTGAGCTTGCCATAGGTGACCTTCAGGCGGGCATCGAAATTGTCCGCAGGCTCATATTTCAATGTTCCGCGCACGGCGAATTCTTCGGCCCTGGGCGCATATTGGTGCTTGGGCGCGGTGATTTCGCTGCGCGGCGTGATGTTGCGCACCCAGCCGCGCATCTTCGAACCATAAGCCGCGAGGCGAAAGCCGAGGCTGTCGGTGATCGGGCCGGATATATAGCCTTCGCCACGCCATTCATGGGCGTTGAACTCATAGCCGACCGAGGCCTTGCCCTGGAAATCTTTCGTCGGATCGCCGGTGCGGATGGAGATGACGCCGCCGGGGCTGTTCTTGCCGTAGAACAGCGCCTGAGGCCCTTTCAGCACTTCGACCTGCTGCATGTCCATCTGTCCCATGCGACGGACGGAGGCGCGCGCGACCTGCACGCCATCGATGTTGAACGACACGGCCTGATCGGCGAAAGGATTGCCGTCCGAACCGCTGATACCCCGGATCACGATGCTGCCGCCCTGGGCAGTGCCGCCGTCGCCGACGATCAGCTGGGGCACGAGGCGGGCGATACCATCCATCGAATTGATGCCGCGCTTTTCCAGCTCGGCACCCGTTACCGCCGTGATCGCCACGGGCACGTCGATCAGCGTCTCCTCCCGCTTGCGCGCCGTCACGATGATGTCGCCCGTACCCGCGTCGACGGATGCCGGAGCAGGCGCAGCCGCCGGCTCGCCGCGAATCGTGGACGAAGATTCCCCCTGATAGGCAATGGGACGCGCCCTTGGCACTTCCCGCACGATCGCCTGCGCGCCCGAAGGATCGCGCTTCGCCTCAAAGCCCGTGCCCCTGAGCAAATCGATCAGCGCGGCTTCGGGCGAGGCGTTACCGCTCGTTCCGCCCGTGACGGCGCCCCCGAACTGATCGGGTCGATACACCATCTGAAGCCCCGATTCTCGGGCCAGCTGCTGGAGCGCGCGCGCCAGATCTCCCCGAGGAATAGTGTAGCCCTGCGCCAGTGCGGGCGCGGCATAGGTCAGCAGGCTCCCGCAAATAGTTACAGTTGCGGCGCGCTTCCAATTTTTCATGACATCTCCCCTGTCGCGGCTGCTTTGCCGTCCCAAGCCAGGACTATCGGGACACGAAAAACCCTATTTCAACGCTGCAAAAATATTTTTCCGTCCGTGGCGCGCGACACGCGCACATCATACACCTCTTTCAACAGCCGGACGAATCCTTGGCGATTGCCCAGCTGGAATGTCCCGCCGATCGGCATCGCGGCGAGAGGGGCGCCCTTCACGACAATGGGATTGCGATTATAGCGATTAAGCTCCGCCACCGCCTGACCCAGCGTTTTACCATCCAGCACCAGCACGCCATCGCGCCAGCGCAGCCCCTGCTGAAGCTGGTCCAGCGGTTCACGCCTGACGATGGTCGCCACGCTGTTCGCCACCGCCGTCGATCCGCCGGGCAGCACCGTCGATCCCAAGGAGGCACTACGCCCGACGCCCTTAAGCTGGACCGCGCCCTGAACAACGGCGACGCGCAACAATTCGCCTTCACGACGCACCGAGAATTTGGTGCCGAGCACCGTCACATCATGCGCGCCGGCATGGATGACGAACGGCCGCGCCGGATCATGCGCGATCTGAAAATAGGCTTCGCCCCCGCTGACCCATGCGACACGCCGTTCCTGTTCGAGGGCAAGGCGAATTTTGGTGTTCGTATTGAGTTCGATCGTACTTCCGTCCGGCAGATGGGCGGTGCGCCGCTCGCCGATATGCGTTTCGAGGGTGACGATCTGAACCGGCTCGGACTGGGGCCACATGACATATCCCAAAACCGCCATGACGAGCGAGGCCGCCAGCGCGAACGCCGCGACGGAATGCCACTTGCGTTGCACAGGGTGCGGCAGGTCGACCGGATTATAGAGCGCCCGCAGCCGGTCCGTCTGGCGCGATCCTTCCTCCAGCCGCCAAAGGGCGGCCTTGTGCGCTAGGGATTCGGCCAGCCATGCATCCAGTTCGACCTGATCGGCCTGCGACCAGTCATCCTCGTCGCGACGCATGATGAACCGCGCGGCGCGCGCTTCGGTGATATCGGCCGACATCACACGCCCTCCCGTGGCTTGCCGACCGGGATCGCTGCGCATTCGGCAGCGGGGGGAAGCGCGCTGTCCAGCATGTGGCTGGCAAGCAGGCGTGTACCCCGCGTGATATGCTGCTCCACCGCCTCGATGCCGATGCCCAGCTGGTCCGCGATCTCGCGTATCTTCATTCCCTGGACCTTGCGCAGCCGCATGACTTCACGGCAGCGGGGGGGCAAGCGCTCCAAGCCTTCCCGGGCGCGGGCCAACTCCTGACTGGCGCTCACACGCCTTTCGGGCGTCAGCCAGTCGACATGCACGGACAATCGTTCAAGGTCGGCCACGAAATCGAACCGGACGATGCGCGCCCGCTTGGCGCGGGTGATGAGCAGATTGCGCGCTATCGTAAAGACATAGGCGGCGGCGCGATCGGGCAGGCCCCGGCCGGCGCCACGCAGCGCCTTTTCATAGACTTCCTGCCGCAGATCGGCGACCTCGTCCCCTTGCGAACAATGGCGACGCAGAAAGGCGGTCAGCGAGGGCTCAAGGATGAGCACCTCCCGACGAAACCAACTGTTCAACTCGTTATCGCTGAGCATATTTTATTCGCCCGCAATTAGGCCCACAGGTCAAGACTCATGGAAACCCAAATACCCTATTCCTGACAACATATGCGGATACGAGATAACGCATGCATTTCGGGCTGAAGGTATCTCGTCTTCCCTGTGCAGTCGGTGGTGATCGGTTTGATAGATTGCGCCCCGGTGATATGTCGGTTAACTGCTAGCCCAAGAATAATACCGCGAACCCGAGAACCTTGGGTAATCTGCCGGACAGGAGAGGAGTTCCATGCATACACAGACCGATCTGCCATTCTCGGGATGGAGAGTGATTCTGCCCTGCTTTCTGGCGCAAAATCTCGCTGCTGGCTTCGCCTTCGGATCCTTCGGGCCGCTGCTCGCCAGCACCGAGCAGCATTTCGGCGTAACCCGCGCCGTTGCGGCCACGGGGATGAGCCTGATCATGCTGGCCGTCGGCGGCCTGGCTCCCTTGCTGGGGGGACTGCTGCAAAAAGTCTCGGTAAGAAGCGCGATGATCGGTGCCGCGGCGCTCAGCGCGGTTGGCTATTGGGGCCTCGCCCTTCTTCCTTCGTTCGGCCTCGCCCTCTTGATGTTTGCCATGATCGGCACGGGCGTGTGCCTGTTGGCGATACTGGGTCCGTTGACGCTGGTCAGTCGATGGTTCATCTCCGGCCAGGCAAAGGTCCTGAGCATCGTAAACCTGCCGATCGCGCTGTTTGTGACGCCTTTCATCGTCGCCGAACTGCTGCCGGAATATGGGCGATTTGCGGTTCTCGGGGGGATCGCGACGATCTTCCTTCTGTTGATCCCCGCGCTGCTGCTGATCGTGGATTATCCTGGACGGATCGGTCAGACCCCGCGCGGGACAAATATGGACCCGGGTGGCGCATCGGGCCAGGGGACCGCCGGGGATCGGCAGCTGTCGACGCGCGAAATTCTTGCCAGCCTACCCTTCTGGCTGCTGTCGCTTGCGATCGGCGTGATATCGGGATCGGGCATAGCGTTTCTCGTCCATATCGTCCCCTTCGGCATGGAGCGGGATTTGTCCCTGCAGGCCGCATCGGGGCTGCTTTCCGTCTATGCCGGCGCCGGAATTTTCGGCACCTTGCTCGTTGGCTGGATAACGGACCGTATTGGCCCTCCTTCCACGCTCGCGCTCACAACTTTATGCGCGGGGCTGGTGTGGTGGGGGCTGCTGTATGTGGCGGGCTTGCCCTTGTTCGCGCTCGCGGCGCTAATGGGAATGTGCGTAGTCCCGGTGACGACGATGCACGGCGCGGCACTCAGCAGGCTGGTAGGGGCTGCGAGCATCAGCCGGGCGATGGGGATCAGCTATGCGATCGTCCTGCCCTTCATTTTCGGCTTCGCACCGCTGGTCGGCTTTCTGTTCGATCACGCTGATGGATACAGACTGCCCTTCCTGGTGACCGCGGGCCTTCTCGCCATTGCCTCCCTGGGCTCTGTGCTGATGATCTTCGCGGTTCGCAAACAGAAGCAGCCATTCGAAGCGGTGGTTGGGCAAGCATAGGGCCTAGGCGGCATGGACAAATTCAGGTTAGTGATCGAGCTTTGATGCGAATGGCGGTTGATCGCGCATAACGATGCCGATCTTGGCGCTCAGATGCACCGGCAAGGTTTGGACCAGCCCAAACATCTGATCGTCAGGAAGCGGCGTGAAGATCAATACGCTCAACCCGCCATCGTCCTTGTCGATGGCCACCGGGGAATAGCCGCGCGCTTCCAGGTGCGCGATGGCAACAGCCTCATTTTCGGGAAGGACGGTAAATCTCGTGGGTATTGGCTTCTGCTTGCCGAACAACGGGGCAATGCGGGCAAGCCGCTACGATCCTCACAGGAAATGTTCGAACTCGGCTATGATTTCCTCTCAAAGCCTTCAAATCTTTGGAAAAGTGATCGCGCCGAAGACAAGCAAACGGTGATCCGATTGGTCTTAGCAGACCGTCTTACATACGCACGAAATCGAGGGTTTCGAACCCCGAAAACCTCGCCCATTTTCAAAGCCTTGGAAGCAATGAAAACAGGAAATTGTATGATGGCGGAGCGGCAGGGATTAATAACCGTGAATAAAAACGGCAGAAATCCAAACTTTTCTTGCACGTTACCTAAGGCTTTACCACACCATTTCCCACAGGTGCCTCTACTGATCATAAAATCACCAGCTTGATAGCATCATGGCGGACGACCTTGGATGTGTCCAGACACTTTTACTCACGCATGATTGGCCGTTGGTGAATGTCCCGTTCGGACCCGGGATGCGGGAAAAGCTGCTGTTTTCGCGGTGTCGCCTCGCGACCAACTCACGACATTTAGCGCTGATGGCGTTAACGACCGCTCTTACTGAAACCCGTCATTTAGTTGATGCAAACTGGCCGATTTCTCCTCCAGTCATAACTGGAGTCCGGGGTTGTCATCGTGCCCATACGGGCGGGGTTGCACAAGCCGCCTGGCAGCATCGGCGGGCGTCAGGTAATGAGCGACTACAAAGGTGCAGCCCTGATGATCGATGCTTTTCCAAAGGCGCAGGCCTTGCTGGGCGACAAGGGATACGACGCCGACTGGTTCCGCAACGCTCTGATCGAACGCGGGATCACGCCCTGCATCCCGGCAAAGAGCAATCGAAAAGTACCGATCCCCCACGACCGCATTCTCTATCGCAACGCCACCACGTCGAAAACATGTTTGGAAAGCTCAATGACTGGCGACGCATCCATACGCGCTACGATCGTTGTGTCCACACCTTCATGTCGGCCATCTGCATCGCGGCAACCATGATCTTCTGGTCTAATCAACGAGTTCTGACCCTGGAAGAGATTTTGCGCCATTTCCCACAAATCGTCGGTCCGAAGCCTGGTCTGGTTTCGGACTATTTTGACTTAACGCCGCCGTCGACGCGCAGTAAGGTGCCGGTGATGTAGCTTGCCGCGTCGGATGCCAGAAAAAGGACCGGTTCAGCGATTTCTTCGGGGCTTGCAAACCGGCCAAGAGGCGTATTCGCTCGTACAGCCCTCTGCATCTCCGGGATATCAGCCATGCCGTCGAAGATGTTGGTGTCGACGCCTCCGGGCGCCACTGCGTTGATCCGCACGCCATCGGCTGCGGCTTCGCAGGCGAACTGGTCCACCAAGCCTGCCACACCATGTTTGGAAGCGGTATAGGCGGTTCCGCCTTGCATGCCGCCCAAGCTGGCGATTGACGCCGTAACAACGACATTGCCTTTGGTCTTCACAAGATGCGGAAGCGCGGCGCGGATGGCATAAAAGGTGCCGGAAAGGTTGACGCCCATGATCCGTGACCACAATTCGTCATCAATTTCCGCGCTGAGGGCGCCCTTGTCGATGATAGCAGCATGCTGAATAGAATGTCTAGCTTGCCAAACGTTTCAACGGCAGCCTCGCACATCGAGGTAACTTCTTGCGAACTTGAAACATCGACCCTTCGCGCAATCGCTTGCCCCCCATGATCCGCAATAAGAGCCACCGTCTCCTCGGCGCGGTCTTCGCGGATGTCGGCGACCAGGACGGTCGTGCCCTCACGGGCAAAGGCGCGGGCTGTCGCGCGCCCTATGCCGGACCCGCCGCCGGTAACGATTACGACTTTGTCAATGAACCGGTGCATCCGTACTCCTTGATTATTATGATTTGATCGGCTGCCGAACATAGTCATGGGCGGGAGCCGAGAGGAACACTAAATGATACGAGAATTTCGATGCTTGTAAAGTCCAGCTCGGCATGCTGTGAACCGCGCCGGGTTTGCCGGAGGCATTGGGTTGTGAGTCACGCTGCCATATCGATGTTGTGTGCGGCAGCATGAATTGATCTTCGGCTTCGGCAGGCGGGATGTTGCCAATGGGCTCTAGCAGCCGGCGATGGTTGAACCAGTCGACCCATTCCAGCGTGGCGTACTCGACCGCTTCGAAGCTGCGCTACGGCCCGCGCCTGGGGATCACCTCTGCTTTGTAAAGGCCGTTGATCGTCTCGGCCAAAGCATTGTCGTGGCTGTCGCCGACGCTGCCGACCGAGGGCTCGATCCCGGCCTCGGCGAGGCGTTCGGTGTACTTGATGGACACGTATTGCGACCCACGATCGCTATGATGGATCAGGCCGCCCCGATGGGTCGGGCGGCGATCGTGAAGCGCCTGTTCCAGGGCATCGAGGACGAAGCTGGCATGCGCCATCCTGCTGGCTCGCCAGCCGACGATCCGCCGAGCATAGGTGTCGATGACGAGGGCGACGTAGACGAACCCCGCCCAGGTCGCGACGTAGGTGAAGTCCGACACCCACAGCATGTTCGGCGCTGGCGCGTAGAACTGGCGGTTGACGTGATCGAGTGAGCATGGTGCCGCCTTGTCGCTGATGGTCGTGCGGCCGGCTTGCCCCGGATCACCCCTGCCAAGCCCATCTCACGCATCAGCCGGGCTACGGTACAGCGGGCGATCGGAAAGCCCTCCCGCATCATCTGCCGCCAGACCTTGCGTACACCGTAGACCGCGAAGTTCTCAGCGAACACGCGCGCGACCTCGGGCTTGAGGACCGCATCCTGCCGTGCCCGCGCCGACAGGCGTGTCGGATCCTGTCGCTGCGCGACGCGCTCGTGGTAGGTGGATGGGGCGATCGGCAGGACGCGGCAGATCGGCTCGACCCCATAGGCATCGCGGTGATCGTCAATAAATGCGATCATCGCCGGAACGGGCGGTCGAGCTCCGCCTGAGCAAAATATGCTGACGCCTTGCGCAGAATCTCGTTGGCCTGCCGCAGCTCACGGACCTCGCGCTCCAGCGCCTTTACCTTGTCGGCAACCTCGACCGGGATGCCAGCGCGCTTGCCGCTGTTGACCTCGCCTCTTCACCCACTCATGCAGCGTCTGCGGAACGCAGCCGATCTTCTCCGCAATCGACACTACTGCCGCCCAGTGGGATGAAAAATCGCGCTCGTGATCGGTCACCATCCGCGCGCTCGCGCACCTCTGGTGCAAACTTGTTCGTTGCCTTGCTCATACAGGCTCCACCTTCTC
>NZ_JBBJUL010000008.1:0-162260 GCF_037725245.1 Sphingobium anseongense | reverse complement strand
AACCCTGCGCAAGGTGGCGCAGTCGTTCGCCTGAACGCCGGTGCCCGATCGCGACTGGGATGTGTCCCATGCCCGACGCGCCATGGCTCCGCTTGGAGCCATGGCGCGTCGGGCATGGCATTATCGCGGCCCCCATGGTCCCGCGCCGTTGCCAGCCGCGCGTTGGTCGGACGCCGCCGCGCCGCGGGTCGGCGCGCCCTCGCCGGCTACTGGCGAAAAGCGCGGCAAAGCTGTTGCGTCATGCAAATGGCGCGAGGCCGGCCATGACCATGCGAACCAGATCGACCTGACCCTTTGTCCCGGTCTTGGCGTAAACTCGCTTCGAATATATCCGGGCGGTTTCGGACGTGAGGTGCAGGCGGCGGCCGGCTTCGCCAATCGATTCTCCGGTCGCCAGGCCGTATGCGAGCGAGGCTTCATTGTGCGAAAGCCCGTACAGCTCCGAAAGTATCTGCACCGCCCGGCTCGATATATCGCGCGCATCGATCTTCAGCGTGCCGATTACCGACGGGCGGGGCACGAATTTGCCCAGATTGAGGTCGGACGGCCGCAGCAGCATGTTCATGCCATCGCGTATGTCCAACCGGATCAACCGACGCCGATCGGCGGGCCCGCCGGCCAGTTCGGCACATGCGGTTTCGAGCGCCACGGCGACGTGGGGACGCACCTGCAGCCGCCGTCCTGCCATCGCGCCGGGTTCGGGCAGGAAGGAAAGCAGCGTTTCGGCAAGCGGGTCGGCGGCGATCACCCGCGCGTTGCTGTCGAACGCCAATTGTCCGATTCCCGATCGTTCGAGCGCCCGGTGCGCCATGGCGGACGACAGGCGCTGCTCGCTCAGGGCAACGAAGGTCTGGAGGGCGGCGGCGAAATGCGGGATGATCGACGACAACAGGGACGAGGCGAAGGAACTGAAATCTTCCCGCTCGCGGACCAGTAGCATCCATGCATCGGCAAAGCAGGGCGCGCTTATCCTCAACCAGCGCCCATAATGGATGCCCATGATATTGAGCGCCTCCCGCTGCTGGTCGCGCTGCGCCGCATTGCTGTGATCGAGCATTTCCTCCAGCGCATAGACTCGTCCCGGACGCATGAGGCCATAGGGATTGAGGCCCATCGCCGCGATTCGCATGAAATCCAGGGGCGGCTCGTGCGCGGCCCGGCCGGCGGCGACATGGACGACCGCCGGTTCCTGCGAAGCCATTGCGTTGGCCAATGTAATGACGAGGAAGGCGCGCCGCGCATAGGTCTGGTTGACCAGCGTTCGCATGAATGTCGTCCAGGGAGGATCTTCGTGAATCCCCAGAATCAGCGGCAGGGACAATTCCCGCTGATATCCAGAAAGCGTCGACATTCATTTTGTTCCCACATGGGAGCTTTGGGGTCAAGCGCGCACTGCGATGAGGCTCGGGTAGCGAAAACATGACGACTTGAGGAGGGCTGAATTGACCGATAAATCCACTTTGACGCATCTTGAGCGGTTGGAGGCCGAAAGCATCCATATCCTGCGCGAGGTCGTTGCCGAAGCCGACAAGCCGGTAATGATGTATTCGGTGGGCAAGGACAGCGCGGTGATGCTGCATCTTGCGCGCAAGGCCTTCTATCCTTCGCCGCCGCCCTTCCCGTTGCTGCACGTCGACACCACCTGGAAATTTCAGGAGATGTACAAGCTGCGCGACCGCATGGCGCGCGAAAGCGGCATGGAACTGATCGTCTATCATAATCAGGAAGCGATGGACCGGGGCATCAACCCGTTCGATCATGGCGCGCTGCACACCGACATGTGGAAGACCGAAGGCTTGAAGCAAGCGCTCGACCTCTATGGCTTCGATGCGGCGTTCGGCGGCGCACGGCGCGACGAGGAAAAGAGCCGCGCCAAGGAGCGGATCTTCTCTTTCCGCACCGGATCGCACGGCTGGGACCCCAAGAACCAGCGGCCTGAACTGTGGAACCTCTACAACGCCAAGAAGAACAAGGGTGAAAGCATCCGCGTCTTCCCGATCAGCAACTGGACCGAACTGGACATCTGGCAGTATATCCATCTCAACAATGTGCCGATCGTGCCGCTCTATTTCGCGGACATGCGCCCCACCGTGGAGCGCGACGGCATGCTGCTGATGGTCGATGACGACCGCTTCCCGCTGGCGCCGGGCGAAACGCCGGTCATGCGCTCGATCCGCTTCCGCACGCTGGGTTGCTATCCGCTGACCGGCGCTGTCGAAAGCACCGCCAAGACGTTGCCGGAGGTGATCCAGGAAACGCTGCTCACCACCACGAGCGAGCGCCAGGGCCGCGCCATCGACAAGGATGCCGGCGGTGCCGGTATGGAAAAGAAAAAGCAGGAGGGGTACTTCTGATGCCGGACGTTCTCGAAAACAACGAACCCATTTACAAGACCGATGCGCTGATCGCGGAGGATATCGACCAGTATCTCAAGGTGCATGAGCACAAGACGATGCTGCGTTTCATCACCTGCGGGTCGGTGGACGACGGCAAGTCGACGCTGATCGGTCGCCTTCTCTACGACAGCAAGATGATCTTCGAGGATCAGCTTGAAGCGCTCGCGGCGGACTCGAAAAAGGTCGGCACGCAGGGGCAGGAGATCGACTTCGCGCTTCTCGTCGACGGCCTTGCCGCCGAGCGCGAACAGGGCATCACCATCGATGTCGCCTACCGCTTCTTCGGCACCGAAAAGCGCAAGTTCATCGTCGCCGACACGCCCGGTCACGAACAATATACCCGCAACATGGTGACAGGCGCGTCCACCGCCGATCTCGCCGTCATCCTGGTCGACGCGCGCAAGGGCGTGCTGGTGCAGACGCGCCGCCACTCCTATCTCGCGCATCTGATCGGCATCAAGAATATCGTGCTGGCCATCAACAAGATGGACCTCGTCGATTACGACCAGGCCGTCTATGACGGCATCCTGAAGGACTATACCGAATTCGCCCGTTCGATCGGCATCGATCATTTCGTGCCGATCCCCATTTCGGGCTTCAAGGGCGACAATATCACGGGCCACAGCGACAATACGCCCTGGTATACGGGTCCCTCGCTGATGGAGCATCTGGAGACGGTCGAGGTCAACAGCGCCGCCGACGCCGAAAAGCCGTTCCGCATGCCGGTGCAGTGGGTCAACCGTCCGAACCTCGATTTCCGCGGCTTTTCCGGCCTGATCGCGACCGGCACGGTGAAGCCGGGCGATGCCGTGCGCGTTCTGCCTTCGGGCAAGACCAGCACGATCAGCCGGATCGTCACGCTGGAGGGCGATCTCGATCAGGCAGTCGCCGGGCAGTCGGTGACGCTGTGCTTCGCTGACGAAATCGACTGTTCGCGCGGCGACGTCATCGCCCTTGCCGACAGCCCGCCCCAGGCCGCCGACCAGTTCGAAGCGACGATCGTTTGGATGGCGGACGAGGAAATGCTGCCCGGCCGCTCCTACTGGCTCAAGGTCGGCACACAGACCGTCACCGCGACGGTCCAGCACCCGAAATATCAGGTCAACGTCAACACGATGGAGCAACTGGCGGCCAAGACGCTGGATCTCAACGCCATCGGTGTCGCCAACCTGTCGACCGACAAGCAGATCGTGTTCGAACCCTATGCACAGAACCGGACGCTGGGCGGCTTCATCCTGATCGACAAGATCACCAACGCCACCGTGGCGGCGGGGATGCTGCACTTCTCGCTGCGCCGCGCGCAGAATGTCCACTGGCAGGCGCTGGACGTGACCCGCGAGTTCCATGCCGGTCTCAAGAACCAGAAGCCGGCCGTGCTGTGGTTCACCGGGCTTTCGGGCGCTGGCAAATCGACCATCGCCAACCTGGTTGAAAAGAAGCTGGCGCGGATGAACCGCCATACCTTCCTGCTCGACGGGGACAATGTGCGCCATGGCCTCAACAAGGATCTGGGCTTTACCGATGCCGACCGGGTGGAAAATATCCGCCGCGTGGGCGAGGTTGCCAAGCTCATGACCGACGCGGGGCTCATCGTCATCACCGCCTTCATCTCGCCGTTCCGGTCGGAACGCGACATGGTGCGGTCGATGATGCAGCCTGGTGAGTTCATCGAAGTGCATATCGACACTTCGCTGGCGGAAGCCGAGGCGCGCGACGTCAAGGGCCTCTACAAGCAGGCGCGGTCGGGCACGCTCAAGAACTTCACCGGCATCGACAGCCCGTATGAAGCGCCCCAGGATCCCGAGATCCACATCGACACCGCGGAAATGACGGCCGAGCAGGCGGCGGACGCCATCGTCGCCAAGCTCATCCCATGAGCGCGGCGATCGACATCAAGGCGATGAGTGACGCAGACCTTGCGTCGCACCTCGCCGAGGTGGCCGGGCGTATCCTGCTCGAAGTCCGGTCGTCCGGCCTGTTCAGCGCGAAGGCGCTGGGCAAGGCCGGCGACCAGACGGCCAACCAGTTCCTGGTCCATGCCCTGCGCGAGGTGCGGGGCGACGACGGGCTTCTGTCGGAGGAGGAGAAGGACAATCCCGCGCGGCTCGACGAGAGCCGCGTCTGGATCGTCGATCCGGTCGACGGCACGCGCGAATATGGCGAGGCGCGCGCCGACTGGGCGGTGCATGTCGGCCTGGCGATCGACGGTCAGCCGGCGATCGGCGCGGTGGCGCTGCCGGGCCTCGATGGCGGTACGGTGCTGCGTTCGGACCAGCCTCGCCCGCTGCCGCAGGCGCCCGACAAGCTGCGTATGGTGGTTAGCCGCACGCGTCCCGCCGGCGAGGCGGTGGCCGTGGCGGAAAGGCTCGGCGCCGAACTGGTGCCGATGGGCAGCGCGGGCGCCAAGGCGATGGCGGTCATCCTGGGTCAGGCCGACATCTATCTCCACAGCGGCGGCCAATATGAATGGGACTCGATGGCACCGGTCGCCGTCGCGCTCGCGCACGGCCTCCACTGCTCGCGGATCGACGGCTCGCCGCTGGTCTACAACCAGGCCGACGTCTATCTTCCCGATCTGCTCATCTGTCGGAAGGAGCATGCGGCAGAGGTGTTGAAGCTGATTGCCGAGGCAGCGCCGGCAATCGGATAGGGTGGCAAACACCTAAGACAGCGTGGGAATAGTCGGGATAACCTGACGTCCGTTCGGGCCGAGCGAAGTCGAAGCCTTCTCCTGAGCGCAGCGAAGGCGCTTCGCCTTCGGCTCAGCAAAGCCCTTCGACTAGCCCCGGGCGAGTCTATCCCGACGGCCTGCCTAAGCAGGCCGTCGAAGGGCTCAGGGCGAACCGTCAGGCTTAAAGGCTCGATGCTCTAGGGGGCTATATACGATAATAGCCCCCAAAGTTCAGCTATGCTGGACCATGCCTCGCCGTGCCGCCTCCGGCGGTGCGTTCTATTTGGCATTCATCGTCCCTTTCGTGGACCACACCAGCATGGTCTTCGGGTCAGGCGGCAGGGCAGGGCGGGCGGATCACGCCTTGGCCGCGGTTCCCAGCGATGCGAGGAATGAACGGAACGCCGCAAAACATTCGTCGAACCGCTCGACGAAGATCTCGTGCCCGGTTCCGTCGATGATTTCCATGCGCGAACCGGGGATCAGCTGGTGCATCTGCTTTTGATGCTCCAGCGGCGCGGTATGGCTGTTGCCGGGCGCCAGGATCAGCGTCGGCGCGGTGATGCGGGGAACAACCGGCGCCAGGTCTATGTCCGGGAAGAGCCGCGCGAGCGCCGCCAGGCTCGCGGGACGGTTCTTGCGCCACTCGGCGGCCATCCATCGTTCGTGGTCGGGGCCGATCGGCACCAGCCCGCGCCCCTTGATCAGCATCTCGACAAATTCGTCGATCGGCGTGTTTTCGATCTTCGCCGCCAGATCGTCATAGCCATATTTGTCCGATCCGCGCGTCGGGTCTGAAAGCGGCGTCGACATCAAGGTCAGCGACCGGATTCTTTCGGGATATGTGGCGGCGAAAGCTGCGCCCAGCACGCCTCCGGCGGACTCGCCGACATAATGGACCTTCGCGATGCCCAGTGCATCGAGGAAACCCTTCATGTCCTCGATCAGATTGTCGACGGTCCAGTCGGCCGCCGGCGTATCGTCGGACTGGCCATGGCCGCGCATGTCCCTGCGCAAAACGCGATAGTCGCGGGCCAGGCCGGGGACCCAATGATAGAAAAATTTCGAACTCCTGCCCCATCCATGCTGGATGAAGACGACTTCCGGTTCCTTCCAGGGGTCCGTGAAACCGTCGTCGCAATAAAAGAATTGGATGTCGTTAACAGTGACATAGGGCATGGTCTGTCTCTCATCTCTTCCTTATCGCGGCCGGCATCGACGGAACGCCGAATTATCGCATTTCGATCCCGGAGCCTGGTCCGACCCGATTGGATCGGACCAGGCTCCGGGATCTTTTGCTTAAAGCATTTTCCGATTGGTCAGGTGACGTCGCCTGACAGGAAATGCTTTAGAACCTGACGGTCACCTCGCCGCCGAAGGTGCGCCAGGCGCCCCAGGTCGTTTCTCTCTGGAAAGTAAATCCATCGAAGAAGCCCGACGTCCTGTAATTGGTGTTGCCGATATTCTTGATGAAGGCGCGCAGGATATAATTCTCATTGGCCGGCGTAAATGTCGCATAGGCGTTTTGAATATTATAGGCCTTCTGGGTCAAGATAGGATCTGCAAACTCCGAGAACCGAAGTTTGCCGCTCCAGTAGGATTCGCCGCGCAGCAGCAATTCCCCGCCTGCAACGTCGACGCTATATTCAAGACCGATGCTGACGCTGTACGGCGGCGCACGGTTCAACCAATTGCCTTGCAGGTCCTTGTTGCGGGTCGGGTCACTGACAGGACGGGTGTCCGAGGCGGAACAAGCTCCCAGAAAATCGGCGGGGCTGCAATTGGTGTAGTCGGTATATTTGGCGCTTTCGACCATCGCCGAACCGTCCAGCCGCAGTCGATCGGTGATGGCGGCGTCGAAGCTCGCTTCGACGCCCTTGATCCGCGCCGCCGCAGCATTTTGCACCTGGAAGCCGCCTGCCGTTCCCAGCGTCTTTTGCACCTGGATATTCTTGTAATCATACCAGAAGCCGGCGATGTTCAGGTGGACCCGGTTGTCGGCCAACGTGGTCTTGAGGCCGGCCTCGCCACCCTCGATCGTTTCGGGCTTGAAGGTGTCGCCGCACGTCCCCGAACCGATGCCGCCGGACTTGAAGCCCTTCTGATAGGTCGCATAGGCCATGATCTTGTCGGTCACGTCGAACTGCACGCCCGCGCGCGGCGTCCATGCCTCGAACTCCAGGTCCCTGTTGACATTGGTGCATTGACCCCGAATGTTCAGGTTGCCCTTCTTCTTGTCGTTATTGAAACGGATGCCCGCCAACAGCCGGAACCTGTCGCTCACCGAAAAAGTATGGTCGGTGAAAAATGCCAGCGACGTGGCCTTTTGCGAGAAATTGGCCTGGTACACGTCGATGTTGGTGCCGCCGAACAGGCTGCTGAAAACATTGGTCTGCTGGGTGTATCTATCGTTGAAGTAGAACATGCCGAATATAGACTTCAACCGTCCATCGAACATTTCCGTGTTCAGGTCGAATTCCTGCGAATAGGTGCGGGAATGACCGGAACTTGGAATATGTTCGGCATTGGCGCCGCTCGCGTCATAATCGACCGACATGAAGTTTTTATATTTTTGATATCCTGAAATCGACTTCAACTGGACGTTGTCGCTGACATCCAGGGTGATCGTTCCGGTCGCGCTATATTGTGTCGTATCGTTTGCGGCATCCAGGTCGGAATAGACCTTGTGCGGACGATAGGTTTGCGGTTTCAAAAAGGCTGCGCGGCCCGGATTGATCGATGGCGCCAGCGCCGTCGGCGCGTAGGAACTGCGGGTGTGCGCATATGTTCCCTCCAGCTCGATGCGCAGGGTTTCGGTCGGGTCGAAGGCCAGTACGCCGCGCAGCGCCGCCACCTTGCGTCCGCCGAAATTCTTGTCCGGCGCGCCTGCGAGCAGGTTCTTGACGTCGCCGTCGCTATTGTCCCACAGGCCGGTGATCCGAAAGCCGACCTTGTCGTTGATCGGGCCGGAAATGAAGCCGCGAACGCCATAGGCGTTGCGGTTGCCCACATTGCCGGTGAATTCGGCCTCCATCTTGTCCGACGGACCGCGCATGATGTAATTGACGACGCCGCCCGTCGCGTTGCGGCCATAGAGCGTACCCTGCGGGCCGGACAGCACTTCGATCCGTTCCAGATCCATCTGCGCCAGGTCCAGGCTGCGCGCGCGCGCCTGATACACGCCATTGACATGCACGGCCACCGACGCATCTTCAAAGCCGCTGGTCAGGCCCGTGCTGATGCCGCGAAGGGTGATCTGGTTGCTGCCGAACTGATAGCCCATCACCAGCGACGGAACGCGGGTGGTCAGGTCGTTCAGTCCCTTTATCTGCCGCGTTTCCAGGCTCTCTTCGGAAAAGGCGGCAATCGTCGCCGGCACGTCCTGAAGCCGTTGCTCGCGCTTTTGGGCGGTCACGATGATATCGCCGGCATTGGCCCTGGCGCCGGTATCGGCTGAATCTGCGGATTGCGCGTTGGCGGCGCCCGCGCCCAGTCCGGCGGTCATTGCCAGGCAGATCGAAATCATCGAGGATGACCTAAAATGTCTTACCTTTAACATACAACTCTCCCTCTATTATTGTTTCAATATTGCGATAGCAGAATTCTAAAGTCCTCTATCCTTCCTCCTCTTTGATCG
Organism: Sphingobium anseongense; assembly: GCF_037725245.1. Classification (NCBI taxonomy): domain Bacteria; kingdom Pseudomonadati; phylum Pseudomonadota; class Alphaproteobacteria; order Sphingomonadales; family Sphingobiaceae; genus Sphingobium; species Sphingobium anseongense. The sequence continues at coordinate 153,556 of NZ_JBBJUL010000008.1, read as the reverse complement.
CGTCTGCTGGATGGGGTTTGCGACTCGGTCGAGCCGGATGGACCGGGCGAAGGTCCGGCGCATCATGTCGGCGCCATTCGCACCGGCTGCGAAGGCCCGCGCATGCCGGACGCCCCTGAAAATTGCGATGCTTGCATGATGTGTCGTCAAGACCGGGCCGCGCGCAACGGGACGGCCGATGCTGCCATGCTTCATGCTTCCCCTCGCCCCACCCTGTTGCTTTACACCGGAGTTTAGGCCTAAGTAGTGGCATCGGCAATAGCCTACTGGAAAGTATGAAGCTGTAAAAAAGGTGAGTTTAAATTGGGAGGGTCCGGGTGGGCGGCAACGATCGCAAACGGCTGTCGCCGCACCCATGCTTCCCCTTATTGTCGAATAAGTTGCAAGTGCCAGTCGATGACCGGAATAGCAGAAATGGAAATGGCGCGAACATAGACGCCGAAATGGAGAATGAGCATGACGCCGATCGAGGAAAATAATCTGCAGATTGTAAAGGATGCTTATGCGGCCAGCGCGCGCGGCGAGCCGCAGGGCTTCACGGCAAGCTTCACCGCCGATACGGAAATTCACGAGGCGCCTTCGCTGCCCTATGGCGGCATCCACAAAGGCGTGCAAAGCTTTCCGACGCTTATCGGCAAGGTGCTGGAGCATTTCTCCTCGCTCAAATTCACGAAGCATAATATCGTCGCCAGCGGTGACAATGTCATATCGTGGGGCGTCCTCGATCTCGTCGGCAAAAAGTCTGGAACGGCCGTCACCATACCACTGGTCGAAATCTGGACGATCGTCGACGGCAAGACGCAAAAGCTTGAGGTTATCTACGGCGATACTGTCGCAGCGATGAAAGCTGCCGACCTTCTTTGATCCTGATCGACCCGCGATCGGCGCTGCATGGATGCCGATCACGCAAGGCCCGGCAGGTCGCCCGTCGCGCGCAGGCATGCAATCCCGTGCCGCCGCACGCAGCGACGAGGGAGCGTCCCGGACGCCCGGAGCCTTCAGCGAATCGGCGAAGATGCGCCCGAGGCGCGGCCTGGGCGACCGCGCCGCATCCCGTCCGTTCCTGCAATTGCAGCGGCGCTGGCGCCCCGTTTTCAGGCGGTGTCAGCAGAAAAAAAGGACGTTCGTTCTATTGACACATTGTGCCTTGGGGTGGATACTGCGCCCCCAAGAGGCCATCGAGAATGTGGCGCGATAAGTCATATGGACTGGAGAGGTGTGTATAGCTTTCGGACCTGATGGAACACGCGGCGACATAATCCGCCGTTTTGGCCGCCCGCCAAATTCTCTTCGCCAAATGGTGGAGAGAAAAGCTGTTTTTTTGGGCAATTATTCCTGAAATATGCGAATTGGTTGCGAGCCTTGCATGAATTTATCCATGCTGGCCCGGTCGAAGTCTGCCGGTCGTCGGAACTGTGTCTGGCAAGCGGGCGTCGGCTCGAAGGATATAATGCAAATGGTCTGCGCGCGGCCTCAGGCGAGCGGCGCGCACTATAAACCGCGAATGTCATCGGCGTAACAATTCGGCCGATAATTATAAAGATACATGGGAAGGACATACTATGCTATCATTCCAGGATAAGAATGCGGTCGTGCTTGGCGCTTCGGCCCGTGGCGGCACCGGCTGGGCAACCGCCGAACTGCTTGCGGAGCAGGGTGCCCGCGTCACCGCCGGCGCGCGAAGCCTGGCGGGTGTTCAGGAGCTGTCCGCGATCACCGGCGGCCTTGCCGTGAAGTGCGACGCGGCGATCGAAGCGGAGGTGGAAGCGATGGCCGAGGCTGCTTTCGCCGCTTATGGTCCCATCGATGTCGCCATCATGGCCGCCGGCGTGCCCTTTGTCGGCATGATCGACGCCATCGACCCGGAAGATGTGCGCAAGGCCTTCGACATCAATTATTTTGGCCCGTTCTTCTTCATCAAGCATATGGCGCGGCGGATGCGCGACGGCGGCGCGATGGTGGTGATCACGTCGACCGCGGCGTCGATGCCGGTGCCGGGCTATAGCAGCTATGGTTCAGCCAAGGCCGCGGCCCAGATACTGGTCGAACATGCCGCGCTTGAATATGCGCCGCGCGACATCCGCATCAACGCGGTGGAGGCCGGGCTGATCGACACGCCGATGTCGAAGATCCTGCTGGAGCATGAAGTGGCCAGGAAGGTGCTGCTCAAGGAAATTCCGCTCGGTCGGCCGGTCACGCCGAGGCAGGTGGGGGCAGCCTGTCTGTGGCTGTGCCACCCGGACGCGGCCGTCACCGGCGATACGTTGAACGTCGACAACGGCAATCACCTGCGCCGGAACGTGCAGCCCGAAGAATTGCCCTATGATGTCATGGCGGCAAATGCCGACGCGTCGTCCAAAAAATGATCGGCGCGGCCGGCAAGGCGACGGAACTGCCGATGGCAAGTCCGCTCGCCTCGTGCGGCCATTCCGCTCGCCAGTGGAGTTCGGCGGTCGAGGTAAAATCGCTCTAATCTTTGACTGAACTTCCGTCGGCCCTGGATCGTGGCACGTGTCGGGAAGCAATAGGAGATATCGGATGGTAGAGATCAACAATTTGCTCGATGTTGACCAAAACGCTCAAACATCTCCCTTGGCGACCGAGCGACAGCGTGAAATTGAAGCGACGGCGGGGGCAATTCTCCAGACGGCCGAGATGAAGAAGGCGATGGAGGACGCGCGCCAACTCCTGCTGACCTTGCCATGGGCCAATTCGCAGACGGCGCAGCAAACGCTGCAAGAGGTGGTTGACGAATGCGCCGGCTATGCGCTTCTGTCCGCCGCGAGCACCGATTATGAAAACCCTGGAATCGTCTGGCTCCAGACGCCGCCAAAACAGTGGCTGGGGCATTCGGTCACGGGATCGCGCTTCTGCTTCGATAACCCCGACAATATCTACCGTTACGTGTTCATCGACGACGAATCGACCTATGTCCTCGATTCCAGGCCCACAGGCCCGACGGGTCGGTTCAGCGTGGCGATTTATGTCGCGCTGACGGGGGCCGAGGTCGAAAGCTGGGCAGACTGGGAACGGACGGTGGATGCAGCCGATGAGGGCCGCATGATCATGGATAGCGCGGGCGCATCGCGCATCACGATCGGGCCGGAGGCGCCCCAGGACGGCAGCCTGCACCTGAAGTCCAAAGGCGGCGTTTTCATGATCATTCGCGAGGCGTTGAGCGACTGGCATACGCAGCGGCCGCGCAGCATGTCGTTCCGCAGGGTCGCCGGGCCGGAACCGCGTGTGCTGACGTTCGAAGATCGTGTCGCCATCGCCGTGCGCTACATGAAGTTCGGCGCGCAAACGATCGCGCAGTTCGAGCCTCTGCACGCATCGATCCCGGTCAATGGGTTCGGCGCGGCGCTGATGCGCGGGCACGCGACAAAGCCTTCGATGATCACGCAAGGCCGTTATCATCTGGCCGATGGCGAGGCGCTGGTCGTGACCTTCCTCCCGCAGGGCGCGGAATATATGAGCTTCAGCGTGACGTCTCCCTGGCTGATCTCGCGCAACGCCCACAGCAAGGCGGGCAGCCGGACGGCCCATCAATCGCATCAAAATGCCGACGGCACCTACACCTATGTGGTGACGCCCCGCGATCCGGGCGTGGCGAACTGGATGGATACCGACGGTTTGCGCGAAGGTTGCCTGGCGATGCGCTGGGAAGGGATGCATTCACCGGTGGTCGACACCGACGACGCCATCAAAAGCGTCAAGCTCGTCAAGTTGAGCGCGCTGCGTTCCGAACTGCCAACCGATTTTCCCTCCGTGGGACCGGCGGAGCGATCGGCCGAACTGGCAGGCCGTCGCCTCGACTACGGGTCGCGCTGCGGCGTGGATTGCACCTTCGCCGGCGATTGACGGCGGCCGCCAGCGTCGCGGGGTTCGGCACTCCGTCGATAGCTGGTACTATTTCTTTCGCGGCGCCCCCTGGCCGCAAACTATGTTTTCAAGGTGGGAGGAGCCTTTAATGGACACGATTCAGTCGACATCGAAACTGTCTGTGGAAAAATTGATCGCCGCGGCCTTTGCCGAGACGGGGCTGAACGACTTCGGCGCCTTCGATCCCCGCGAAGGGATGACGCGATTTGTCCAGGATATCAACGACAACGTCCTGTTGAACGATGCAGGCCTCGCCAGCCTGTCGGCGATCATCAATCGTTGGCTCGTCAACGGACTGCGCTTTGCCCATGATATCAAGAAGCACCCGGAAATTCTTGACGAGCAGGTCGATGACCCGCTCGTCATCCTGGGAATGACGCGGGTGGGGTCGACCAAGTTGCAGCGTCTGCTCGCCGCCGATCCCGACACATTGTGCATCCGGCATTGGGAATCGCTGAACCCCTCGCGCGTGCCGGATGCGCCGGCGGATGAAGAAGATCCCCGGATCGAGATGGACCGTCAGATCATCGACGCCATGATCAAGAATAATCTGGGCCTCATGCAGTCGCATTCGGTGAAGATCGACGATGCCGAGGAAGACATCTTCGTGCAATTGCCGACCTTCAAGACGGTCGGGCACTGCTGGGTGCTGCCGACGCCGAATTATTATGACTGGATACGGTCGCAGTCCCTTCACGACTCCTACGTCTACCTCAAGCAGATGCTGCAATATCTGCAATGGCAGAAGGGCGGACGCCCGAGCGCGAATGGCGACCGGCGCTGGATCTTGAAGACGCCGCCGCACATCGGCAATATGGACATGCTGGTCGATATTTTCCCCAATGCCAAATATGTCTTCATGCATCGCGACATCCATGAAGTCATCGCGTCGACGGCTCGCCTGATCGAAATGCTGTTCCGCACCTGCATGGATGTCGTCGACAAGAAAATGGTGGGCGCCTATGTACTTCGGCTCTGGTCCGAGGAGATGACGCGGCATCTTGAGCAACTCGACGCTCTGGGTTCGAAAATCGATCTGATCGATGTCCAGTACGACCGGCTGAGGAAAGACACCTTTGGCGTGGTGCGCGACATCTATCAGTTGATGGGGCGCGAACTGACGCCGGCTCGCGAAGCGGCGCTGCGCGATTGGGAGGCCAACGACACCCATGGCGAATTTGGCAGCTATACCTATAGCCTGGAGGAATATGGCCTGACGCCTGCCGGGGTCGACGCGGCCTTCGCCGAATATAATCGCCGATATTTTCCGGTACAGCCCGCTCGGTAGGTAGCGGGCTCGACCGGCGGACGGTGGCGCCGGCGCATATCCGGCGCTTTCGAAACCGTCCCGAACGGAGGCAAAGGCAGGGAGTTGTTCGATCCTGGGTTCCAGCGGGCAGGGCGCGCGCAAAAAATAGAGGACGAACATTCTAAAATTGCTTGACGAGCAGGGCGGCGATCTGGTACCTTGCTATATGATGGCAGTAATTCGACTCGCGCCGCGATTGGCGCGATGCGCGTTAACAACAAGGTCCAGAGGATCCAGAGGAGTGGTGTTGAAATGATAGGCTTCGAACATTCCGAAATGCGCTCTCGCTATGACGCGCTCGTCGAGCTGGTCGCGCACAAAAGTCCCACCCTTGCGCCCGATATCTTCCAGGTTCCGGTGAGCGAATATACCGATCGCGAACGCTGGGAACGGGAAGTCGAGTTGCTGCGATCCACGCCCATGGTGCTGGCGTTGTCGAGCGAACTGACCGAGCCGGGCAGCTATTGGGCGCTCACGCGCCTTGGCGTGCCGATGATCCTGGTGCGCCAGAAATCCGGAGAGGTCCGGCTGTTCATCAACGCCTGCCGTCACCGCGGCGCGAAGATCCTGGAAGATGGACACGGCAGGAAGCCGCGGTTCACCTGCATCTATCACGCCTGGACGTACGGGCTGGACGGCCGGCTCGTGGGATTGCCCAGCGAAAATATCTTCGGAGACGTCGACAAGGCCGATTTCGGCCTGACCGAACTGGCCGTCGAGGAGCGCTTCGGCTTGATCTGGGCCATTCTGACCCCGGACATGCCGCTTGATCTTGATGCGTTCCTTGGCCCTGACCTTTTGAGCCTGCTGCCCAAATTCGGCCTTGAACGCTTCAAGGTGGTCAACCTCAAGGAAGTACCCGCCGCGAACTGGAAGCTGGCCTATGAAGGCTATGTCGAAACCTATCATTTCCCCAGCCTGCATGCACAAAGCTTTGGCAGTTTCGTCATTCCCGGCGTGATCAAGGTCGATAGTCGTGGCATCCATGGTGAAATCGTATCGCCGGTTCTGGGCATTCAGGAAAAATGCGACCCTTCATCGCTCGATGATCTCAAGCGCTATGTGCAAAGCGGCTTCACTATCTTCCCGTCCACATTCTACACCTGCGCCAGCACCAATGCGTTTGCGGGTGAAGAAGAGCGGGATGGCCCGCCGCTCGAACGCATGTTCATGAACCAGATCCTGCCGGGCAATAGTCCCGGTGAATCGGTGACTATTTCGCGTACCGTGGTGAGTGGCGAATTTGAGGGCACGCCGATGGAGCAAGAGGTTCGTGAATGGGCCGACCTGACCCATAAGGTCGTCATTACCGAGGATTGTCCCGTCGTGAACAGTATTCAGGAGACGGTCTATTCCGGCGCCCAGAAATATTTCACCTTCGGTCGCAACGAGAGCGCCATTCATCATTTCCATCGGGAGTTGCATAAGGCCCTGGGCGATGAGCCGCTGGATCGGCCGCGCAAGGACAAGTGACAATCGCGCGCAGGCGATCGGACACATCTGAACGCCTGCCGTGACCGACCGGGCCTGGCGCTGGGCGATCATGGCCGCGTGCAGGGGCTGGCGCGTATTTTCCGATGGCCAGGCGCAGCGAAGCTGAGCCGGTTGCCGCTTGATATCGCGGTGTGCGGTCGCGACTCGGCAGCCTCCTGATTTTGGAAGGGATGACAATCGGCATGGATGAAAAATTGCAGCGAATGTTGGATCGCGAGGAGATCCGCGATCTGGTGAACCGCTTTTCGGCCTATGAGGACCGGCGGATGTGGGACGAGGCGGCCGACTGCTTCACCGAAGACGGCGTGTTCGATGAAACTGCGGTCGACGGGCCGATCTCGGTCGGCAGGGAGCAGATCAGGGCCTTTTTCAAGGAGCAGATCGATGGCGCCATGACGTTCCTGGCCCATTATGCAACCGGCCATGTCATAACAGAGCAAAGCGAAGACACGGCGAAGGGGTATTTCAGCGTCTTCTTCGAAGGTGGATTGCGTGACGGCACCATCGTGAGAGTGCATTCCTATCTGGACGACACCTACGCAAAGGTCGATGGAAAGTGGCTGTTCAAGACGCACAAGGTCGTCCTGTACGGTCCGCGGCAATTCACCAGGCCATCTGGCGACGCGGCTTAGCATAACGAATTTCGAAAAGGCAGGAGTGGGTATGAGAGGATTGCGGGACAAGGTAGCGATCGTGACGGGAGCGGCTTCTCCGATCGGGATCGGCTTCGCGACGGCCAAGCGCCTGGCCGAAGAGGGTGCGCTGGTCGCGCTGACCGACATCAATCATGCCGCCGTCGAGGAACGGGCCGCCGAATTGCGGCAGGCGGGCTATCGCGCGATCGGGATCGCCCACGACGCCATTGACGAAGCGTCCTGGAACGCCGTCCTCCAGACCACCCAGAGCGAACTGGGGCCGCTGGACATATTGGTGAACAATGCCGCCATCGCCATCCAGGCCCATGTCGTCGACTTGGAACTGTCCGACTGGCGTCGCCAGATGGATGTCAACGGCACCACGGCCTTTCTGGGGTGCCGGACCGCAACCCGCGAGTGGCAGTCGACCGGCCGGGTCGGCGCGATCGTCAACGTGGCGTCCACGGCCTCGCTGGTGGCCGGCGAATATGGCGGCGCCTATTGCGCCAGCAAGGGCGCCGTCCTGATGCTGACCAGGGTGGTGGCGATCGAAAACGCAAAGCTCGGCATTCGCGTGAATGCGGTCCACCCTGGCTGGACGAAAACCGCCATGCTGGGCGATTCGATGGATGACGCCGAAGCCCAGACCGCGCAGATCCAGGCGATCATACCGGCCGGGCGGCTGGGGGAGCCTTCGGAAATGGCGGCAGCGATCGCTTTCCTCGCTTCGGACGACGCGTCGTTCTGCAACGGCACGTCGCTTTTGGTCGATGGCGGGCTGACCGCGCAATAATGGCCGCGAACGGCCGGCAAGCCCGGCCCTTCGCTCAATCACTCAGCGTGCAAGGAGACAGTTTATCATGGCCAGTGCCACAGACCCGTTCGCGGGTACATCCTTCAGACCAAAGGGTCCCCGGCCCTCGACGATCGAGGATCGGGTGCGATTGATCGAGGATCATGAGGATATCGCCCGGCTGATGTCGCTCTACACCCACTATAATGACGGCGGCTGGGAAGGTCAGGGGCCAAGCCATATGGGCCCGTCCGCCGAACTGTTCACCGAAGATGGCGTCTGGGACGATTGCGGCACCATCGGCAAGGCGGAAGGCCGCGAGACCGTGCGCGCGCTCTTCAATACGCTGCGCGCCACCCCCTATGTCTCGCACAATATCATGAACCCGCTGATCGACGTCGACGGCGATGTCGCACGGGGGCATTGGCATCTGATCGCGCTGTCGAAATGGCCCAATGGCCGCCCGGTCGAGGACAATGACGGCCACTGGTCGCTCGCCATCTACAAGGTCCAGTTCCGCCGGACAGGCGATGGCTGGCGCATTGCCAACATGACGATCAACCGTGGCCGCGAAATGCCGCAGCGCGGCTACAACGGCCCGCCGACATGGTCGGTGTGATAGCGCCTGCCTGATCGGCGATGCGGAACACGCCTCGCCTATAGGCTTGGGTCGCGGGCTGGAAGAAAAACGGTTTCCAATCGGATCTGATCGTCCGATCCCTTGGAAATCGGGCAATAGCACAATGCAGGGGCGGTTGATCCGATGCCATCGGATCAACCGCCCCTGTCGTTTCCAGCACCCGGCGTACCGGATGCGATCAGCTGATCTGCGTTCGCGCGGGGCGAAACGCCGCTTCGGCGCCTCCTCCCTCTCTTCGCGCCTGCCTGCGCGAACGTCTTCGCGTCGCTCCTGTGGGTGGCAGGCCAGCAAACGTCCGCCGCGCGCAAAAAAGGGGCCGCCCGGGCAGGCGACCCCCTGTTTGCCACGCATGTCCGGCCCCTTGGAGGCCGGGCCGGCGCTTTAGCTGTCCTTGGTCTGCAAGTTCACCGCCGCATATTTGCCGCGGCGGTCGACCTCCAGCTCGAAATCGAGCCGGTCGCCTTCGTTGAGCGCGGCCATGCCCGCGCGTTCGACGGCGCTGATGTGCACGAACGCATCGGGCTGGCCGTCATCGCGCTGGATGAAGCCGAAGCCCTTCATGGCGTTGAAGAACTTGACCGTGCCGCTGGCGCGTTCGCCGGTCAGCTGGCGCTGCGGACCACCGCGATCGCCGCCCGGTGCGGCGCCAAAGCCGCCCGCGCGGGGTTCACGCGGCGGACCGCGATCGGACACGGGCAGAGGCTCGCCTTCGATCTTGAGGTCGGTGGCGGAAATCTTGCCGCCGCGATCGACCAGGGTAAAGCCGAGCGGCTGACCTTCGGCCAGGCCGGTGAGGCCGGCCTGCTCGACCGCGCTGATGTGCACGAACACGTCTTCGGCGCCATCGTCGCGGACGACGAAGCCAAAGCCCTTCTGGCTGTTGAAGAATTTGACGACGCCGGTGCCTTCGCCAACGACCTGCGCGGGCATGCCGCGACCGCCGCCACCGCCACCGCGGAACCCGCCGCCACCGCCGCCGCCGAAGCCGCCGCGGTCACCGCCAAAGCCGCCGCCGGCAGGGGCCCCGCCGCCGAAGCCGCCGCGATCGCCACCAAAGCCGCCGCCGCCGAAGCCGCCGCGATCACCGCCGAAACCGCCGCCGCCGAACCGGCTACCGCCGCCGCCAGCACCCTGATCGTAGAAATTGTCGTCGCCGAAACCGTCGCGCTTGTCCTTGCCGCGCCCGCCGCGGCGACCTCTATCAAAACTCATGCCCTGTTAGTCACTTTCGCTTCGCCCCAAGAGAAAAACCGGACAAGCATATCGGGCGAATGACATGCAGAATCCACCGCCAACGCGCGGTTTGGGAATCACTATATCAACTTTTCGGGCCTGCGCGAATGTTTTCGGCCCGATTGCGGCCCGGTACGGCCATTTTATCGCCGGTCCCTCACCGCCTCGCCTGCAAAGCGTCGATTGAGTTGCGCGGGCTTTGCTCATAGAGGGTGGAGCCATGACCGTATATTTCCATGAAGAAGACCTGCCGCCGGGCGTCCTGGCGCAGGGTTCCGTTGCCGTCGATACCGAGACGATGGGGCTGATAACCCCGCGCGACCGGCTGTGCGTCGTCCAGATCAGCGACGGCGGCGGCGACGAGCATCTCGTCCGCTTCAACCCCGGCAGCGATTATGCAGCGCCCAATCTCAAGGCGGTGCTGGCTGATCCCGCCCGGCTCAAACTCTATCATTTCGGCCGGTTCGATATTGCCGCGATCCAGCATTATCTGGGGGTTCTGGCGGCGCCTGTCTATTGCACCAAGATCGCCTCACGCCTGATTCGGACCTATACCGACCGCCACGGGCTGAAGGAGCTGGTGCGTGAATTGCTGGGGCAGGATATCAGCAAGCAGCAGCAAAGTTCCGATTGGGGCAATCCTGTCCTGTCGGACGCGCAAAAGGATTATGCCGCGTCGGATGTCCGCCATCTCCACCTGCTCAAGGAGGAGCTGGACAAGCGCCTGATTCGCGAAGGACGGATGGAACTGGCGCAGGCCTGCTTCGATTTCCTGCCGCACCGCGCCCGGCTCGACCTCGCCGGCTGGCCGGAAACCGACATCTTTTCGCATATGTGAAGGCACCGGCGCCCGTGTCCCTCCTGGCTGAACAGCAACGCAACGAGCGGCGGCACTGGGCAAGGCCGGGGGGCAGCCATGACCGGCTGGTCGGCGCGCTCAAAAATTACCTGCCGGTCGCGGTCGGCATTCTCGCCGCGCTGCTGCTGACCGCGCCCTTCACCGGCGGCGACAAGGTCAGCTTCGTGCTCGACAAGAACAAGGTCGAAGTCGCCAGGGAACGGATGCGCGTGACAGAGGCGCTGTATCGCGGCGAAGACAGCAAGGGTCAGCCCTTTTCGCTGCGCGCCGGGTCGGCGGTGCAGAAGAGCTCGCGCGAGCCGGTGGTCGATCTGAACGACATGTCCGCGCGGATATTGCTGCCCGATGGCCCCGCCGTGCTCGACGCGCGCAGGGGGCGCTACAATATGGACAGCGAACGGGTTGCGATCGACGGACCGGTGCAGTTCCAGGCGGCGGGCGGCTATCGCCTCACCACCCGCGATGTCGGCGTCGACCTCAAGACGCGGCGGATGCACAGCGCCGGTCGCGTCGATGGCCGCATCCCGATCGGCACCTTCAGCGCCGATCATCTGGATGCCGATCTTGCCGCGCGCACCGTCACGCTTCGCGGTCGCGCCAGCTTGCGCATCGAACAAAATGGTCTCAAAGGGCAATGACATGAAAGCCATCCATGCCTTGCTGATCCCCGCCGCCATCGCCGGCGCGACCCTGCTGACGCTGGGGGCGAGCGCGCAGGTGATGAAAAATCATGACAGCAACGCGCCGGTCAACTTCACCGCCGACCGCATCGAGGTGCAGGACCGCGCCGACCGCGTCGTTGTGTCGGGCAATGTCCAGGTGACGCAGGCGGGCATGACGCTCAATTCGGCGCGCATGACCGTGGCCTATCGCCAGGGCGGCGGCGGCGCGAGCGGCATCGAGATCGACCGGATCGACGCGTCGGGCAATGTCGTCGTCACGCGCGGCAATGAAACCGCGCGCGGCAATGTCGCGATCTACGATCTCAACAGCCGCATCATCACCATGCTCGGCAATGTCGCGCTCAACCAGGGGGCCAACCGCCTGACCGGCGGGCGACTGGTGATCGACCTTGCCAGCGGCCGTTCGACCGTCGATGGCCGCGCCTCGGCCGGCGGAACCCCCGGCGTCGCGGGCGGCGGCGGACGGGTGTCGGGCACCTTCACGGTTCCCCAGCGGTCCAACTGAACCGGGGTTCCGGGCGCGCGGTTCAACCGGCCGGGCAATTTTCGCTTGCCCTTCATGCCGCCGCTGCACAAATAGCCATGCACAAATCTTGCCAAGTGGATCGGCCGGGGCGCGATTTTACGTTCGGTTAACCATGGTGGCGTCAAAAGGACGGGCGATGACTGCTATGCTCACCCAGGACCGGCCTGCGCCGGACGCCGCGGCATCGGTGCCGCACGAGGTCACGCAGGGCCTGTCGGTCGTTTCCATCGCCAAAAGCTATGACAAGCGCGCCGTGCTGACCGACGTGTCGCTGACCGTGGGCAAGGGCGAAGTCGTCGGCCTGCTCGGTCCCAACGGCGCCGGCAAGACCACCTGCTTCTATTCCGTCATGGGGCTGGTGCGGCCCGACCATGGCCGTATCGTGCTCGACGGGCAGGACATTACCGGCCTGCCCATGTATCGCCGGGCGATATTGGGCCTTGGCTATCTGCCCCAGGAAACCTCCATCTTTCGCGGCATGACCGTGGCGCAGAATATCGATGCGGTGCTCGAACTGGCCGAACCCGACCGGGATGCGCGGCAAGCGCGGCTGGAACAGTTGCTGGAAGAATTCGGCCTGGCGCGCCTGCGCGATTCCGCCGCGATGGCGTTGTCCGGCGGTGAACGGCGACGCTGCGAAATCGCGCGGGCGCTGGCGGCCAATCCTTCGATCGTGCTGCTCGACGAACCGTTCGCCGGCATCGACCCGCTGTCGATCGCCGACATCCGCGACCTGGTGCGGCAGTTGAAGACGCGCGGCATCGGCGTGCTGATCACCGACCATAATGTGCGCGAGACGCTGGAAATCGTCGATCGCGCCTGCATCATCTATGGCGGCCAGGTGCTGTTCGCGGGCAGCCCCACCGAACTGGTCGCCAATGCCGACGTCCGGCGGCTGTATCTGGGCGAGAATTTCACGCTGTGACATGATGATGCGCCTTGTCTCGTGTCGCGGCGCCGACCCGCTCCCCCGCCCGGCCGCCCGTTCAGGATATGCTGTGGGCGGCCGGGGGGGCGGGCGGGCCGGCACCGCCATTTCGACAAAGGCCCCCCACGGCTGATGGCGCTGGGGCCACGCCTCGACCTGCGGCAGAGCCAGTCGCTCGTCATGACGCCGCAATTGCAGCAGGCGATCCGCCTGCTCGCGCTGAGCAACCTGGAGGTGGAGGGCTTTCTCGCCGCCGAACTGGACAGGAACCCCTTGCTCGAAGCCGCGTCGGCCGACGCCGCCGACGCCGCCACCGGCCTCGACAGCATCGCCGACACGCCCGCATTGCCTGCCGAAACCGGCGGCGCGGACCAACTGATCGCGCAGGGGATGGGGGCGGCCGACGCCCCGCTCGATGTCGATCATGGCGCCGACACCTTCATCGACGATGGCCCTGGCGATCGCATGGCGGCGGGCGGGGGCAGCGGCGGCCTGAACGATCCGCTGTCGGGCTATGGCAGCGAAGCCCCCGATTTCGACAGCTTCGCCAATCCCGAACCGGAATTGCAGGAATATCTGATGGGTCAGGCGCGCGCCGCGCTGGACGGTGCCGACCTGCTGATCGCCGCGCAACTGATCGGCCAGATCGACCCGGCGGGCTATCTTGACGCCGACCTGCTGCGCGTCGCCTATGCGCTGGGTGTGCCACTCGCCGATGTCGAGCGCGTGCTGGGCGTGGTGCAAGGGTTCGACCCCACCGGCGTCGGCGCGCGCAGCCTTGCCGAATGCCTCGCCCTGCAAGCCAGGGAAGCCGACCGCTACGACCCCTGCATCCAGCGCCTGCTTGCCAACCTCGATCTGCTGGCGCGCGGCGCGCTGCCTCAGTTGCGCCGGATCTGCGGCGTCGACGAGGAGGATCTGACCGACATGATCCGCGAACTGCGCGGCTATGATCCCAAGCCTGGCCTGCGCTTCTCGTCCGATCGCGTCCCCGCCATCGTGCCCGACCTGTTCATCCGGGCGCAGGGCGATGGCTGGTCGATCGAAATCAACGGTGCCACCCTGCCGCGGCTGCTCGTCAACCGCAGCTATTATGCCGAATTGTCGGGCGGCGCCCAGGACAAGGCGTCGAAGGCCTGGCTCGCCGACTGCCTTGCCAGCGCCAACTGGCTGGTCAAGGCGCTCGACCAGCGCCAGCGCACCATCATCCGCGTCGCCACTGAAATCGTCCGCCAGCAGGAAGGCTTCTTCCGCCACGGCGTCGCCCATCTCAAGCCGTTGACATTGCGCATGGTGGCCGACGCCATCGACATGCACGAATCCACCGTCAGCCGCGTGACCTCGAACAAATATCTGTCCTGCGCGCGCGGCCTCTACGAACTCAAATATTTCTTCACCAGCGGCATCGCGTCGTCCGACGGTGGCGCGGCGGTTTCGGCGGAAGCGGTCAAAAGCCACATCAAGGCGCTGATCGCCGCCGAGGAGCCGCACGCGATCCTCTCCGACGACACGCTGGTCGACCTGCTGCGCGCCAAGGGCTTCGACATCGCCCGGCGCACCGTCGCCAAATATCGCGAGGCGATGGGCATCGGCTCATCGGTCCAGCGGCGGCGGCAAAAGGCGCTGCGGGGCAAGGCGGCATGAAAAAAGGCCCCTCCATCGCTGGAGGGGCCTTTCGTCACGCTACGCGATCACGGCATCAGAATTTCGCGACCACGCCCGCCATCGGCCGGATGGAACGGAAATTGCCCATCGTGTCGGCTTGCACGCGCAGGCGGATGTTGCTGCTCTGGGCGCTGCTGCCCAGGTCGGCCGGGGACAGTTCGACCCCCGCGCCATAGGTGGTGCCGTGGAAATCGCCGCTATTGGGACCAAGCGCGTCGAAATTGACCCACTTGTACCCGACCTTGCCGAAGATCAGGCTGTCCTTGCCCGCCTTCACGCCCACCCGGCCGGCCGCGCCATATTCCCAGTCGATGTCGCCCGACACGCCCTTGGACGCGGTGCCCTCGACACCCACGACCAGCGGCCCCGCGACATTCATGTTCACGCCGGCGACGCCTTCGACCATGCGGCCCTTGTAGCCGACGGGCGGGATGCCTTCCTCACCGGTTTCGCTGTCGAAATTATGCACGCCGCCCATGACGCCGACATAGGGTTCGATCCGGCGACCGGTCTCTTCCTGAGCGGCGGCGACAGCGGGGACGACAAAGGCAGCGGCAGTCGCCGCCAGGATAAGCTTCTTCATGGGAATGACCCTTTGTTGTGGATTGGAATAGCCGCGCGGTTTGGACCCGGCGGTGTCCGGGCGGCCAGTCGCGCGCCCTTTGGACAATGACGATAATGCCCGGCCCTGGCGGATGGTTGCTCGACCTGACCCGAATTTCAGCGGAACCATCGGCAACGCGATAATATTGCAACTGTTTCTGTCGCTCCGATGAACAGGCGCAATGGCCTGTCAGCGCTCGATAAATGTCGGACACCCGATCTCATTCACAACCAATTCAACCTGCGTGCGTTAACCTTGCGTGGCGATGGGCGTGAGGATGCAGGAGATAGACGATGATCGGGACCGGGACAGGAAAGGCCAGGCGATTGCTGGCGGCGCTCGGGCTGACCGGCGCGCTCATGCTCGGCGGCTGCGCCTATGACGACGGCTATGGCTATGGCGGCGTCAGCGTGGGTTCGGGCTATTATGGCGGCGATCCCTATTGGGGGTCGAGCTATTATCGCCCCGGCGGCTATGGCGGCTGGTACAATGATTATTATTATCCGGGCACCGGCTATTATGTCTTTGACCGGGGCGGCAAGCGCTATCGCTGGAACGATGGCCAGCGCCGCTATTGGGAAGGACGGCGCGCCGAACGGCCCGGCGGCTGGAATCGCCGCGACGACGACCGGCGCGGCAATGACGGACGCAACTGGCAGGGCCAGCGCCGCTATGACGGCCGCCCCGATGGCCGCTCCGACGCGCGGCCAGGCCGCCAGTGGCGCAACGATGGCCAGCGGGCGGTGACCCCGCGCGTCGAACGGCCCCAGCGCGCCGTGACACCCCGCGTTGAACGGGCGACGCCTTCGGTGCGATCGGAAGGCCGCGGCAACTGGTCCCGCGGCGAACGGGGCGGATCGTCACGGCGGGGCCGGGGCGATTGATGCGGCATAGTTACGGCTTCATTCTGGCCGGCATGGTCTTGCTCCTGCCGGCCTGTGACGGGCGTGAGGAAAGCGCGCTCGAAAACCTGGCCAACGGCGCAAACCCGGCGGTGGTAGAAAATACGGTGAAGGCGGAGGCGCTGTCGGTGATGGAGCCGCTCGCGCCACCCGCGCCGGGCACGCCCGGCGGCCTGCCGATCACGCCGACGCCCGTGGTCGAGCGCGCGATCGACCCTGCAAGCGCGCAGGGCGCGGCGCAGGTGGTCCAGGGCTATTACGGCCTGCTGGAGGAAAAGCGGTTCGAAGAGGCGCAGGACCTGTGGTCGGAAAACGCGCCGGCGGGCAGTGAAGACGCCGCTGCCTTCGCCACACGCTTCAGGGGTTTTAGCGAAATTCACGCCAATGTCGGTGCGCCGTCCGAACCGGAAGGCGCGGCGGGATCGCTGTTCGTGACCGTTCCGGTTCAGGTCTATGCCCGCGTCGCTGCAACCGGCAAGCCATGGTATGCCTTGCGCAAGGTCGTGTTGCGGCGGGTCAATGACGTGCCCGGCTCCAGCGAGGCGGACAGGCGCTGGCATATTTCCAGCATCGGTGCCTATGTCGCGGCGGAAACGAAGCTTGAATCCGCACCCGCCGCGATTTCGGCGACAGACGGTATCAGGCGGAAACAGTCGCCTTGACGATCTTGCCCGGCGTGCGCGGCGGCTCGCCCTTGGGCAGCGCGTCGACATGCTCCATGCCCGACGTCACCTGGCCCCACACGGTATATTGACCGTCCAGGAAGGTCGCGTCGTCGAAACAGATGAAAAACTGGCTGTTGGCGCTGTTGGGGTTGGACGAACGCGCCATCGAACACACGCCCCGGACATGCGGTTCGCGGCTGAATTCGGCCTTGATGTCGGGTTGCTTCGATCCGCCCATGCCGGTGCCGGTCGGGTCGCCGCCCTGCGCCATGAAGCCGGGAATGACGCGATGGAACACGACGCCATCGTAAAATCCCTCTTTCGCCAGCGACGTGATGCGCTCGACATGGCCGGGGGCAAGGTCGGGGCGCAGCTTGATGACGACATCGCCGCCGCTGTCGAGGGTAAGGGTAAGCGTTTCGTCGGCCATGGGAGTCCTCTTTGGGTTATGATGCCGCCCATATAGAGGCTGCGCCGCACGATGGAAGGCCATTCCTCCCCGGACCGGGGAGGGGGCGAAGCGAGTGGTGGAGGGGGCTGGCGGCCTGACGCGGCCTCGCATCAGGACAATGTTCTTGCCGTCCGCCCCTCCGCCGCGCTTCGCGCGCCACCTTGCCGGAACGGGGCAGGATCCTATTCGCCCCATTGCTTTTTCATGCTGCGTGAGCGAAAGCATGCCGATGCTACAGGAACCGGACAGTTGGGGGCGCCATGACAGAGCGCGGCGATTCCGCCGATCCCCGGATGCACGGCGACGGTGACGAAGAGGTTCTGACCCAGCAGGTCGGGGCCGAAGAGGCGCAATCCAGCCATGACGAGGATGACCGGTTGAAACCCGGCTTCGTGTCCGCCGTGCTCGACGCGGTGGAAGATGGCGATACCGACCGCGCGCGCGCCCTGGTTTCGCCGCTCCATCCCGCCGACATCGCCGACCTTCTGGAACTGACCCCGGCGGACCGGCGTGGCGATGTCGCGGCGGCGCTCGGCGACCTGGTCGGCGCGGAAGTCCTGTCGGAACTCAACGACTATGTGCGCGAAGACCTGATCGGCGCGCTCGCGCCCGAACAGGTCGCCGAATTCGCGTCCGAACTCGACACCGACGACGCCGTCGCGATGATCGAGGATATGCAGGAGGCCGATCAGCAGGCCGTCCTCGATGCGCTCGACCCGGAAGACCGCGCCGCCATCCAGAGCGCGCTGTCCTACCCGGAAGAATCCGCCGGTCGCCTGATGCAGCGGGATCTGGTGGCGGTCCCTGAACATATGACCGTCGGCCAGGTGATCGACTATCTGCGCGACAGCGGCGACCTCACCACCGACTTCTGGGAAATCTACGTCGTCGACGCGATGCACAGGCCGGTCGGCTACTGCCAGCTCAGCTGGATACTGACCTGTCCGCGCACCATCGCCATGACCGACCTGATGAAGCGCGAACAGACGCTGATCCCGGTCGACATGGACCAGGAGGAAGTGGCGCTGCGCTTCCAGAAATATGCGCTGATCTCGGCTGCGGTGGTCGATGGCAGCGGTCGGCTGGTCGGCATGATCACCGTCGATGACGTCGTCCACATCATTTCGCAGGAAGCGGGCGAGGATATTCTCCGCCTGTCGGGCGCGGGCGAAGGCGACATCAACGAACCGATCATGATGACGGTGCGCGCGCGCCTCACCTGGCTGGTGGTGAACCTGGGCACCGCCATGCTGGCCGCGTCCGTCGTCGGCCTGTTCGAAGGAACCATCGAACGGTTCGCGATGCTCGCCGCGCTGATGGGCATCGTGTCGGGCATGGGCGGCAATGCCGGTACGCAGACGCTGGCGGTGGTCGTCCGCGCGCTCGCCACCAACCAGTTGACCGATTCGAACACGGTGCGGATGATCGGCCGCGAATTTCGCATCGCCGCCACCAACGGCGCGACCTTGGGCACGCTGATCGGCATCGGCTCCTACATGATCTATGGCCGGCTCGACCTGTCGCTGGTGTTCGGCTGCGCCATCCTGCTCAACAATCTGGTCGCGGGGCTGGCGGGCGTGCTGATCCCGGTCACGCTGGACCGCAACAATGTCGATCCGGCGGTATCGTCGGCGGTGTTCGTGACGATGATGACCGATTCGCTCGGCTTCTTCACCTTCCTTGGCCTTGCCACGCTGTTCCTGCGTTGAACCGGGGCGGCTCACGCCCCAGATCGTCCCCATGCCGCTGCACCTGACCAAGATCGCGTTTCAGAGCGAAAGCCCCGCCAGCCTGCGCGCCTGGCTGGAAAGCCATAGCGATGCGGGCGAGGCGCGGCTGACGACGCGCTACCTGCCCAAGCGGATCGAGGAAATGGCCGGCGGTTCGCTCTACTGGATCCATGGGCATATGCTGGTCGGGCGCAGCCCGATCCTGGGGTTCGTCGAAAACGGGCAGGGCCGCTACTGGATCAGGCTGGAACCGCGCCTGATCCCGGTACGCGCCTGCGCCAGGCGCGCGCATCAGGGCTGGCGCTACCTCGCCCAGCAGGATGCGCCGCCCGACCTTGACGATGGCGAAGCGGACGATCGCGACGCCATGCCCGCGGCGCTGCTCGGGCGACTGGCAAAGCTCGGGCTGGTGTGACGCGCGCGTGAATTCCCTGCCCTACAAATTCGCTGTCCTACAGTCGCCCGGCCATGCCATCGTCGCAAGCAAGCTCTTTCCCATCGTCGATCCGCCACATGCATACCGGCCGATAGGAACAGTGCCGGGCAATAAAATATCACATCGGGCGTGAAAAGTGCGAAGTTAAGCGCCGCGACTCGCCTCAGTCATTGGCGGCTTGCGCGCGCTCCAGCTCGTCGGGCTTGCGCCTGGCGAACAGCGCGGCCAGCTTGCTCTCCTCGTCGGCCGTCAGTTCCTTTGCCGCATCGGGGAACATCTCGTCCTCCTCCTCCTCGATATGGTGGAGATAGCGTTTCTTGAGTTTGTCGAACGTCTCGTTCCATTCGGCGCTGTCGCACGCAATATCGTCCAGATCGTCGAGATAGTCGTCGATCTCCTTGTGCTCGGCAACGCTATGCTGCGCATCCTCGCGCAGGTCGGGCCGCGACAGCATGGTCGCGTAAAGCGTTTCCTCCTCGGCCGCGGCGTGGGCCGTCACTTCGACCTTGAACTGCGCGAACAGCTTTTCCTTCCGTTCCGGCTCGTCGCGCGCATCCTCCAGCTTGGCCAATAGCTGGCGGTGTGCGTCATGATCCTGCTTCAGGCGGTCGAATATCGTGGCGTCTGCCATGGGCTGCATCTCCTGGGGGTGGGAGAAGGACAACGACCTCAGGCGAGCTTGGCTCCGCCGATGGCGTCGTCACCCCAGAAGGAAACGAAAAAAAAGGCTGACGGGAAACCACAGGCACGCGCCCAAAATGCTGGCGGCCCACAATTGCCGCACGTCGCGGCGGAACCGCAGCGACAGCCTGTCGTCCGGCGCGTCACCGGCTTCCAGCAGAATCCATCGCCGCTCCAGCGCCCCTGCGGCGATGGCAAAGCCGCCGATCGCGACGATGACACCCAGGTGGAACGGCAATGAACCGCCGGTGCCGACGACGATCAGAATCTGCAGCAGCGCAAAGCACATGAGCGCCGCGGCGAGATGGCTGCTCATCCGCTTGCGATAGTTTCTTCCCCGTCCACTCGCGCCGTCGCCGAAAGTCGTAGCCATTCATATGTCCCGCAAGCTCGCCCCGGCAGAACAGCATGAACGCACCCCGCGATCAACAGGCAAAGCGAACGTACGGCCAGATAGTCAGGCTGTCCGGTCGCGGCGATGGCCGGCGATCAGGGCTGCTCGGCCTGTTCGCGCATCCGGCGCTCGGCGAACCATTGTTCCAGCATCTTGGCGGTACAGCCCGAAAAGCCGTTGCTGCCGATGGCGGAACAGCTGCCCGGCAAGGTCTGGCGCTGGATATTTTCCATCGTCGCGACCTGGCTTCCCCAGCCCGGCCCGCCGATGGCTTCGGGCTTCTCGCGCAGTTTCTTGGGGATGCGATAGCGCTCAGCCTCCGGCCTGCGGGCGCACACGACAATTTCATTGTCGTCCGCGCTCGCCGGGCAGGGATCATCGCCATAGACGATCAGGTTGAAGACGCGGTCCGGCGGCGGTTCGGGTTGCGCCAGCGCGGGCAGAGGCGACGCGAGCGCCAGCGTGGACAGGATGTAGAAAGCGGGAGGGCGCATCATTTCAAAGTCCTTGCCGCCCCTGTCCTGATCCCGCCAGCGCCCCCGCCGTCAATATCTGCCCAATCGACGCCGCCAAGCGCCGGAAACCGTCAGGGCGCGGGACTTGCCGGCGTCGCGGCCTTTTCCTCGGCTGCGACGCGCGCCTCGATCGCCTTTGAATCGACGTCGATGGTCGACAGGCGGCGGGCGCGCTCGGCTTCGACCAGGTCCTTCCAGCTGGCGTTATCGGCTTGCTGCCGCTCCGCCTTCGCCAGGCGAGCGAGTTGCGCAAAGCAGCCGGTCGCACCGCCACCGCCGACCGGCGAGCAGCTTTCGGTGCCGGTGCGGCCCACATATTCCATCGACCGGACACGTTCGCCCCACGCCTGATTCACCGGCGCATTGGGATCGCCCCGCAGCGGTTCGGGTATGCGGTAACGCTCTTCCTCGCCCTTGCGCGCGCACACGACGATGTCGTCGGCATTCGCGCTGGGCGGGCATGGGTCGTCGCCATAGACGATCACCAGGTTCACGCGCTCGGACCCCGCCACGGCCGCAGGAGCCGCCTCCTGCGCCAGCGCGGGCCAGGCGGTGCCCATCAGGAGCAAGGCGGCGATCAGGGGCGTCTTCATTGGTGCAATATCCTCAAATGCGCTTCGACAGCGCGATGGCGGCGCGGCAACCCAGCCGGATCGCACCCGACAGGAGCGGATAGGCAATCGCCTGTTCCGCACCATGCGCGATAGCGGCAGCGCGATGTTCGACTTCCTCAGCCTGAAAATCCGTGATCGCGGCAACAAGTTCCGGGTCATCGGTGCCAAGCTGCACGAGCTGTTCGGTATAATGGCGATCGATTTCCGTTTCGATGGCAGCCGTGCAGGCCATCGCTGCCTTCGGTCCGATTGCAGCGGTGACAGCGCCCAGGGCAAACCCGGCGACATTCCATATCGGTTGCAGCGCCGTCGGGCGTACAGCCCGTTCGGTCAGCATCGCGTCGAAGCGCTGGCGGTGACGCTCTTCCTGATGCGCCATGCCGGCGATAACCCGGCTGACCGGATGACGATCGCCCATCACCGCCAGTTGCCCGGCATAGATCCGCGTCGCGCCATATTCGCCTGCCTGATCGACCCGCAGCATGGCAGCGCGTGCCCGATCGGTAACGCGCGTGCCGGGGCGGGGAAAATCCTGCGTCCTGCTCATGCTGTCTTCCTCGATTTGGCCAACAGCATCAGGATGGCGGACGCCGCCCCCATCGACAAGAGCCCGTTATAGCCTGCGAGCGAAATGCCAAGCAGCGACCAGGGGGCGACATCGCAGCGCGCCAGCGGAGCGGCCATGATGGCGTCAAGCATATTGGCGGCATCCCCCGCGCCCATCGCGGTCGAGCAGGCGGTCAGGCCCTCCCACCAGCCATATTCGACGCCGGCGTGAAACAGGCCGATGACGCCGCTGGTCGCGACCGCAAGGGCGGCCAGCCCCGTCAGCAGGCGGCTCATGGCCTTGTTGCGCGCAGTTGCATAGGCCATAAGCGCCAGCGGTATCGCCGCCATGTGCGGGTACCGCTGCCACCAGCACATTTCGCATGGATGCAGGCCGCCCAAATATTGCGACGCATAGGCACCGCCCAGCAACATCAGCGGCGTTGCCAGCGCCAGTGCGCGGGCGAGGGGCAGCGGCGTCACGCTATCAGCGAGTCGCGGGCTTGCGCGCCATCAGACGCTCGGGCTGCTGCGCCCGCGCCACGACGGCGCCCGGCTGTCGCGCCAGACGGCTTATGGTCTTGAGCGCATAGTCGAGCTGGAAATCCTCGATTCCACTTTTCTTGAGCGACTCTGCAGTCATCGCGAAGCGAGGATCGTCCTTGGCATCCTCTTCCAGCGTCTTGGTATCGAGCTTGGCTTCGTTGATCAGGTGCCGCCGCAGGTCGCTTTCGCGGAATTTGGGGCGGCTCTTGTAATCGGGGTCGGAAATCTGCGGCACGCGGATATCGGGTTCGATCCCGCCTTCCTGCACTGACCGGCCAGAGGGCGTGAAATAGCGGGCGGTGGTCAGCTTGAGCGCGGTCGTATTGCTCAAGGGGAGCATGGTCTGGACGCTTCCCTTGCCGAAGCTGCGTTCGCCCATCACCAGCGCCCGATGCTGATCCTGCAACGCGCCGGCGACGATCTCGGAGGCGGAGGCAGAGCCGGCGTCGACCAGCACAATGACCGGCAGACCCTTGGCGTCGTCGCCCGGCTTGGCGTAATAGCGTTCGACATCGCCCTTCTGCCGGCCGCGTTGCGAAACGATTTCGCCGCGTTCGAGGAACACGTCGCTCACCGACACGGCTTCGTCCAGCAGCCCACCCGGATTGGACCGCAGGTCAAGCACATAACCGGTTGGCCGATGTCCCAGCGACTTGTCGATGCTGCGGATCGCCTGGCGTACATCGGCCCCGGTGTTGGCCGAAAAGCTGACGATATTGATGACACCGATGCCGTTTTTCACTTCCCACTTGACCGGCTTGAGCTCGATGATCTCGCGCGTGATGCTCAGCTCGATCGGCTTGTCACGGCCCGAGCGGACGATCGTCAGCTTGATCGCGGTGCCAGGCGCGCCGCGCATCTTTTCGACCGCCTCATCGAGCGTGCCGCCATAGATGAGCTGGCCGTCGAGATGGGTGATATAGTCTCCGGCCTTGATCCCCGCGCGCCAGGCGGGGGTGTCTTCGGTCGGCGCGATCACCTTGACCGCGCCATCCTCCTGCGTGACCGAGAGGCCGAGGCCGCCATAGCTGCCTTCGGTCTGCGTCCGCAGATTCTGGAAATCGCGCGCGTCGAGGAAGCTCGAATGCGGATCGAGGCTGGCGAGCATCCCGTCGATCGCGCCCTTGATCAGCTTTTCGTCATCGACCTTTTCGACATAATCGCTGCGCACCTTCTGGAACACGTCCATGAATTCGTCGAGCGCCTTGTAGCTGCTGCCTTCGGCGTCTGCGAGCGCGGCGGTGGTGGCAGGAATGAGGGCGATCGCGCCAAGCGCGATCGTCGCCTGGAACAAGGGGCGCTGGAAGAAAGCGGATTTCATCGGGTTCGTGAGTCCTGACAGAGGTATAGCCGCAATATAGGCGCTTTTATGCCGCGACGCAAAAGCGCCGCTCGACCAATGTCGTTCTGAAGCGATGAGCGTCCGGTTAACGCGAAGAACTCATTCCAGCCCCACCAGCGGGACGATGTCTATGGGTCGGCCATTGCGGCGCAACTCCACGGTGATGCTGGGGCGTCCCGCTCCTGCGACGCCCACGGGATCGCCCTGCCGCACGCCATCGCCCACACTGGTTGACAGGCGGTCGAGTCCGGTGATGAGCGTCGTCCATCCCTGGCCATGGTCAATGATCAAAATCTGGCCATAGCCGCGATAGGGCCCGGCAAAGGCGACCCGGCCGGCGGTGGGCGCAACCACCTGCGCGCCCGCCTGGGTGGCTATCGTCAGGCCTCGGGTGCGGATGCCGCTGTCGGCGACCTCGCCCATGCCGGTCACGAGTTGGCCGACGACGGGAAGGCGGTAGGGTGGAGGACCCGTGACCCGGCTTGCCTGCTGCTCGGCGGGCGGCATGGCCTCGCTTGGACGGGCAGGGCGCAGGATCGGGCCGGGCAGGGCGGCCAGCCGCTCGCGCAGGTCACCGGCTTCCTCGATCCGATCCATCAGGTCGACGATGTCGCGGGCACGTTCGCCCAGCGCGAGCGCGCGGTCGCTTTCGAGCGCGGAACCTGAGCGCAGGTCCCGGGCGGCGAGCCGCTTATGCGTTTCCAGAGCGCGCAGCGCCGCCTGTCGTTCGGACAGTTGGGTTCGGCTGTCGGCAAGCGCCCGTGCAGCCTGTTCGGCGGTGGCGCGCAAGGCTCGACTGCGCGCTAGCTCGGCGCGAAGGCCGGCAGTGCGGTCGCGGATGACGGGCAGGACCGAGGAAAGGACAGCGCGCATATGCACGGCGTCCGCCACCGATCCCGGCTGGACCAGCGCGAGGGTTATCGGGCGGCGTGCCATCATCTGGAGCGCGGCGGTCAGGCGCACCACCGGCTCCTGCCGGGTGGCGAGGCGCGCGGCCTGCGCCCGCTGGAACCGGGTGATGATCGCGATCCGGGCCTGCGCCATCTGGATTTCCGCTTCGGATTCCTGAATGCGCGCCGCCATGGCGGCAGCGCGGCGTCGCGCGCGATCCGCCTCTTCGCGGGCGAGCGCGGCCTGCCGGTCGAGCCGCGTCGAGCGCTCGCGGGCGTCTTCGGCCTGAGCGCGCGCGGCCTTGAGTGCGGCCTGCTCTTGTTCGATGCTGGTGGCGGCGGTGCCTGGCAGAATGATGTCTTGCGCCGGCGCGCCGGTCAGTCGCGTCGCCGCGGCGACCGATGCAATGGCAAGCGCCCCGATGATCCTTGTCCGCTGCACCCTGATCCATCTTCCCACTGGACGCCCATTTTCGGGATCGGCGCTATCCTTCGCGATGATAGGGGTGATTGGCAAGGATTGAGCAGGCGCGCCACAATTGTTCGGTGAGCATCGCGCGCGCCATCATGTGGGGCCAGGTCATGCTGCCGAAAGCAATGAGCAGGTCGGCGTTCGCCCGTTCGGCTTCATCAAAGCCGTCCGCTGCGCCGATCAGGAAACGGCATTCGCGTGTCCCCCCGTCCCGCCAGTTTTGAATATGACGGGCGAAATCCATCGACGACAATTGCTGGCCCTTTTCGTCCAGCATGACGGTAACCGTGCCCGATGGCGCAGGCGGCAGTTTGCCACCCCGATCGGGCAGTTCGGTGACTTTATGCGGCAAGGTCAGTCGCTTGCGATAGCGATCGACGATATCGGATTCAGGCGTCCGGCCGATCTTGCCGCGGGCGATGATGTGGAGGAGCATCTGACAAACATCCGTTCGTCCAGAGCGAAGTCGAGGCGCTTCGCTCCGCTCAGAGACAGGCTTCGACTTGGCTCAGTCCGAACGGACGAGCATCAAGCCTCAGGCCGTTCCCGCCACCGGCGCGTCGACGAAGCCCCACATCCGTTCCAGATTGTAGAAGCTGCGCACTTCGGGCCGGAACAGGTGGACGATCACGTCGCCCGCGTCGATCAGCACCCAATCGGCCACTGGCAGGCCCTCGATCCGAACGGGACGTCCGGTCGATTGCTTGACGCGCTCGGCAAGATGCTGGGCGATCGCCGCGACCTGGCGCGACGATCGGCCGCTGGCGATCACCATATAATCGGCGATGCTGCTCTTGCCTTCCAGTGGGATCGAGATGGTTTCCTGCGCCTGATCGTCATCGAGCGACTGAAGCACGAGAGCATGCAGGGCGGCCACGGAATCGACCGAAGCGGCCGTATCGTTGGCAGGGAGGGGTCTGGTCAAAAAAGCTCCATTCTAGACGACATACCGGCGCGTGAGCGCATCGCGCACACGCACTTCTTCATATTCGCGATGCCAGAGAGGTTCCGCCTGCCGAAGCAGGGTCGCCGATCTTGGATCAGGGCGAAAGCGCAACAGCACGAGCGCCGGCGGTCTCCAATTCGTCCAGTCCGTACCCTGGCTTGGCGACCGGACGAAATGCCGCAGCCAGCCCATGGCCACAGAGCCACGCGCATCGTCATCATAGCCCGGTCTGGCGATCACGGCAATGGGTAACTGGCGGGCGATGTCGCGCCAGTCCTTCCACTGCGCCAGTTGGGCAAGATTGTCGGCGCCCATCAGCCAGATGAAGCGGTTGCGGCGATAGCGGCGCGCGATGGCGCGCACCGTGTCCACCGTGTAGCGCGTGCCAAGCCGCGTCTCGATCGCGGTGGCGCGGATCGGCGCGCGGCGCGCGACCTGGCGCGCGCGCGCGACACGGGCGGGCAAGGGCGCCATGCCGGATCTGGGCTTGAGCGGATTGCCCGGCGATACCAGCCACCATACCTCGTCCAGCCCCAACGCGCGTATGGCGAAGAGCGAGATCGCCCGGTGCCCGCCATGGGCGGGGTTGAACGATCCACCCAGCAGGCCGATTTTCATCGGGGCCAGATTTTCATCAGGGATAGCTGACCGTCTTGGGACGACCCTGAGGCACCGGGATATGCTCCTGGTCGTCGCCCGGGATCAGCGAGAAGCGCATCGCCTCCCAATCCTCGCGCGCCTGCATCAGCCGGTCCTGCGAGGAGGAAACGAAGTTCCACCAGACATGGCGCGGGGTTTTGAACGCTTCGCCGCCGCACAGCATGACGCGGCCGCCATCGACGCTGTAGAGGCTGGCGCGTACGCCGGGACGCAGGACATAGAGCGTCTGCGGCGTCAGCGCGACGCCATCGAGCGCAGCGTCGCCGCCCGACAGATAGATGGCGCGCTCTTCCGCATCGGCATCGATGGGCACGCCGCCGCCGGGCTGGAGCATGATGTCGGCATAGATGGTGTCGGCATAGGTGGTGACGGGCGCCGTCTGGCCCCACAGGGTGCCCATGATGACGCGGGCGCGGGCGTGGCCATAGTCGATGATCGGCAGGCCGCCCTCGCCGACATGTTCGAACGCCGGGTCCATTTCCTCTTGGCGGTCTGGCAGCGCGAGCCAGGTCTGGATCGCCGAGAGCTTGGACAGCTTGGCGCGGTCTTCGTCCGGCGAGCGTTCGGAATGGACGATGCCCTTGCCCGCGGTCATCAGGTTGACCGCGCCCGGCTCGATCAGTTGCTGCGTGCCCAGCGAATCGCGGTGCAGGAACGCGCCTTCATACATATAGGTGACGGTCGCGAGGTTGATGTGCGGGTGGGGGCGCACGTCTATGCCCTGCCCCGGCGCGATTCGGGCGGGGCCGGCCTGATCGAAGAAGATGAAGGGGCCAACCATGGTGCGGCCCCTGGCGGGAAGGGCGCGGTGAACCTTGAAATCGCCAAGGTCATGAGTGGCGGGCGCGATCGTCTGGATGACAAGGTCGTCGAGGGTCATGCGTCCTCCGGGGCCCTGGCCTTGATGGCGAGGGCGTGAACCTTGTCGCGCAGCAGGTCGGCGAGCGCCGAATTGACGAGCCGCTGGCGCGCGACGCGGCTTTGCCCGGTAAAGCGGTCGGAGACGATTTCGACCGTGAAATGGCTTTCGCCCGATCCGTCATGGCCGGCGTGGCCGCGATGGCTTTCGCTGTCGTCGATGACGGCGAGGCGTTGCGGGGACAGGGCGGCGCGCAGCCGTTCCTCGATTTGGCGGGCCACCGGGCCTTTGAGCATCTGGGTCATTGCGCCTATATAGACGGCCTGACACAGACTTGCATCAGGACAATCTTGGCTACCGATCCCTTCTCGAACCGGCGTTTCAATCGCTTTCACGGCCGCGTGGAGGGCGACCGGCCCTGCGGCGTCGAGGGGTGCGCGGAGCCGGGCGAATTTCGCGCGCCGCCCGAAGGCGGCCATAGATCGGGCGGGGAGGGGCCGCGCTGGCGCTGGTTCTGCCTGAATCATATCAAGGCGTTCAACCAGGGCTATAATTTTTTCAGCGGCATGACGCCCGACGAGATCGAGGCGGCGCAGCGGCCCTTTGCCGGGTGGGAGCGGGAGACGCGCGCCTTTTCGACCAACGCGGCTAGCCCGCCGCCAAAATGGGCCGATTTTTCCGATCCGCTCGATGCGATCGGGGCGAAATATCGCGACCGGATGGAGCGGGCGGCGCGGGCGCAGCAGGCGCGGCAGGATGGCCGGGCGCTGTCGCCCGACGACCGCAAGGCGATGGACGTGCTGGGCCTGGGCGTCGATGCCGACCGCAAGGCGTTGCGCCAGCGCTATACCGAACTGGTGCGGCGCTATCATCCCGATCATAATGGTGGGGACCGCAGCCATGAAGGGGCGTTGCAGGCGGTGATCGAGGCCTATGGCCGGTTGCGCAAGGCGGTCGCGTTCGCCTGAGCAGGCGCTTAACTTCGCACTTTTCACGCTCGATCGGACATTTTCTGTCGAGCGGATGGAATATTGTTGCGTGTGAGGGGTGGGGTCGTCGGACGGTGTGAAAGAGCCGGTTCGGGTATAGCGGCCGGGCGGTCTGTAGGACAGGTATTTGCCGAGCCGGGGATGCTGCAATCATCCTGGCCTTGTGATGCCGTTCCCCCGCTGCCATAGCCCGCCTCCCTTTCGGAGACATCCCTATGACCCGCGCCCTGGGCCTCGATTTCGGGACGACCAACAGCGTCGCGGCGATGGCCGACGGCGCGGCATCCGGGCTGGTCGACTTTGCGGGGCGCCATGCCACGGGCGCGGTGTTCCGGTCGGCCCTGTGCTTCTGGCACGAGGACGGCGCCAGGGGCGGGATCGCGCATGAGGCGGGTCCCTGGGCGATCGCCGAATATCTGGAATATCCGCAGGACAGCCGCTTCATCCAGTCGTTCAAGTCGGTCGCCGCCAGCCCGATCTTCGAGGCCGCGAGCATATTCGACAAACGCTATCGCTTCGAGGAGCTGGGGCGCATGTTCCTGGCGCGGATGATCGCCCATGCGGGCGGCGCGCTGGACGATCGCCCCGAACGCATCGTCGTCGGCCGCCCGGTCGAATATGCAGGTTCCCGGCCCGACGAGGCGCTGGCGCGCAAGCGCTATGACGCGATGTTCAGCCAGTTCGGGGCGGCCGTTCATTATGTCTACGAGCCGCTGGGCGCGGCATTCAGCTATGCCAGCCGACTGACCGATCCGGCGACGATCCTGGTCGCCGATTTCGGCGGCGGCACCAGCGACTTTTCGATCGTCAGGGTGGAAGCGCCCGGCAGCGACGGACGCACCCGGCGGCGCTGCACGCCGCTGGGGTCCGCGGGCATCGGCATCGCCGGCGACCGGTTCGATTATCGCATCGTCGATCATCTGGTGCTGCCGATGCTGGGCAAGGGCGGCAGTTACAGGAGCTTCGACAAGCTGCTGGAAATACCGCGCAGCTATTTCGCCGATTTCGCCGAATGGTCGCGCCTTGCACTGATGCGCAACCGGCGGACGCTGGAGGAACTGGCGCGGCTGATGAAGGCGGCGAGCGATCCGGCGGCGATCGGGCGGATGATCACGATCATCGAAAAGGAGCTTGGCTATCCGCTTTATGATGCGGTGGGGACGCTCAAGCGGGCGCTGTCGCAAGCCGATACCGCGCATTTCCACTTCGAGGGCGGCGGGCTGACCATCGAGGCCGACGTCGCCCGCGCCGATTTCGAGCGCTGGATCGCCCCGGACATCGCCCGGATCGAAGCGACGGTCGACAGGGCGCTGGGCCGGGCGGGCGTGCGGGCGGATGCGATCGACCGGGTGTTCCTGACCGGCGGATCGTCGCTGATCCCCGCCATTCGCGCGCTGTTCGCGGCGCGTTTCGGATCGGGCCGGATCGCGACCGGCGGGGAACTGACGTCGATCGCGCATGGGCTGGCGCTGATCGGGCAGGAGGCCAATCTTGCCGAATGGGCCGCTTGATCCTTTGCTTTTTATGACTCTATATTCCATCCGGGCGTCGCACCGACCCTTCGATGCGGGTCTTCGGCTTCGCCTGGCCCCTGTTCAGGGCGAGCGGGCGTCATAGGGGTTCGTCAACAACCCCGGCACCGCGTACGCCACTGTCGACACGCCCTTCCCGGATCGGTTAGGGGCTGGAATGACTCGCAGAAAGAAGATGCATGACCGACATTTCCAACGTCCAGCCCGATGCCCGCGCCGACACGCTGATGGATTCGCCCGACCGCGTAGTCGATGCGCGCGAGATGTTCGGCATCGACGTCGACATGAAAATCCCGGCCTTTTCGCAGGCCGATGAGCGCGTGCCCGACCTTGACCCCGCCTATGTGTTCGACCCGGACACGACGCTGGCGATCCTGGCGGGCTTTTCCCACAATCGCCGCGTCATGGTGCAGGGCTATCATGGCACCGGCAAGTCGACCCACATCGAACAGGTCGCCGCGCGCCTGAACTGGCCGTGCATCCGCATCAACCTGGACGCGCATATCAGCCGCATCGACCTGGTCGGCCGCGACGCCATCGTGCTCAAGGACGGCCAGCAGGTCACCGAGTTCAAGGAAGGGCTGCTGCCCTGGTCGCTCCAGCGCCCGGTCGCGCTGGTGTTCGACGAATATGATGCGGGCCGCCCGGACGTGATGTTCGTGATCCAGCGCGTGCTGGAGACGGACGGCAAGATGACGCTGCTCGACCAGAACCGGGTGATTCGCCCCAACCCCTGGTTCCGCCTGTTCGCGACCGCCAACACGGTCGGGCTTGGCGACACGACGGGCCTCTATCATGGCACGCAACAGATCAACCAGGGCCAGATGGACCGGTGGAACCTGGTGGTGGCGCTCAATTACCTGCCCGCCGCGACCGAGGCGCAGGTGGTGCTCGCCAAGTCGGGCGAATATGACCATGCGGGCGGCCGCAAGGAGGTCGAAAACATGATCAAGGTGGCGGAACTGACCCGGCAGGGCTTCGTCAACGGCGACATATCGACCGTGATGTCGCCGCGCACCGTGATCAGCTGGGCGCAGAATGCGCTGATCTTCAAGGATGTGGGCTTTGCCTTCCGCCTGTCGTTCCTCAACAAATGCGACGAGGCGGAGCGCGCGCTGGTGGCGGAATATTA
Organism: Sphingobium anseongense; assembly: GCF_037725245.1. Taxonomy (NCBI): domain Bacteria; kingdom Pseudomonadati; phylum Pseudomonadota; class Alphaproteobacteria; order Sphingomonadales; family Sphingobiaceae; genus Sphingobium; species Sphingobium anseongense. The sequence continues at coordinate 122,003 of NZ_JBBJUL010000008.1, read as the reverse complement.
TCAGCGGGTGTTCGGCAAGGACCTGCCCGAAAGCGTCGTCGGGCGCGCGTCGTGACCACCGCCGGTCCGCCGGGCAGTCGCGTGCCGCTGGAGCGCGGGTTCAACCTGCGCGATTTCGGCGGCTATGCGACGGCGGACGGCCGCACCGTCAAGCGGGGCATGCTGTACCGGTCGGGCACGATGGCGCTGCTGTCGCCCGCCGACGCCGCGCATCTGCGATCGCTGGGGATCCGCGCGATCTGCGATTTCAGGCGCCGAGAGGAGCGCGCGGCCGAACCGACCGAATGGCATGAGGACGGGGTCGATTATTATTGCCGCGACTATGACGAAACCAGCGGCGTGCTGGCCGAAATGATTCGCACCGATGGCGCCAGCGCGGCGGACATGCGTGCGGTGATGGTCGGCCTGTACCGCGTGATCGCCGCCGACCATGCCGAATCCTATCGCGCGATGTTCGCGCAGATACTGGACGGGCGGCTGCCGATCCTGATCAACTGCGCGGCGGGCAAGGACCGCACCGGCGTGGGTGCGGCGCTGATCCTGGCGGTGCTGGGGGTGCCGCGCGAAACGATCGTCGAGGATTATCTGCTCACCAATGTCCATGCCGACTGGGACTGGCGCCTGGCGCAGGACAATAGCGCGATCGCGCGGGCGCACCGGTCGCGGGGCGCGGCGATCGCCCCCGTATTGACCGCCGACCGTGCCTATATCGAGACGCTGTTCGAAACGCTCGACACCGCGCATGGCGGCATGGACGGCTATATCGCCGACGTGCTGGGCGTGGACGACGGGGCGCGCGCGGCGATCCAGGCCATGCTGCTCGACTGATGGCCGAACGATCGCCCCTCGATGCGTTCAAGGATGTGCTGTCGGGGACGGCGCGGTCGATGGCGCGCGACGCGGAAGTGGAGGTGGGCTATACCGCCGACGCGCCGCATATGGCGGGCAAGGCGATCAAGGTGCCGACCCCCGGACGCGCGCTGCCCGCCGATCAGGTCGCATTGGCGCGCGGGTTCGCCGACGCCAATGCGCTGCGGCTGCGCCATCATGACGTTCGCATGCATGCCGCGTCCGCGCCGGCCGAGGCGGTGGCGCGCGGGGTCTATGACGCGGTCGAGCAGGCGCGGGTCGAGGCGATCGGCTCGCGCCAGATGGACGGCGTGCGCGCCAACCTGAACGAGGCGCTAGCGATGCGGCTCAAGTCCGACCCGATCCGCCGTGCGCGCAACGCCGACGAGGTGCCGCTGTCCACCGCGCTGGCGCTCAAGGTGCGCGAGCGGCTGACCGGGCAGCCTGTTCCCAGGGACATCGCCGCCGGCATGGCGCTGGTCAGCGAATGGATCGAGGACAAGGCCGGGTCCGACCTGGATGCGCTGGGCCTGGCGATCGACGATCAGCGGGCGTTCCAGAAACTGGCGCAGGCGATGCTGGAGCATCTCCAGCTGGTCGATGCCGACATCCCGCCCGCCGCCGACGAAAGCGAAGCGCAGGACGAGGGCGAGGACCAGGACGAGCAGCAGGAAGACGGCGAAAGCGGCGAGGAGGACGCCGGCGACAGCGACATGGATGCGCAGGCGCGGGCCGAGGATACGGGCGGCGAAAGCGAGGACAGCGAGACCGACTATAGCGAGGAGTCCGACGCCGACAGCGAGGATGGCGCGGGCGAGGGCGGCGAGGAGGGCATGATGCCCGTTCGCCCCAACCGGCCGATGTCCGACCTGCCGCCGGGATTCGACTACAAGCCCTATACCGTGCGCCATGACGAAATCGTGACCGCAGGCGACCTGTGCGACGAGGAGGAATTGCTGCGGCTGCGCGGCTTTCTCGACCAGCAGCTGGTGAGCTTGCAGGGCGCCGTCACCAAGCTTGCCAACCGCTTGCAGCGCCGGTTGATGGCGCAGCAGTCGCGCAGCTGGGACTTCGACCAGGAAGAAGGGATGCTCGACGCGGCGCGGCTGGCGCGGATCATCATCGATCCGACCCGGTCGCTAACCTACAAGGTGGAGCGCGATACCGAGTTTCGCGACACGGTGGTGACGCTGCTGATCGACAATTCCGGTTCAATGCGCGGCCGGCCGATCAGCATCGCGGCGATCAGCGCCGACATCATGGCGCGCACGCTGGAACGGTGCGGGGTCAAGACCGAGATATTGGGCTTTACCACGCGGGCGTGGAAGGGCGGGCAGGCGCGCGAGGAATGGCTGGCGGCCGGACGACCGCCGGCGCCGGGGCGGCTGAACGACCTGCGGCATATCGTCTATAAAAAGGCCGACGAGCCGTGGCGGCGGGCGCGCAAGAATCTGGGCCTGATGATGCGCGAAGGGTTGCTGAAGGAAAATATCGACGGCGAGGCGCTGTTGTGGGCGCACAGCCGGCTTCTGGCGCGCAATGAGGAGCGCCGCATCCTGATGGTGATTTCCGACGGCGCGCCGGTCGATGATTCGACCCTGTCGGTCAACAGCGGCACCTATCTGGAGCGCCACTTGCGGCAGGTGATCGACTGGATCGAGAACCGGTCGCCGGTGCAACTGGTCGCGATCGGCATCGGCCATGACGTGACCCGCTATTACAGGCGCGCGGTGACGATCATGGACGCCGAGCAGCTGGGCGGCACGATGGTCGAACAGCTCGCCGGGCTGTTCGATGAGGATTAGGCCATGAGCGTCGCGTTCCGCCGGGAAAGCGACGAAGAGCATCTGGAGCCGACATTCGAGCTGCCGATCCCGCCCGGTCCCAACCGGGTGACGGCACGCGGCCTTGCGTTGACGCAGGCGAAGGTCGCGGCGCTGGAAGCGGCGGTCGCCGCGCAGGATGACGAGGAGGCGCGCAAGACGGTGCAGCGGGCGCTGCGCTACTGGCGCACGCGGCTGGCGACGGCGCAGGTCATGCCGGCGGCCGAGGGCGTGTCGGTATCCTTCGGCGCGCGCGTCACCTATCGGCGGGCCGGGCAGGAGCGGCGGATCGACATCGTCGGCGATGACGAGGCGGAGCCGGCGGCGGGGCGGATCGCCTTTTCCGCGCCGCTCGCCCGCGCGATGATGGGCGCGCAGGCCGGCGAGCAGGTGGATTTCGGCGGCGGCGCGATCGATATCGTCGCGGTCGAGCCGATCCCGCCGGAGGATGACGCCGCCCGGCAATGACCGGACGGCGCCTTGCCCAAGCCGGTCAGCCGTTGCGGCCCGCTTCGAACAGGAACCAGGCGCGCTGTTCGGCCTGGTCGGTCCAGTCGTCGACAATGCCTTCGGTCGCGTTGTCGCCCGCTTGCGTCGCGGCGGTCTTGGCCGCGCGCAGGGCTTCGACGAGTTTCAGATTATCCTCGCGCAATTCCTTGAGCATGTCGGCCGGGCTGACATAGTCGGCGTCATTGTCGACGACGCTCTGGTGCCGGGCGATGTCGCCGATCGAGCGCAGCGTGACGTTGCCGGTCTTGCGCACCCGTTCGGCGATCAGGTCGGTGGTCGCCAGGATCTGCGCCGCCTGCTCGTCGAACATCAGGTGATAGTCGCGAAAATGCGGGCCGGAAACGTGCCAGTGGAAATTCTTGGTCTTGAAATAGAGCGCGAAGCTGTCCGCAAGGACGCCGTTCAGCGCCTGGGCGACGGATTTGGTCGCGTTGCTCCTGAGGTCGGTGGGGGTCTTGAGATCGGGCGCGGTCATATGGGGTCCTCCTGTTTTCGCGTGAAACTGGTTTCGGACATATAATGATCGTCGGTCAATATGGTGCCACGCGATGTTTCGTTCAGACTGACAGAGCGGGTCGATCAGACCAGCGCGAGCGCGGTGAGCGCCAGGACCGCGCCGACCAGCAGCAGCGTGATCGCGCCCCCGATGCGAATCGCGCGCAGCGGCAAGGCGGCGGCGAACTGGTGGCGCAGCAGGATGACGGGCAATTGCGCGACGAAGATGCCGATTGCGCCGCCGATGCCCGCCATCAGCGGATCGGCGGTGCGGGTGGTGATGCCGAGAATCAGGAATTGCGGGCCGTCGCCAAAGCCCAGGATGAACAGGCCGAGCGCGGTCGTGAGGAACGCGCCGATGTTCCACCCGTCGAGCGTATCGGGCTGCTTGACCCGCACCAGCAGGCCGACCCCCAGGAACAGCACCGCAAGCGCCGCGAACAGCGTGCGCGCGTCGGCCCCCAGCATCGGTGCGATGACAGCGCCGGCGGTGGCGGATATGGCGGCATTGGCGATGGCGGCGACGGCCGCGCCGGCGATGACCGCGCGGTTGCGGTTGAAACGGGTCGCGAGCGCGAGCAGCAGCAATTGGCTCTTGTCGCCCATTTCGCCGAGCAGGCAGCCCATAAGGGCGGTCAGCAGGGCGTCCATGCCGGCGGCAGGCGGGTCAGGCGCGCAATTGCGCGGGCGCGGACGCGGCGGCGATGTGGGCCAGCGGCATCGCCGCGGGTTCGATATCGCGCGCCAGCGTTTCGCGCATCAGGTCGAGATAGGACAGGACCACCGGGCCATGGCCGTTGACCGACAGCGCGCTTTCGAGCGTATCGGCAAGGCGTTCGAGCGCGTCGAAATGAAAGGCGCGGGCGGTGTAGCGGATCTGGTCGACCTCGTCATGGATGCGGGGAACCGACAGATGGCCGCCCTGCGCCGCCAGCGCGTCGATACGCTGCATCAGATCGGCCCTGATGGCCAGTTTTGCGTCATGTCTCACGGGATTTCTGCCCCTTGCCATTTTGCCCCGATCACCATCATGCGCCCACAGCGTTAACAGCGCGTAAAGGGTGACCGGAGGCGAAGCGAGGGGCGGCGAACCCTTGACAGCGCCCCGAATCTCGACCATGGGCGGGCGCTGAAACGGGGCGGTTCCGCAAAGGAGCCGCTTTTCTTTATTGTCATCACGACCCAGGGACATAAGGCCATGGCCAAGCCAGCAACCGTCAAGATCCGCCTCGTCAGCACTGCTGACACCGGCTTCTTCTACGTCACCAAGAAGAATCCGCGCACCCAGACCGAAAAGTTCAGCTTCCGCAAATATGACCCCGTCGTGCGCAAGCATGTCGAGTTCAAGGAAGCCAAGATCAAATAAGCCGCAGCGGGCCTTTCGCCCGCGCGCCCGATCGGCTTTCGATATCAGCAAAAGGCCCGTTCCGGCACAGGAACGGGCCTTTTGCTGTTGGTGTTCGATGGAACCGGGTGGAAAGATGCCCCCTTCCCGGACGGGAAGGGTGGCTTTGGGCGACGTCGCCGGTCAGTTGCCGACGGGCGTATTGTCAGTACGGCGCACGACGATGGTCGAGGAACGCGGCCGTTCCCCGGCGACGGGCCAGTTGCCGGTCGGGTGCTGGATGTTGACGAAGAAATTGTTGAGGTCCGGCGTATAGGCGATGCCGGTGATCTCGCAGCCGACCGGGCCGACCAGGAAGCGTTTCGATTCTTTGCTGACCTGATCGACATAGAACATGGCATTATGGCCGAACGCCTGGTCGATGCTGGTGCCGGTCACGCCCGAATTGCCCGGCACGCTATGGTCGGTCTGCACCCACAGCCGGCCCTTGGGGTCGATGCGCAGGCCATCGGGACTGGAGAAGGTGTCGCCCTTGATGTCGCCGACCAGGTTCGCGCCGCCGGCCGACAGCTTGGGATCGCCCGCCAAAAGGAAGATTTCCCAGGTAAAGGTCATGGCGAGCGGCGAATTGCCCTCTTCCTTGAACTTGACGATGTGGCCGTGCAGGTTGGTCGCGCGGGGATTGGGGGGCGATGTCACGCGACGGCCGCTATTGTTGGTGAGCGTGCAGTAGACCGCGCTGTTGTCGGGCGCGACCGTCAGCCATTCCGGGCGGTCCATCAGCGTGCCGCCCGCGACGCGCGCCGCCGACTGGGTGCGGATCAGGACATCGGCCTGGCTGTTGAAATCGACGGTGACAGGCGCGTCGGGCGTGGTTTTCTGGGTGACGGAGGTTCCCGTGTCGGTCGCGCCGGCGACCAGGCCGTTCTGCCCCTGCACCAGGGCGCGCCATTCGCCCGAACCGTCGGGGTTGAAGCGCGCGACATAGAGCGTGCCATAGTCGAGCAGGTCGGTGTTGGAACCGCGATTGCCGGCCGAATAGGCGCGGTCGGGAACGAATTTGTAGATGCAGCCCGGCGTCGTGTCGTCACCCATGTAAAAGGCGACGCGGCGGTCGGCATTGGCCATGAAGGCGACGTTTTCGTGGGAAAAGCGGCCCATGGCGGTGCGCTTGGTCGGCGGGGCCAGTTCCTGATAGGGGTCGATTTCGACCACCCAGCCATAATTGGTTTCGGGCTGGGTCGGGTCGAGATAATTGTCGGTGGTTTCCTCGCAGGTCAGATAGGTGCCCCAGGGGGTGCGGCCCGACGCGCAATTGTTGAGCATGCCCTTGATCGCGCCCGACAGCAGGCCGGCGGCGGGGCCGCCCGCGCGATAGGTGTCGTTGCCGGTGTAGCGCCTGTTATAGGTCGAGCCGGCCTTGACCGCGAATTTGCCGTCCGAACCCCTGGCGACTTCAACGACGCTGATGCCGACGGCGGACAGCGCCAGCGCCTTTTGATCGGCGGTGGCGGTGGCCGCGTCGTAGCTGCCCGCCATCAGGATGTTGAAGTCGGGATATTCGTGGTTGATGGCGAGCAGCCCGCCGCTGTTGGGGCTGGTGCCGGTCAGTTCGAAATATTCCATGCCGTCATGATTGCCGCCGGCCCATTTTTCGGCGTCGGCGGGGGTGGGGAAGCTGCCCGAATAGGCGGTGCCGGTTTCGACCGAATCGCCGGCCTTGAGCAACACGTCGACGGTGTAGCCCGCCGGCACGGTCACGGTGTCGTTCTGGTTGGCGGCAATGGCCGTGAAGGTGACGGCAAAGCTGGGCGCGGGAGCCGGCGTGGGGGTGGGGGTCGGCGCGGGCGCGGGGCTGGCGTCGTCGTCATCGTCGCAGGCGGCGAGCGTGCCGAGCATCGGCAGGACGGACAGGCCCATCAGGCCGTTGCGCAGGATCGAGCGGCGCGACGGGTTGGCGGCGACGATCGCCTCCAGGCTGTCGTCGCTGGTGACCTGCGGCTGAAGGGCGCGGAAGGGCGCGCGTGCGTCGTCGGTGAGATGAGACATGGATGTACCCTTGGCTATGGTTCCCGGCAGTGGCCGGTGCATGTCCGCAGGTGGCAGAGGCGAATGACGCGCGCGGGTAAGGGCGGCGACGATATGATGAAATCGGCGTGACGGATTGAAGTCGGCGTATCGGGCGCGGGGCCGTTGCCGCCCCGGTCAAAGCAGCGCGTTGACCTGTTCGATGAAGCGGACCACCGAGATCGGCTTGGACACATAGGCCTGCGCCCCGGCGCGACGGATGCGATCCTCATCGCCCGCGCCGGCATAGGCGGTGACCGCCATGATCGGGACAGCGCCCAGCGCCGCATCGGCCTTGAGCGATATGATGAGGTCGAGGCCGCTCACATGGGGCAGGTGAATGTCCATGATGACGAGGTCGGGAGCGAAGTCGCGCGCCTGCGGCAGCAGGTCGCGCCCGTCGCGCACCGCCAGCGTTTCATGGCCATGCGCGCGCAGGAGATCGCAAAAAAGTTTGAGATTGAGTTCGTTGTCCTCGACAACGAGCACGCGCTTTGCCACCAGTCACTCGCAATCGGTAAAGATCGAAGGGAGCGCCGGATCGGTTCGCGCCCTTCGTCAGGGAACAGGATCATGCGGCCCCAGGGGCAAAATGGCAAGGGTGCGGACGCGCCCGACCGCAAGGGCGAAGCGGAAACGCTGGCGCTGATGGCGCTGGGCTGGACGCTGGCCGACGCGGCGCGGGCCGACCGGCTGCTGGCGCTGACGGGCCTTGACGCGGACACGTTGCGCGGGGGCATCGGCGACGCTGCGGTGCTGAGCGCGGTGCTGGCGTTCCTGGCCGATCATGAGCCGGACCTGATCGCCTGCGCCGCCGATGTCGGTGCGTCGCCCGAAGCGCTGATCGCCGCGCGCGACGAGTTGACGACATGAGCCGCCCGCTGATCATCACCGATTGCGACGAGGTGCTGTTGCACATGGTCGTGCCGTTCCGCGAATGGCTGGACGAGGTGCATGACGTGCATTTCAGCCTGCACGACCATGATTTCACCGAAGCGTTGCGCCACAAGGACAGCGGCAAGCCGCTGGAGCGTGCGCTGGTGTGGGAATTGCTGACCGGCTTTTTCGACACCGAAATGGGGCGGCAGATGCCGATCGCGGGGGCGATCGACGCGATGGCGCGGCTGTCGGCGGTGGCCGATATCGTCGTGCTGACCAATATCGGCGAGCGGCACCACCAGGGGCGGGTCGCGCAGCTGGCGGGCCATGGCATGCAGCATCCGGTGGTCTGGAACCATGGTCCCAAGGGACCGCCGATCGCGCGCATCGTCGCCGATCGTGACGCGGACGTGGTGATGTTCGTCGACGACCTGGCCGAACATCATGCGTCGGCGGCGCGCGATGCGCCGGGGGTGTGGCGGCTGCACATGGTCGGCGAACCCGAACTGGCGGTCAACATTCCGCCCGCCGCGCACGCCCATGCCCGCATCGACGACTGGGCGAGCGCCGAACAATGGATCATGGCGCGGCTGGCCCACGGGCCGGCGCCGGCGCTGCCACCGGGATGATGGGAGACGGACATGTCGATTGAAGCGCGTATCGCCGAACTGGGCGTCGTCCTGCCGCAGGCGGCGGCGCCGGTGGCGTCCTATGTTCCCGCGGTCGAGGCCGGCGGGCTGCTGCATGTGTCGGGGCAACTGCCCTTTGTCGACGGGCAGCTGATGACCGGGCGGCTGGGCGAGGATCGCGACCTGGACTATGGCGTCGAGGCGGCGCGGCGGTGCGGCATGATGCTGGTGGCGCAGATCAAGGCGGCGCTGGGCGATCTCGACCGGGTCGAGCGCGTGGTGAAGCTGGGCGCATTCATCAACAGCGCGGCGAGCTTTACCGACCAGCCCAGGGTCGCCAATGGCGCGTCGGACCTGATGGTCCAGATATTCGGCGACGCGGGCAAGCATGCGCGCAGCGCGGTCGGCGTGCCGGTGCTGCCGCTGGGCGCGGTCGTCGAGATCGACGCCATCGTCAAGGTGCGCGCCTGACCTTGGGCGCGCATGGCTGACATCGTCGCCCGGATCGCGCAAGGCGTGGGCCAGGTGCCGCGCGACCAGTGGGACGCCTGCGCCGGGACCGGCAATCCGTTCGTCTGCTGGGATTTTCTGAGCGCTCTCGAACGATCGGGCAGCGTCGGACCGGGCACCGGCTGGCAGTCGCTACCGCTGTTGATCGACGGCCCGGACGGGCGGCTGGCGGCGGTCGCACCCGCCTATGCCAAGAGCCACAGCCAGGGCGAATATGTGTTCGACCATCAATGGGCCGACGCCTGGGAGCGGGCCGGGGGCAGCTATTATCCCAAGATTCAGGTCGCCGCGCCCTTTTCCCCCGTGCCGGGGCCGCGCCTGTTGTCGCGGGACGCCGATTGCGGTCCGGCGCTGATCGGCGGGATCGAGGCGCTGGTGGACCAGAACAGGCTGTCGTCGGCGCACGCGACCTTTGTAGAGCGCGATCAGGTGGCGCTGTTCGAGGCGGCGGGCTGGCTGATCCGCGAGGACAGCCAGTTTCACTGGACCAATCGCGGCTATGGCAGCTTTGGCGATTTCCTGGCCGACCTGTCGAGCGCCAGGCGCAAGAATATCCGCAAGGAGCGGGCGCGCGCGGTCGAGGGGCTGGACATCGTCCATTTGACCGGCGCGGCGATCACGCAGGCGCATTGGGACATATTCTGGCAATTCTACCAGGATACCGGCGCACGCAAATGGGGGCGGCCCTATCTGACGCGCGACTTTTTCAGCATGATCGGCGAAACGATGGGCGACAGGCTGTTGCTGATCCTGGCGCTGCGCGGCGGGCGGCCGATTGCGGGTGCGCTCAACCTGATCGGGCGCGAGGCGCTGTACGGGCGCTATTGGGGTTGCGTCGAGGACGTGCCCAACCTGCATTTCGAACTATGCTATTATCAGGCGATCGACGCGGCGATCGCGCGCGGGCTGGGCCGGGTGGAAGCGGGGGCGCAGGGACAGCACAAGCTGGCGCGCGGCTATGCCCCCGAACCGACCTGGTCGGCGCACTATATTCCCGATCCTTCGTTCCGGCGGGCGGTGGCGCAATTTCTGGCGGTCGAGCGGCGCGACGTGCAGCGTAGCCGCGAATGGCTGGCGGAGCATGTGCCGTTCCGCAAGGGTGACGCCTAGCTGCGTAAGACGGCACCGGCCCGCGCCCCCCACCCGGCCTCCCATTCAGGATAGATTGTGGGAGGCCGGGTGGGGGCGCGGGCCGGTGCGGCGCCCATGCAAGTGGATAAAAGCTACGCTGCGCGGGCCTGGCTGGCGGCGATCCAGGCGCGGGCCTGGCGCTGGGCCTCGGCGATTTCGCGCGCCGTCATTTCCTCGGCGATCTCGGCGCGCAGCGCCTGCCCTTCTTCGCTGCCGCCAAGTGCGGCGAGGTTGAACCATTTATGCGCCTCGATCAGGTCGATCGTGACGCCGCCGGTGCCGCAGCTATAGGCGACCCCAAGCTCGAAACAGGCTTGAGCCGATTCGAACGACGCGCCCGTCAGGCGGCTTTCCATCAGGAACTGCGCACTCTTCGCACTGCTGGCCATGACCGTTTCTCCGGTTACGGTTTTCGATGAAGAGCAGAATGGAGCAGCAGGTCATAAAAAATGGTTAACGGCGCGATTACCATGTCGATGCGCCGAACGGCGGGGCGCGGGGGTGGCGTCGGCGGGGCAAAATCCCCATAGGGTTGCATAATGCAACATGATACTGCCCCGCCGGCCAAGCCCGACATCGGTTTTCGCGAATTCGTGGCGCTTTGCGCCGCGCTGATGTCGATGAACGCGCTGTCGATCGATCCGATGCTGCCGGCGCTGCCCGATATCGGCCGGGCGCTCGCCATCGCCAATCCCAATGACCGGCAACTGATCATCACCGTCTATTTCGCGGCGCTGGGGGTGGGTTCGCTGTTGTTTGGCCTGTTGTCGGACCGTTATGGCCGCAAGGCGGTTCTGGCGCCGGCGATGGTCTGCTTCATGGTCGCGACGGTCGGCTGCGCGCTCGCGCAGAGCTTTACCATGCTGCTGGTCAGCAGGGCGGGGGCGGGCTTCTTCGCGGCGGCGAGCCGGATCGTGACCGTCGGCATCGTGCGCGATCGCTTTCGCGGCGATGCGATGGCCCGCGTCATGTCGCTCATCTTTTCCACATTCATCATCGTTCCGGTCCTGGCGCCGAGCTTTGGCCAGGCCATCCTGTGGGTCGCCCCATGGCGCTGGATCTTCGGGGCGCTGGCATTGCTGGCGGGGGGCATTGCCGGGTGGATGCTGTTGCGGATGCCCGAAACGCTGCACCGTCACAATCGCCTGCCGATCAGCCTGGGGGCGGTGAGGGGGACGATCAGCACCATCGTCCTGACGCGCAGTTCGATCGGCTACATGGTCGCGAGCGGGATCGTGATGAGCGGCCTCGTCGGCTTCATCCTGTCGGTCCAGCAGATTTTCTTCGATATTTTCGACGCGGCGCGCATCTTTCCGCTCGCCTTCGCCGCCATCGCCGCGAGCATGGGCGTGGGCAGCCTGGTCAACGGCCGGCTGGTGTCGCGGTTCGGCGCGCGGCGCATGAGCCACGCCGCGCTGGTGGCGCTGATGCTGGTGTCGGGCATGCATGTCCTGGTCGCGACGCGGGGCTGGGAAACGCTGGCCAGCTTCATCCTGCTTCAGTCCGCGACGATGTTGTGCATCGCCTTCACCTTTTCCAACTTCAGCTCAATCTCGCTCGAACCGTTCGCGAAGGGGGCTGGCGTCGCGTCGTCCTTCCAGGCGTTCTTCTCGACATTGATGTCGAGCCTGTTGGGCGGGGCGATAGGGCAGGCGTTCAACGACACCACCATTCCCATGGCGCTGGGCACGCTGCTGTGCGGGGCAGCGGCGCTGGCGATCATATTATGGGCGGAAAGGGGCCGGTTGTTCACCCGACCCGGCCTGGCCAGCGCGCGCGAACCGGTGCCGCCCGCCTGACAGGGCCAGCGGCGCCACGATCACCCATGCCGTCGCGGCAAAGGTTCGTCAGGCGTCCTTGCCGCCCGGCGTCGGCGCGCCGGGCATCGGCGGCACCGGCTGGGGCGGGATGTCGGCGTCGCCTTCATGCGTTGCCACCAGGCCCCTGCCAACATGGCTCTTGCGATAGCCATAGAGGAAATAGACGATCAGGCCGACGACGGCCCAGCCCAGGAACATCAGCTTGGTTTCATTGCCCAGGCTGAAAAACAGATAGACGCAGCCCAGGATCGAGATCGGCGCGGTGATCATCACCGCCGGGGTGCGGAACGGGCGGCGGCGGTCGGGGTCTGTCCGGCGCAGCACCATCACCGCGATCGACACGGCGGCAAAGGCGAACAGGGTGCCCGAGTTGGAGATGTCGGCGAGGATGCCGACCGGGAAGAAGGCGGCGAACAACGCCACGAAGATACCGGTCAGGATGGTGATGACATAGGGCGTCTTGTAGGTCGGGTGGACCTTTGAAAAGACAGAGGGCAACAGGCCGTCGCGGCTCATGACGAAGAAAATCCGGGTCTGGCCGAACATCATCATCAGGATGACCGAGGGCAGCGCGAGTCCCGCGGCCAGGCCCAGCAGGTTGCCGATCTGCGGCCAGCCGATTTCGCGCAGGGTCCAGGCCAGCGCTTCCTTCGAACAGGTGACGGCCTGGGTGCCGGCGGCGGCGAGCGCGGCGCATTGCTGCGAAAGGGCGGTCGATCCGGGCGCCAGGACTTCGCCCGCCGGCCCCGCGACCGGTTGCGCGCCCACGGTGCCGATCACGCCGGTCGCGACCAGCATGTAGAAAATGGTGCAGATGCCGAGCGAGCCGATGAGGCCGATCGGCATGTTACGCTGGGGGTTCTTGGTTTCTTCTGCCGCGGTCGACACGGCGTCGAAGCCGACATAGGCGAAGAAGATCGACGCCGCCGCCGCCGATACGCCGGAAAAGCCAAGCGGCATGAACGGGGTGAATTTTTCCATGTTGATGACCGGCAATGCCAGCACCACGAACAGGCTGAGCGCCGACACCTTGATCGCGACCAGAACGGCGTTGACCGTCGCGCTTTCCTTCGTGCCGATCACCAGCAGCCAGGTGACGAGACCGGCGATCAGCATCGCGGGCAGGTTGACGACGCCGCCGTCATAAGGCCCGCGCGTCAGCATATCGGGGATGTCGATCGCGAAAGTATGTTCGAGCAGCCCGACGACATAGCCCGACCATCCGACCGACACGGCCCCCGCCGCGACCGCATATTCCAGGATCAGCGCCCAGCCGACCATCCAGGCGATCAGTTCGCCCATCACCGCATAGCTATAGGTATAGGCGGACCCAGATACCGGCACCATCGCCGCCATTTCGGCGTAGCACAGCGCCGCCACCGCGCACACGCAACCGGCGATGACGAAGGACAGGATCATGCCCGGTCCGGCCTTCTGCGCGGCCTCTGCCGTCAACACGAAGATGCCGGTGCCGATCACCGCGCCGATGCCCAGCATGGTCAACTGGAAAGCCCCGAGCGAGCGCGTGAGCGACTTCTTCTCGGCTGTCGCCAGAATGGCGTCTAGCGACTTTGCGCGCCCGAATATCATGGAGACCTCTTGTTCCCTTGCAGGATGCGCCCCTGGGCGCACCCTATGCCATGGGCGGGGAGACTATCGCCTATTTCGGCGCGCGCAAGTAAGTTGCTCGCCTATGACAGGAAAGAAGGAAGCGGCGACGTGATAGAGTTGCAAAAGGCACGGGTGCTGGCGGATGTCCGCCATGGCTTCGCCGGGCGTCGGGGCGGGGTGTCGACCGGGCTGTACGCCGGGCTGAACGTGGGCCTGGGGTCGGACGACGACCGCGCCGCTATCCTCGCCAACCGCGATCTGGCGCGCGACGCGCTGTTGCCGGGCGGGGCGCTGGTGACGGTGCGGCAGGTGCATTCGGCCGATGTGGTGACGGTGACGGGGCCGCTGGCGGAGGGGGAGCGGCCCGCCGCCGACGCGCTGGTGACCGACCGGCCGGGGCTGGTGCTGGGCATATTGACCGCCGATTGCGTGCCGGTGCTGTTCGCCGACGCGCAGGTCGGCGTCGTCGGCGCGGCCCATGCCGGGTGGAAGGGCGCGATCGGCGGGGTCACGGACGCGACGATCGCGGCGATGACGGCGCTGGGCGCCGACCGGGGGCGGATCGCCTGTGCGATCGGGCCGTGCATCGGCCGGGCTTCCTATGAGGTGGGGGACGATTTCGCCGCGCGGTTCGAGGCCGACGATGCCGACAATGGCCGATTTTTTTCCGAAGGGCGCGCCGGCCACCGCCAGTTCGACATCGCCGGCTATGTCGCGGCGCGGCTGGCGGCGGCGGGGATCGGCCGGGTCGAGATGCTGGACGAGGATACCTATGGCCAGCCCGAGCGGTTTTTCAGCTATCGCCGCTCCTGCCACCTGGGCGAGCCGGGCTATGGCCGGCAGATTTCGATGATCGCGGCGGGATGATCCGGGCGAGCGGGCCGGTCCCGCCGCCGCGCGCCGGGCGCCGGAAAATGAGAGGGGCCGCCGGGTCGGTGCCCGACGGCCCATCATGTGCATGGTCAGCGGCCGGAAGCGCCGCCCAGGGAAACGGTGTATCGCGCTATCTTTGCCTTGTGACGGCCCCTGCTTGCTGCAACAGGTCCCACGCCGGGGCGCGGGATAGCTCGTCAAATAAGGGTTGGATCGACGCTAAGGCGTCGCTCAGCGGCGCGTTTCCCGATTGGACTTGACCGACCCCATTGCTGAACCATGAGACATCGGATCACCTCCTTTCGCTAGTTGAAGCCCGCGTGACCGACTTCGACCTTAAGCCTTGGATACGGCCACGGATCGAATGTGAATCATCATCGCGCTTCAAACAAGGCTTGTATTAATCTTTTTTGGAATCATACTTCTTCGCTCGCGCCGACGAAACGGAACCGGCGGATCGCGATGCGCCGTTCAGCCCCGGCAATCCTCTATCACGCGCGCAGGTTCGGCCCAGGCGGGCAGGACGAGCGGCGGCAACCCCGCCAGTTCGACCGCAAACCGCCCCCGGCTGTAGGCCAGCTGGTCGAGCGCGGCGTCGCTGGCCGATCGGATCGCGACGGTTTCGGGCGAAGGTCCCGCGCCGGGGGCGGCGGGCCAGCTGACCGCGCCATAGCTGGTGCGCAGGATCATCGGACCCCGGCCCGCGCCCGCGCGGATCAGATGGATGCGGCGGCCGGGCCTGTCGCAACGGATGGTCAGCAGCGTGCCGCCGGCGGGCGCGCCGAACAGCGCGGCAGACCCGCCCGCTTCGGTGCGATAGCGCCACTCGCCCGGCGTGGCGGGGCGCAGTGTCCAGTCGTCGCTGGCCGGCGCGGCTGCTGCTGCTGCGGGCGGCGGTGTGGCGGGCGCAGGGGCCGGCTGAACCGGGCGCGGCGCGGGCGGTGGCGGCGACGCAGGGCCGACGCAACCGGCGAGCGTCAGGGCGAAGGCGAGAGATAGGGGAAAGCGCATGCTTCACCCATGCCCGAGCGCACGGCCGGCCTCAACCGCAAAGCGCCGGTTGCGCCATGACCGGGTTACCCGGCGCGGCCGGGCGTTGTTGACAGTTTGCCGCCGAATCGCTAGGGCCCCCCCATCCCGACACGCTTGGTAGCGGCAGTGCATTCGCACTGGCCGTCTTTTTTGCGTCATCGGGTCAACATGACGTCGCCGTTCCGCCCTTTCATGGGCTGCCGGCGGCAGGACGCTTTGAGATGGGGCGACGCCAACCGCCCCGTGGAGCAGGAGACCAGATTACCATGGCACGTATCGCGGGTGTGAATATCCCGACCAACAAGCGCGTCATCATCGCGCTCACCTACATTCATGGCATCGGTCGCAAGACCGCCGTCGACATCGCCACCAAGCTGGGCATCGACCAGAGCCGCCGGGTCCAGGACCTGTCGGACGCCGAAGTGCTGCAGATTCGCGAGGCGATCGACGCCGATCTGACGGTCGAGGGCGATCTGCGCCGCGAAACCGCGATGAACATCAAGCGTCTGATGGACCTTGCCTGCTATCGCGGCCTGCGTCATCGCAAGGGCCTGCCGGTCCGCGGCCAGCGCACGCACACCAATGCGCGCACCCGCAAGGGCAAGGCAAAGCCGATCGCCGGCAAGAAGAAGTAATCGTCGAGGGGCGCTTCCGGGCACCCTCCGGTCACTTCTTTTTTAACGATTTCAGTAGGATAGAGCAACATGGCACGCGAACCTCAACGCATCAAGCGGCGTGAGCGCAAGAATATTTCGGCCGGCGTCGCGCACGTCAACGCCAGCTTCAACAACACGATGATCACCATCACCGACGCCCAGGGCAATGCGATCAGCTGGTCCTCGGCCGGCATGATGGGGTTCAAGGGCAGCCGCAAGTCGACGCCCTACGCCGCGCAGGTGTGCGCCGAAGACGCGGGCCGCAAGGCGGCCGAACATGGCGTGCGGACGCTGGAAGTCGAAGTGAAGGGTCCCGGTTCGGGTCGTGAGTCGGCGCTGCGCGCATTGCAGGCCGTCGGCTTTCACATCACCTCGATCCGCGACGTGACACCGATACCGCACAATGGCGTGCGCCCTTCCAAGCGCCGTCGCGTTTAGGGGCCTGTAGCCGTCGACTGGCGAGCGGCGGACGCGTCGCTCGTTTACCCATTTGCATCGGCCGGAACGCCCTGACGGGTCCAGGGAACAAGCGTTCCAGCCACATTCCCAGGGGAATTACATGACTGTCAACATGAAGAACTGGCAGGAATTGAAGAAGCCCACCGCTCTCGACATCAAGTCGGGCAGCGATGGCAAGCGCAAGGCGACCTTCGTCGCCGAGCCGCTCGAGCGCGGCTTTGGCCTGACGCTGGGCAACGCGCTGCGCCGGGTTCTTCTTTCCTCGCTCCAGGGCGCGGCGGTCACTTCGATCAAGATCGAAAATGTCCTCCATGAATTTTCCTCGCTGGCCGGCGTTCGCGAGGATGTCACCGACATCGTCCTGAACATCAAGCAGGTCGCTCTGCGGATGGAAGGCGACGGGCCAAAGCGGCTCCAACTGTCCGCCACCGGTCCCGCGACCGTCACCGCCGGCGATATCGCCGTGTCTGGCGACATCCAGATCATGAACCCGGACCTGGTGATCTGTCACCTCGACCAGGGCGCGACGCTGAACATGGAACTGACCGCCGACGTCGGCAAGGGCTATGTCCCCGCCGTCGCCAACCGTCCGGCCGACGCGCCGATCGGCCTGATCCCGGTCGACGCGCTCTATTCGCCGGTGCGCCAGGTCGCCTACAAGGTGGACAATACCCGCGTCGGCCAGGAACTGGACTTCGACAAGCTGTCGCTGACGGTCGAGACCGACGGCACGGTGACGCCCGAGGACGCGATCGCCTATGCCGCGCGCATCCTGCAGGACCAGCTCCAGCTGTTCGTCCATTTCGAGGACGCGCTGCCCAGCGCCGCGCCGTCGTCGGGTGGCCATGCGGTCGCCGCGTCGTCGGAAGGCGAAAGCGACACCAACACGATCAACCGTTACCTGCTCAAGAAGGTGGACGAGCTGGAACTGTCGGTCCGCAGCGCCAACTGCCTCAAGAACGACAACATCATCTATATCGGCGATCTGGTCCAGAAGACCGAGGCCGAGATGCTGCGCACCCCCAATTTCGGTCGCAAGTCGCTGAACGAAATCAAGGAAGTGCTGTCGTCCATGGGCCTGCGCCTGGGCATGGACATCCCCGGATGGCCGCCTGAAAATATCGAGGAAATGGCCAAGAAGCTCGAACAGGAGCTTTTGGGCTAAGCACATCCTCCCCGCTTGCGGGGAGGAACAGGGCAATGGGCGGCGCCCTTGAACGCCGCCTGGTCTGGGATACCTGACACGGTCCCTTAACGAACGAAGGACTATCGAATGCGTCATAAAATGGGCCAGAAGAAGCTGCAGCGCAGCACCGGCCACCGCACCGCGCTGCTGCGCAACCTGGCCGCTTCGCTGATCAAGCATGAGCAGATCATGACCGGCACGGTGAAGGCAAAGGCGCTGCGCCCCTATGTCGAAAAGCTGATCACGCTCGCCAAGAAGGGCGGCCTGTCCAACCGTCGCCTGGCCGACGCGCGCCTCAAGGACGATGCGCAGCTCGCCAAGCTGTTCGAAGTCCTGGCCGAACGCTACAAGGACCGCAACGGCGGCTACACCCGCGTGATCAAGGCGGGCTTCCGCGCTTCGGATGCCGCGCCGATGGCGATCATCGAACTGGTCGACCGCGACGTCAGTGCCAAGGGCCAGGATTCGGGCCCGGTGCAGACCGCCGACGAGGACGAATACGAAGCCGCCTGATCGGCAGGATATGCGGCGTCAAAGCGCCGCGATCCGCTTCACAAACAGGCCGCGGCCCATTAGGCTGCGGCCTGTTGTCGTTTGGAGAGGATGGCCGATGTTCGCGACCCGCGGTCTGGCGGCGTGGCTGCTGGCGATGGCGTTGGCCATCATGCCCGCACAAACGGCATGGGCCGATCCCGACGCCGCGCAGATCGACGCTGGCCGCCGTCCGGCGCTCGCCTATCCCGACGCGCCGCGCATCGACCTGGTCGAGGAGCATTTCGGCATCAGGGTGGCCGATCCCTATCGCTGGCTGGAACAGGATGTGCGCGCCGATCCGGCGGTGCGCGACTGGGTGGCGGCGGAAAACCGGGTCACGGCGCGCTTCCTGTCCGGCCTGCCGGCGCGCGATGTGCTGAAAGCGCGGATGAAGGCGCTGTACGACTATGGCCGCTACGGCCTGCCGCGCAAGGCGGGGAACCGATATTTCTACAGCTATAACAAGGGCCTGCAGAATCAGGCGCCACTGTTCGTGCGCGAGGGGCTGGCGGGCGCCGAGCGCTTGCTGGTCGATCCCAACGGCTGGTCGAAGGATGGCGCGACGGCGCTGGCCGAATGGCGTCCGTCGCCGACCGGCCGCTATCTCCTCTATGCGGTGCAGGACAGCGGCAGCGACTGGCGAACGCTGCGCATATTGGACGTCGATACCGGCGCGATCCTCGACGAGCGGATCGAATGGGTCAAATTTTCGGATTTGAGCTGGGACGGGAAGAGCGCGGGATTTTTCTATTCACGGTTCGCGCCGCCATCCGCCGGGCTGGCCCATCAGACCGCGAGCGACAACCAGCAGCTTTATTATCATCGGATCGGCACGCCGCAGGCGGCCGACCGGCTGGTCTATGCGACGCCGGATCGGCCCCTGCTGGGTCATCGCGGCACGGTGACCGATGACGGGCGCTGGCTGGTCATCACTTCTTCGCAGGGCACCGACCCGCGCCATGAGGTGCATGTCGTGGCGCTCGACGGCGCGCGGCCGCAACCGCGCCCGCTCGTTCGCGGCTTCGACAATGAGTGGCGGCTGGTGGGCAATCGGGGATCGACGCTGTGGTTCCTGACCGACAAGGGCGCGCCGCGCGGTCGCCTGGTGTCGCTCGATGCGGCGCGGCCGCGCGCGCGGCCGCGCCAGGTGGTGGGGGAGCGGGTCGAGATATTGGCGGGCGGGTCGCTGGTCGGCGATCGGCTGATCCTTGCCTATATGGACGACGCCGTCACCCAGGCCGCGCTGTTCGAGCTGGACGGGCGCAAGGTGGGCGACGTGCCGCTGCCCGGTATCGGCACCGCCGCGGGCTTTGCCGGGCGCGATGGCGACCCGGAGACGTTTTTCAGCTTTTCGGGGTTCACGACGCCATCGACCATCTATCGTTTCGACACGGCAAGCGGGGCGGTCACGCTGTTCGCCCGGCCCAGGCTGGCATTCGCGCCCGACGATTTCGTCACCGAGCAGGTCCATTACCCGTCCCGCGACGGCACGGCGATCCCGATGTTCGTCATCCGCAAGCGCAGCCTGGCGGCGAACGCAATGCCCGCGCCCACCATTCTCTATGGCTATGGCGGCTTCAACATTTCGATGACTCCCGGCTTTTCGCCCGCGCGGCTCGCCTGGCTGGAACAGGGTGGGGTCTATGCCATCGCCAACCTGCGCGGCGGTGGCGAATTCGGCCGCGCCTGGCATGAGGCGGGGCGGCGCGCCAACAAGCAGAATGTGTTCGACGATTTCATCGCGGCGGGCGAATATCTCAAGGCGGCCGGCTATACCACGGCCGATGGCCTGGCGGTCGAGGGCCGGTCGAACGGCGGCCTGCTGGTGGGTGCGGTGGTCAACCAGCGGCCCGACCTGTTCGCCGCGGCGCTGCCGGCGGTCGGGGTGATGGACATGCTGCGCTTCGACCGCTTCACCGCCGGGCGGCTATGGGTGGACGATTATGGATCGCCGGCGCGAGAGGAGGATTTCCGCCTGCTGCACAGCTATTCGCCCTATCATAATATCGCGGGCGGCCGGGATTATCCCGCGATCCTGGTGACGACCGCCGACACCGACGACCGGGTGGTGCCCGCGCACAGCTTCAAATATGCCGCCGCGTTGCAGGCCGGCGATCTGGGGGACAAGCCGCGCCTGATCCGCATCGACACGCGGGCGGGCCATGGATCGGGCAAGCCGACCGACAAGCTGATCGAGGAATATGCCGACAGCTATGCCTTTGCCGCGCACTTCACCGGATTGAAGATCGGGGCGGGGGAAGAATGAGCGTTTACTGCCCGGATCCCTCGTCGCGCCCGTGAAGCTGGCCCCATAATTTTGCGGTCCCCGCTTCCTGGGCGCGGGTGGCATATTGGGCGGCGACCAGCCAGCCCTTGATCGGCCGCAGCGGCAGGACCGTGGTGAGCAGCAGGATCGGCACGCCCAGCGCCAGATGCACCCACAGCGGCGGTCGCGCCATGATTTCCAGCATCACGATGAAGATGACGCCCGGAACACAGGCGAACAGCTGGACGAAGACCGCGGGGCCATCGGCCGGATCGGCGAAATCATAGCTGAGGCCGCACATCTCGCAATGATCGCGCACCGCGAGGAAGCCGCTGAAAATATGGCCCTGACCGCAGCGGGGGCAGCGCCCGCGCACCCCCGCCTCGATCAGCGACAGCCGATGGGGATAGGCCGCGCCATCCACGCGGCGCTGTTGGTCGGGTTCGTTCGGCACGAGCTTGTTCCTTCAACAGCGCATCTGCGCGCTTGAGGCCGATGTTGCAATGGGGCAGTTTGTCCCATCCTTGCCCCGCCCCACGCACCCCGCTAGGCAGGGCCTTTCCGCCGCCGGAGCCCGTTTTCATGACCGCGTCCGTCCCGCGCCGCCGCAACGCGGCGATCGCCTTCATCCTGGTGACGGCGTTGCTCGACATCATGTCGATGGGAATCATCGTCCCTGTGCTGCCGCAACTGATCGTCCAGCTGGCCGGCTCCAGCAGCGCGGCGGGGCTGTGGAACGGGCTGTTCGTCGCTTTATGGGCAGCGATGCAGTTCCTGTGTTCGCCGGTGATCGGATCGCTGTCCGACCGATATGGCCGGCGGCCGGTGCTGCTGGTGTCGATCGCGGGGCTGGCGCTGGATTTCGGGCTGATGGCGGTTGCGCCCAATCTGTGGTGGCTGGCGGTGGGGCGGCTGCTGGGCGGGCTGACATCGTCCAGCTTCACCACGGTCTTTGCCTATATGGCCGACATCACCCCGCCCGAACAGCGCGCGCGGGGCTATGGCCTGATCGGCGCGGCGTTCAGCGCCGGGTTCGTCGCCGGGCCGCTGTTGGGCGGGATATTGGGCGAAGTGTCGATGCGCGCGCCCTTCTGGGCGGCGATGGGGCTGTCGGGCATCGCCTTTCTCTACGGGCTGCTGGTGCTGCCCGAATCGCTGCCGCCCGAACGGCGCATGGCCTTTGCCTGGCGACGGGCCAATCCCTTCGGCGCGCTGCGGCTGTTGCGCTCGCATCCCGAACTGTCGAGCCTGGCGATGGTCAACTTCCTGCTGTTTTTCGCGCATCACCTGTTTTCGGCGGTTTTCGTTCTATATGCCGGCGACCGCTATGGTTGGGGGGCGTGGCAGGTGGGAACGCTGCTGGCGGCGGTCGGGCTGCTCGACATGGGTGTGCAGGGGCTGCTCGTCGGCCCGGTGGTCAAGCGGCTGGGCGACCGGCGGACGATGGTCGTGGGCCTGGCGTTCGGCGCGGTCGGCATCATGACGATGGGGCTTGCGCCGACGGGCGGGCTGTTCCTGATGGCGATGCTGCCCAATGCGCTGTGGGGCCTGGCGATGCCGACGATCCAGTCGCTGATGACCCGGCGCGTGTCCCAATCCGAACAGGGCCAGCTTCAGGGCGCGAACAGCAGCGTGGGCAGCATTGCCGGCATCGCCTCGCCGCTGTTCTTCGGCTGGATCTATTCGCTGTCGGCAGGCCCCGCGCCGACGATCCCGTTCATCGGCACCGCCTTTGTCATCGCCGCGCTGGTGCTGGCGAGCGCGGCGACCCTGGGATGGGCGGCCGGGCGCGGGCTGGAGCCGGCGGTCGAGGGGGGCGGATAACTGGACATATCGGGGCGGGCGGACTAACCGGCGCGCATCCCTTCTCCTGCCCATTCATAAAGGCGATTCGATGACGCTGCCGATCCAGGATTCGATTCTCATCGTGGACTTTGGCAGCCAGGTGACGCAGCTGATCGCGCGCCGCGTGCGCGAAGCCGGCGTCTATTCCGAAATCGCCCCCTTCAACAGCGCCGCACAGGCCTTTGAGCGGATGCAGCCCAAGGGCGTGATCCTGTCGGGCGGTCCGTCATCGGTCATGTGGGAGGACAGCCCGCGCGCGCCGCAGGCGATCTTCGATGCGGGCGTGCCGGTGCTGGGCATCTGTTATGGCCAGCAGACGATGATGCAGCAGCTGGGCGGCAATGTCGAAGGCGGCGAGAGCGGGGAGTTCGGCCGCGCCTTCATCGAGGTGAAGAAAAGCTGCGCGCTGTTCGACGGCCTGTGGAGCGAAGGCGAGCGCCATCAGGTGTGGATGAGCCATGGCGACAAGGTGACGAGCCTGGCGCCCGGTTTCGAGGTGGTGGCGACCAGCGAGGGCGCGCCCTTTGCCGTGACCGCGAACGAAGCCAGGCGCTTCTATGCCACGCAATTCCACCCAGAAGTCGTGCATACTCCCGACGGCGGCAGGCTGCTCGCCAATTTCGTGCGCCATGTCTGCGGCCTGGCCGGCGACTGGACGATGGCCGAGTTTCGCGCGACCAAGATCGCCGATATTCGTGCGCAGGTCGGTGAAGGCCGCGTGATCTGCGGCCTGTCGGGCGGTGTCGATTCCGCCGTGGCGGCGGTGCTGATCCACGAGGCCGTCGGCGACCAGCTGACCTGCGTATTCGTCGACCATGGCCTGATGCGGCTGGGCGAGGCGGAGCAGGTGGTCAGCCTGTTTCGCGAACATTACGGCATCAAGCTGGTCCATGTGAACGCCGAGCAACGGTTTCTGGGCGGCCTCGCGGGCCTTACCGACCCGGAAAAGAAGCGCAAGTTCATCGGCGGCGAGTTCATCGCCGTGTTCGAGGAGGAAGCGGCCAGGATCGGCGGCGCGGATTTCCTGGCGCAGGGAACGCTCTATCCCGACGTGATTGAATCGGTGTCCTTCACCGGCGGACCCAGCGTGACGATCAAGTCGCACCATAATGTCGGTGGCTTGCCCGAGCGGATGAACATGAAGCTGGTCGAACCGCTGCGCGAATTGTTCAAGGACGAGGTGCGCGCGCTGGGCAAGGAACTGGGCCTGCCCGACATCTTCGTCGGCCGCCACCCCTTCCCCGGTCCCGGCCTTGCCATCCGCATCCCCGGCGAAGTGACGCGGGAGCGGTGCGACATATTGCGCAAGGCCGACGCGGTCTATCTGGAGGAAATCCGCAATGCGGGCCTCTACGACGCGATCTGGCAGGCGTTCGCGGTGCTGTTGCCGGTGCGGACGGTGGGGGTGATGGGGGACCTGCGCACCTATGACAGCGTCTGCGCGCTGCGCGCCGTAACATCGACCGACGGCATGACCGCCGACATATACCCCTTCGACGCCGCGTTCCTCAGCCGCGTCGCGACCCGCATCATCAACGAGGTCAAGGGCATCAACCGGGTGGTGTACGACTATACGTCCAAGCCGCCCGGCACGATCGAGTGGGAGTGATTCAGGGCATTCCAGAGGGAGCCGGGGCTACGCCAAAATCGCCGTTACCGTCAGGGACACAACAGCCAGGATGAGCGCGCATCATTTGAAGACAGGCGCTTGTGCAACTTGATCTCCCATTTGACGCTGCGGATCCCAGCCGCCTCCCAGCGCGCGGAATGAAGCGATCGCGCCGCGGGTTGCCGCAGCGCGCGCCTGGATAGCGCCATCGCGGGTTTCCAGCAGTCGCCGATCCGCATCGAGAACCTCGATCAGGCTCGCCATCCCGCCTTTGTAAGCTGCCATTGAAGAGTCGCGCGCGCGTGATAGCGAACCTTCACCCTGCGCGAGAGCGGCTGCGCGTACCTCCTGTTGGACTAATGTCGAGAATGCGTCCTCGACATCCTGCGAGGCCCGCAGCACGGTAAGGCGATAGGTTGCGAGGGCCTCGGCATTGCGGCCCTTGGCGGCTTTGATTTCCGCGTCCACCCGCCCAAAATCGAACAGCCGCCAGCGAAGCCCCAATATGCCATTGGCCTCCATTGCATTGCCTGTGAGGAGACCGCCGGTCGCGGTAGAGGCCGTGCCGAGCAGGCCGCTCAGCGAAAACTTCGGGTAATATTCAGAGACTGCCGCCCCGACACGAGCATTGGATGCCGCGAGCGTCCGTTCGGCGGCGATGATATCGGGCCGGCGACGCAGGAGCGCAGCCGGCCCGCCGGCCGCTGATACCGCGGGGGCATGCGGTATCGGGGCGAGGCTCGCCAACTCTGGCCGCGTCGTGCCAGGTTGCATGCCGAGCAGCACGTCGAGTGCATTCATCGCCATGTCGAGTTCGTTTTGCAGCGCCGGAATTGTGGCGCGAACCTGTGCCAATGCCCCCTCGGCTTGCCTTAATTGCAATTCGGCAGCGACGCCCTTGCGGTATTGGAGCCCCACAAGGTCGACCAAGCGTTGCTGGGTATCCAGTTGGGCGCGAGCGACGTCGAGCCTAGCCTGAAGCATCCGGATGGCGACATAGGTGTCGGCCACTTGCGCCGCCACAGACAGGCGGGCAGCGACCGCGCCGGCTTGCGAAGCCTGCCAATCGGCACGAGCCGCATCTCGCGCCGCGTCCCTCCCGCCGAACAGGTCGATTTCCCAGCTGGTGCCAAGGTTCAGCTCGTAAGTCTCGGTCGAACGCTCGAACTGTGGGAAGGCGCTGCCGATCCTCCCGATCGGCGTCTCGACAGACTGGTACACTTCGCCGGCCTGTCCGTTGATCTGCCCCGACGGCAGCAGCGCCGAATTCGCGCCCTTGAGCGCTGCCCTTGCCTGGGCGACACGGGCTCTGGCCTGCTCCAAATCCAGATTCTGCGCCAGTCCCCTTTCCACGAGACTCGTAAGAAGCGGATCGTCGAATGACTGCCACCACGAAACAAGGTCTGCGGCCTGCGCTGCAATGGTCCGCTCTTCCACGGCCGCGCTGCCTTGGAAGGAGGGCGGCTGCGTTGGGGTGGGCTGGAGATAATGAGGTCCCATCGCACAGCCGGCGAGAAGGCCGGAGCCGGTGAGGGCGACAAGGATTGGACTTATGGAGCGCATCGCTTCCTCAATCTGATGACCGGTATATGACTAATATATATAATGGTTACTCGTTGTCAATCTGGCCGGATGTCATTATGCTCTAGGGATGAACGACAGCACCACAGACGCCCCAGCCCGCGGTCCCGCAGAACATGCCGTGCGCGACCAGATCATCGCCGCAGCCTACAAATGCTTCGCCCGCTATGGCTACGCCAAGACAACCGTCGCCGACCTCGCCAATGAGATCGGCTTTTCGAAGGCCTATATTTATCGTTTCTTCGAGTCGAAACAGGCGATCGGCGAGGAAATCTGCGGCTCGCGCCTGGAGCAGATCGTCGCCGAGACGCGAGCGGCGATCGAGCAGGGCAATAGCGCGACCGACCGACTTCGGCGGATGTTCAAGAGCCTGACCACCCGCAGTGTCGACCTTTTTTTCCATGATCGTAAGATCTATGACATCACCGCCCATTCGGCGGCAGAGCAATGGGGCTCTTCGCAGGCCTACAAGAACACCCTCAGGCATATCCTGGCTGAGATCATCAAAAGCGGCAGGGAAAGCGGGGAGTTCGAACGCAAGACGCCGCTCGACGAGACGTGCCGGGCCATCCTCTACGCCATGATGCCTTTCGTCGACCCACTGCATCTCGAGCGCAATCTCGACCTACTGCCGGACGCGCCGCAAGAGGTCACCAGTCTTATCCTGCGCAGCCTTGCGCCATAATAAAATGACTAGTGACCCATTGACATAATAGTCACAAGGAAACAAATGATCCTCACAGTCTGGAGGATCAGCCTTTGTCGAGTCGGTTCATCGCTGCGGGATTGTCCGCTTTCGCACTCTCATTGCCCATGGCCGCTTGCCACAAGGCTGAGGGCGATCCCCGGACGAAGCCACCATTGGTGCGGGTGATGACGCCGGCATCGCAAGATGACGCCCACCGGGAATTTACAGGGATCGTGGCCGCGCGCGTGCAGAGCGATCTTGGCTTTCGGGTTGGCGGCAAGGTCATCGAGCGCCTCGTCGAGGCAGGGCAGGTGGTTCATCGTGGCCAACCGCTGATGCGGATCGACCAGACCGACCTCGCCCTCGCGACGCGAGCTTCCCAGCAAACGGTAGTATCCGCCCGCGCGCGTGCCTCGCAGACGGCGGCGGACGAGCGGCGTCTTCGCGATCTCGTCGGCGCTGGGGCCGTGTCCGCCTCCACCTACGATCAGGCAAGGGCAGCCGCCGATTCGGCCCGCGCGCAGCTCGCGGCGGCGGAGGCGCAAGCCCGTGTCTCGCGCAACGAAGCCAGTTATTCCCTGCTCGTGGCGGACGCCGACGGCACCGTCGTGGAAACGCTCGCCGAACCCGGTCAGGTCGTCACCGCAGGCCAGATCGTCGTGAGGCTGGCCCGTTCCGGTCCGCGCGAGGCGCTGGTGCAATTGCCCGAAACGGTGCGGCCGGCGATCGGCTCTACGGCCCAGGCACGCACCTATGGCGGTGAAGAGGGAACGGCGCGTTTGCGGCAGCTTTCGGACGCGGCCGATCCGGCGACCCGGACATTCGAGGCGCGCTATGTACTCGACGGAGCGGCTGCCCGGGCGCCGCTCGGCTCGACCGTGACGGTCGCCCTGACGCAGCCGGGCGAGAGTGCCACGACGGTCGTGCCGCTGGGCGCGATCCGCGATGCCGGCAAGGGGCCGGGCGTCTGGATCATCAAGCCCGGTTCCCCCGCGACGATTACATGGCGGCCCGTGCGCATTTCAGGTGTCGCGGAAGAGACCGCCACCCTCTCATCGGGCCTCAAGGCCGGCGAGCGGTTCGTGGCGATGGGCGCCCACATGCTGCATCAGGGTCAGGCCGTCCGTATCGCGGCCCCCGTGGCCGGAGCGGCGCGATGAGCGAGCGCGGTCCTGAGGCTTCCGCGCCCGAGAAGCGTGGCTTCAACCTCTCCGCGCTCGCGGTCCGCGAGAAATCCGTCACCCTGTTCTTCCTGATCGCCATTGTCGGCGCGGGCATCTTTTCGTTCCTGAGCCTGGGGCGCGCCGAAGATCCGAGCTTCACCATCAAGGTCATGACCGTGGTGACGGCATGGCCCGGCGCCACCGCGCGGGAGATGCAGGATCAGGTCGCGGAACCGCTGGAGAAGCGGCTGCAGGAGCTGCGCTGGTATGATCGCAGCGAGACCTTCACTCGCCCAGGCCTCGCCTTCACCACGCTGACGCTGCGCGACCAGACACCGCCGCGCGAAGTGCAGGAGCAATTCTATCAGGCGCGCAAGAAGCTGGGCGACGAAGCCGCGCAGCTTCCGCAAGGCGTCGTCGGCCCCTTTGTCAACGACGAATATAGCGACGTCACCTTTGCCCTCTATGCGCTCAAGGCCAGGGGCGAGCCGCAGCGCAATCTCGCCCGTGAGGCCGAAGCCCTGCGCCAGCGGCTGCTCCATGTGCCGGGCGTCAACAAGATCAACATCGTCGGCGAGCGGGCCGAACGAATCTATGTCGAGTTCGCGCAAGAACGGCTTGCCACGCTGGGCGTGTCGCCCCGCGACATCTTCACCGCGCTCGCCAGCCAGAACCTGATCACGCCCGCCGGCTCGATCGAGACCAAGGGCCAGCAGACGGTCGTGCGCCTGGATGGCGCTTTCGATGACCTGTCGAGGATCCGTGATGTACCCATCGTCGCGAGCGGCAGGACGCTGCGCCTGTCGGACATCGCCAAAGTGGATCGCGGCTACGAAGACCCTGCCACGTTCCTCGTCCGCAGCGAAGGCGAACCGGCTTTGCTGCTCGGCGTCGTGATGCGCGAAGGATGGAACGGGTTGGACCTGGGCAAGTCGCTCAAGGAAGAGACCGCCAAGATCGCCGCCGAGCTTCCGGTCGGCATGACGCTCACGTCTGTCACCGATCAGTCGGTGAACATCAGCGAAGCCGTCGACCAGTTCATGCACACCTTCCTCGAGGCGCTTGCGATCGTGATGATCGTCAGCCTCATCAGCCTGGGATGGCGGGTGGGCATCATCGTCGCCGCCGCCGTGCCGCTGACGCTGGCGGTGGTGCTGGTCATCATGTGGGCGACCGGCCGCGTGCTCGACCGCATCACGCTGGGCGCATTGATCCTCGCGCTCGGTCTCCTCGTCGACGACGCGATCATCGCCATCGAGATGATGGTGGTGAAGATGGAGGAAGGCTATGACCGCATCAAGGCGTCGGCCTATGCCTGGAGCCACACTGCCGCGCCCATGCTCGCGGGCACGCTGCTGACGGTCATCGGCCTGATGCCGGTCGGGTTCGCGCAGTCGACCGCCGGCGAATATGCCGGCAACATCTTCTGGGTCGTCGGCTTTGCCCTCATCGCCTCGTGGTTCGTGGCGGTCATCTTCACCCCCTATATGGGCGTCAAGCTGCTGCCCGATATGAAGCCCGTCGAAGGCGGGCATGCCGCGATTTACGAGACGCCCCGCTATCAGAAGGTGCGAAGGCTCATCGGTTCGGCTGTGCGCCGCAAGAAGCTGGTGGCGCTAGCGACGCTGGGCGCGTTCCTCATCGCCGGGGCCGGCATGCCGCTGGTCAAGAAGCAGTTCTTCCCCGCGTCCGACCGGCCCGAAGTGCTGGTCGAGGTGCAGATGCCCAAGGGCACTGCGATCGCGCAGACGCAAAAGGCGGCCGAGCGGGTCGAAGCCTGGCTGCGCAAGCAGCCAGAGGCGAAAGTCGTCACCACCTATGTCGGCCAGGGTGCGCCGCGCTTCTTCATGTCGCTCTCGCCCGAATTGCCCGATCCCTCCTTCGCCAAGATCATCGTGCGCACGCCGGATGAGGAAGCGCGCGACGCGCTCAAGGTCCGGTTGCGTCAGGCGGCCGCAGATGGCCTCGCCCCGACCGCCCGTGTCCGTGCCACCCAACTCGTGTTCGGACCCTATTCGCCCTTCCCCGTCGCATTTCGCGTCGGAGGACCGGATATCGCCACCGTTCGCACCATTGCGGCCAAGGTCCAGGACGTCCTGCAGGCCGACCCGATGATGCGCACGGTCAACAGCGACTGGGGCGACCAGGCACCCTCGCTGCACTTCGTGCTCGATCAGGATCGCTTGCGCGCCCTTGGTCTCACATCGAGCGACGTCGCTCAGCAGTTGCAATTCCTGCTCACCGGCGTCACCGTCAGCCAAGCCCGCGAAGACATCCGCACCGTCGATGTCGTCGTGCGCTCGACGGGCATGGATCGCCTCGATCCCGCGCGCATCGGCGATTTTACGCTGACCGGCGCACAGGGCCAGCGCGTGCCCGTCAGCCAGATCGGCCGGATGGAAGTGCGCATGGAGGATCCCATCCTCCAACGCCGTGACCGGGTGCCGACGATCACTGTGCGTGGCGACATCGCCGACGGGCTACAGCCGCCCGACGTGTCCACCGCCATGATGAAGAAGCTGCAACCGATCATCAAGGAGTCGCCGGCCGGTTATCATGTCGACATGGCCGGCTCGATCGAGGAAGCGGGCAAGGCCAATGCGGCGCTCGCCCCGATCTTTCCGATCATGATCGTCCTGATGATGGTCGTCATCATCCTGCAGGTGCGCAGCCTGTCGGCGATGTGGATCGTCCTTCTGACCGCGCCGCTCGGCCTGGTCGGCGTGGTGCCGATCCTGCTGCTGACGGGCCAGCCCTTCGGGTTCAACGCGATTCTGGGGCTGATCGCGCTCGCCGGCATCCTGATGCGCAACACGCTGATCCTGATGGGCCAGATCCACGACAATGAGCGCGCGGGCCTCACGCCGTTCGACGCGGTGGTCGAGGCGACGGTGCAGCGATCGCGGCCCGTCATCCTGACCGCGCTCGCCGCCGTGCTGGCGTTCGTGCCGCTCATCAGCTCGGTGTTCTGGGGGTCGATGGCGGTAACGCTGATCGGTGGCACGCTCGGCGGGACGGTCCTGACCCTGCTGTTCCTGCCCGCCCTCTATGCGCTCTGGTATCGCATCACGCCGCCATTTGACGACGGTCAATCGGCGACGACGTCCGCTGCGGACACCGTGACGCACCGGGAGCGCCCGGCATGAGCATTGTCCCCACCAGCAGGGTCTCATCTCTCAGGAGACGTTCCATGGCTGTAATGGAAGCGCTGCGGAGCGCATGGTCCAGGGTCGGGCGCTATTTTGAAGCGCTCGCCTGGGCGGCGGAATATGATCCCGTCGAGGAGCAGCGGCGTTGGATCGCGGGGCTGGAAAAACGCATCGCTCGCACTGAGGCAGGTTTGCCGGCGGCGCAGGAACAGTCTCCGCACCGGCTTTCCTAGACATGCGACGCAAGGCCGAGACCGACGATCCACTGCTGGTCGCGGAGGGTATCGCCGGGCGTCCTTCTCGATTTGAAACGCGCTTCATCCAGCGGCGCGCACGCGTCAGCAAATTCTGTGGCGAAGCAAGTGTGGCGGGCAAAGTGACCTGTGAAGCGACCTTCAGTGCCATGATTGCGGATCCGGCGTGCGCGTCTCCGCACGCGCTCCCATAATCATGAATCATTGCCTTATGATTATAATGCAATAGATCTATCTGGCCTCGGATCTTAGGAACCTCATGACAACGCTGCGCTCCCGACCTTCATCAGCAAAAGAGGACAGCCCCGATAGCCAGCGGGCCACATCCACGGGAAAGTCACCCGTGGCTGGAATGTTAGACGGCCCGGTTCTCAGACCGTTGATCGCGCTGGCGCTGCCAACCATGACGGTGATTTTGGCGCAGATCGGGGTTGGCGTAGCGGAGGTGTTCTATATCGGCCGACTTGGCACCGACGCACTGGCGGGTGCCTCTCTCGTGTTCCCTTTTTATATGCTCATGACGACCATGTCGGCGGGCGGGCTCGGCAGCGGAGTTTCCTCAGCGGTCGCGCGCGCAATAGGTTCGGGCCGCCTGCATGACGTGCAGCGAATCTTTGCCCATGCCGTAGTTGCGGCGTTAGCGGTTGGCCTATGCTTCAGCACCATCATGCTTTTGGCCGGGCCGACGATCTATCGATCCCTGGGTGGAGAAGGCAAAGCGCTGGCAGCAGCGCTCAGCTACTCCAACATCATCTTTGCCGGCGTCGCTTTCCTGTGGGTCAGCAATCTTCTCGGAGCCGCGTTTCGCGGTAGCGGCAACGCCATGCTTCCCGCGCGTATATCGCTGATCGGAGCGGCTTTCATGATCCCCGCATCTCCCGCGCTTATTTTCGGCTTCGGGCCGATCCCGGCCATGGGTATCGCCGGCGCAGGGACGGCGGTGGTGATTTACCAGGCGGGCGCTACACTTGCTCTCCTGCGCGCATGGCTTCAGTCGCGGGCCGCTTCCGGCGGAGCCAAATTCCGGCCCGACAAAACCATTTTCTCCGACATCTTCGGTGTCGGCATACCCAGTTCGCTCAACGCCCTCCAGGCCAGCCTGATGTCGGTCGCCTTGACCGGACTTGCGGCCCGATTTGGTGTCGGCGCGCTGGCGGCTTATGGCATCGCATCGCGTCTCGATTCGATGATGGTGCCGGTCCTGTTCGGGCTGGCGTCTGCGGTTCTCACGATGGTGGGGATGAACGCGGGCGCGGGAAACATCGAGCGGGCAAACCGGATCGCATGGACCGGAGCGGCTGTCGGCATGGTGCTGACCGGGCTACCCGGTATCTTCTTCGCGATCTGGCCGCATATCTGGCTGGGCCTCTTTTCCTCGGATCTGCAGGTGCTCGCCGAGGGCAAGGCCTATTTGCATATCACCGGCCCATTCTATCCGGTCATGGCCATTGCGTTCATCCTCAGCTTCGCAGCCCAAGGCGCCGGGCATTCTTTCTGGCCGGCCATGGGGGTGACGGCGCGTCTCATCTGTGCCGCAGGTGTGGGCTGGATCGCCGTCGACCGGCTCGGGCAGGGGTTCGCTGCGCTAGGCGTCGCGACTGCCCTGGGCATTGTGGTCTATGCCGGCATCTGCATCGCAGCGGTGCAATCGGGTGCGGTTTGGCGCCAACCTGAAGGAAAATCCGGAAGAGCCCGATCCTAGCCAGGCTGGCGCACCGCCTCTTCGCCAAGCGCGAACAGCATGGCCATGGCAAAGGTGCTGTCGAGGATTTCCGCCGATGAGGTAGGATCGGATACGGCACGCGCGGACTGGATGCCGCCGGTCATCATGGCCAGCAGCGCGATTGCCGCCTGCCGCCGCTCGTCCGTCTCAAAGCGTTCGAGGCGCAGGGCCAGCATATCCACAAGGTCAGACGTGCCCTGGGTATAGACCGCTCGCACCACCTCGCTCTCCCGTGCAATCTCGCCCACGATACTGGCGTTGAGGCAACCTGCGGAAAAGTTGTCGCGGTGGCCCTCGCTCAGGAAGGAGCGCAGGAACGTCTCAACGCCATTGGGCCGCTCAAGAGTTGCACCAATCGCCTCGAGCCGTTCGCGGTTCAGTTCCGCGACAGTTGCCGCGACGAGATCGTCCTTCGACTTGAAATGCGTGTAGAATGTTCCGTGCGTGAGGCCCGCTTCCTTCATCAGAGGCGCCAGACCGACCGCGCCGATGCCGTCCTTGCGAAACCTGAACGAGGCTACCTCCACGATTTTCTTACGGATCGCTTCATTATGTTCCGGGCTATATCGTACCATCGGTCGCTGTCTTAGCCTCGCAAGTCCATCGGGTTGAAGTCCAGACTGCCTAGCGCAGCTTCGCGCCCCGGCCAAGCAACAGCCCTGTTCGCTAGATCGCGAAGCCGGTCGTACGTCCGATCGGCGAAGTAACCCTTTCAAGCTCAACAATTTTTATTCACTACTAATTCAGTAGACATCGTGAGCGCTTTGACATTATGGCCATACTGCCAAAGCGCTCACGATGAAGCGCAGGGTCTCACGACGCACGCGCCACCGGGGGAAATATGAGTTTTTCCAAAACAACCTCGTTTGATTGTTCACGCCTCCTTCTCTTGCTTTCCGCTGCGTGGCTGCCCTTGAGCGGCGGCATAGCTCACGCCGCCAATGCATCTAGTGACGCAAGCGCCGATACGCAGGACGACATCATTGTCACCGGCACGCGGCGGTCCGATCGCACGGCGGCCGAGTCTCTTTCCCCCATCGACGTGATTCCAGCCAAGGCGCTTGAAACGGTGCCCTCGTCGGATCTCAACGACAAGCTGACGCGGCTCATTCCGTCCTATCAGGTCCAGCGCAACACGGTCGCCGACGGGAACATTTTCTTTCGATCGGCTACGTTGCGTAACCTGTCACCCGACCACACGCTCGTTCTGGTCAACGGAAAGCGGCGGCATCGCTCTGCCTTCATCGACGTCTCGCAGCTTGGCGCGCAAGCGGTCGACATCGCGCAGATCCCGTCCGTCGCATTGAAGCAGGTCGAGGTTTTGCGGGATGGCGCTTCCGCGCAATATGGATCGGACGCCATCGCCGGCGTCGTCAATTTCATCCTCGACGACCGGCCCGGCGTGCGCGCTTATGCGCAGGCAGGCCAATATTATGCCGGCGACGGCGAAAATTATCAGTTCGGGATCAACGCCGGGCTGCCATTGGGCGATCGCGGCGCCATCAACTTCAGCCTTGAATTCACCGATAATGCCCGCACCGCCCGCAACGACCAGAACCTCGCCGCCCAGGCACTGGTCGACAACGGCGGCCTCTACGGGAGTGCTGCCTTTTACCAAGATGCCATACGGGATCCGGTACAGCGGATCGGCCAACCGAAACTGCGAAATTACCGCAGTTTCGTGAACGCCCACTTCGACCTCACAGATGATGTCAGCCTCTATTCCTTCGGTAGCTACAGCACCAGCAAAGGCGCCAACGATTTCATTTGGCGGAACCCGGAGACGACGGGCTTCTTCAACCCGCTTCCAATCTGGGGAGACTGGACGTTGCGCTCCGTCTATCCCGGCGGCTTCACCCCCAATTTCCAGGCAAGCAGCAAGGATATTGACCTTGTAGCAGGCCTGAAGGGCAAGCTTTCGGACAACTTCGCCTGGGATTTGAGTGGTCGATATGGCCGTAATCGGATCCGCTACAATATCGACAACACGATCAACGCCTCTTTGGGGCCTGACTCGCCTACGAGCTTCTTCGCCGGCAGCAAGTCGCAATCGGAATATGGCGCAAACCTGGATCTCACATGGCAGCCTGAAATAGGCCTGTCACAGCCACTGACCGTGGCGTTTGGTGGCGAGTATCGGCACGAGCGCTACCGTGCCGGAACTGGGGAGCCGGCATCCTATGCGCTCGGGCCTGGTGCCGCCTTTGGCTATCCCGGCGGGTCCAATGGTTTTTTCGGCACCGATCCGACACAAGCTGGCACGTTCGGTCGCCATAGCGTCGCCGCCTATGTCGATGTCGATGCTCAAATCACCAAGTCATGGGAAGTCGATGTCGCTGGCCGGTTCGATGACTATTCCGACGCGGGCTCCGCCTGGACCGGCAAGATCGCGACCCGATATGAACTTGTACGCGGGCTGGCGCTGCGCGGCGCGTTCAGCACAGGCTTCAGGGCGCCAACCCCGGGGCAGGCGAACCTCACCAACACCGGTCAACAGCCGTCGCCCGATGGCAGCGTGATCATCACGCGTGGAACGATCCCCTCTATCAATCCGGTCGCCATCCTGCGCGGTGGCAGGGCGCTCAAGCCAGAGCGATCGGTCAACATCAGCGGGGGTTTCACCTACGCGATCTCCCGGCGGGCAAACCTCAGCGTCGATTACTATAATATCCGGGTCAAGGACCGCCTCGGTATCTCCGCCAACTTCACGCTGACGCCGCAGGAGCGAGCCGATCTGGTCGCATCGGGCGTTACCCTGGCGCAGGGACTGGACACGTTCAATTTCTATGTGAACGGGTTCATTACCCGAACCCAAGGCGTCGACGCTGTCCTGTCCTACGAAATCCCCGTGAATGCCGAAACGACGATCGGCCTGACGGCGCTCTACAATTACAACAAGACCAGGATCACAGGCTCGAACCCGGGCGTGGTGTCTCCCCTGCGCCGGCAAGCACTGGAAGACCGGCTGCCGCATCACAAGGCGTCGTTCACGATCGACGCTACGCACGGCAGGATCCAGGCGACCTTGCGCGGAACCTGGGCAAGCGCATGGACGCAGCCCTTCTTCGACAATGTTGCGATCAACCAGCGCTTTGGCAGCGAGGCATTTCTGGACGCCAGCGTCAGCTATGCTGTCACGCCAGCGATCAAGGCAACGGTCGGCGTCGAGAACTTCCTGAACAACTACCCCGACCGCGAACTCCGGCTGGCATCGCTGGGTGCGCGATATCCGATCTACCGTCCTTATGAGGCCGATGGCGGCCGCTATTTTGTCCGGCTCGGCGTGGATTTCTGATGCCGGCCCCTCAGCTTTCAGGAGAAACATCGATGGCAACGAACGCCAACAGCGCCATGCGCGGCTATGCAGCGCATTCTCCCACCCTGATCGCCGATATCGGCGACATTCCGCGTCAGGCCGGGGAACGCGACGCCGCCTTTTGGGACCGTCTGCGCCCGCAATTCACGATCGGGGGTGGCACGGCCTATCTCGACAACGCATCCTATTCGCCGCCACCAGGCCTCGTGCTCGAAACGCAGGAACGCTGGCAGCATCAACTCTCCGCCAATCCGGCCAATCCCATGCGACTTGGCGAACTTGAGCCGGTTCGTGGCGACGTCGCCCAGGTGATCGGCGCATCGGAGAACGAAATCACCCTGACGCGCAGCGCCACCGACGGGTTCAGCCTGCTGCTCTACGGCTTCGACTGGCATCGCGGCGACGAGATTCTCTATGATCGCGGCGATCATCCCAGCATCGTCGGAATCATCGAGACCCTGAGCGCGCGCTATGGCGTGCGTGCCGTGGACGCAGGGATGGGGGGCGAGGTGCTGGCGGACGCCGAGATCGTTTCCCGCTATTCTGCTAGCCTCACGACAAGCACCCGCCTGATGATCCTTTCACACATCAACGCCTGGACAGGCAGGCGGCTTCCGATACGCGCGCTGGCGGAACTCGCCCATGCGAACGGCACGCTGGTTGCGCTCGACGCCAGCCAGTCCTTCGGGGCCTTGCAATTCTCGGTGCGCGATCTTGGCGTCGATTTCGCCGCAGCGCCGGGTCACAAATGGGCGGCTGCCGGCCATGGCGGCGGTTTTGCCTATTATCGTCGCGATATCCAGCGGCTCATCTGGCCGACCGTGGGCGGCGGTTACGACCCCAAGTCGACCTCGATCTTCGACCAGAGCGCCCGCAGGCTCGATCGCAATGCGGGGCAGAAGAACATCCCGTTCCTGTTGGGTTTCGCCGCTGCGGTCGGATGGCAGAACGCCGTCGGGCGTGGCTCGATTGAGACCCGCTTGCTGGAGCTTTCGGCCTACCTGAGAGAAGCCTTTGCCGGCCTCCCCGCCGTCCGCTTGCTCAATGGCGCCGACGATGCCGCCGCAAGTCCTCTGACGGTGTTCACGGTCGATGGCCACGGCGCGCGGGACGTGCAGGAGCAGTTGCTGCGGCGGGACAATGTCCGCATCGGCCTGGTCGGTGAAGGTGCCAACGCCCGGCTGCGCGCGTCGCCCCACATCCACAACAGCCTGAACGACATCGACCGCGCGGTCGCGGCGCTTGCCCGCCTCAGCGCCGCCTGAAAGCCAACCCCGTGACGACGAGACCTGTCCCATGACCAGTATCTCTCCCAGGATTGCCTCTTCCGAATGGCGGCAGCACT
Source organism: Sphingobium anseongense (assembly GCF_037725245.1). NCBI lineage: Bacteria > Pseudomonadati > Pseudomonadota > Alphaproteobacteria > Sphingomonadales > Sphingobiaceae > Sphingobium > Sphingobium anseongense. The sequence goes on along the minus strand of NZ_JBBJUL010000008.1, from coordinate 84,655 downwards.
GGCGCCTCGCGCTCGGCGCGACCGTCGGGAACGGCACCGGCATTGCTCTCTACACCTATATCTCGAGCCTGTTCATTCCCAGCCTGCAAGCGGCTTTCGGGTGGACACGCGGCGAGATCGCAACGGCGCAGGGGATCGGCTGCGCGGGGGTGCTGGCCGCGCCCTTCATCGGGCGGGCGATCGACCGCTTCGGCGTGCGGGTCATGTCGACACTCGGCGCGCTGATGGTGGCAATGCTCTATCTTGGCTACGCCTCGCTCAGCGGAAGTCTCGTCGCGCTGGCCTTTCTGATGGCCGGCATGCTGATCGCCGCGCCGGCCAATTCCGGGCCCGTCTTCGCCAAGTCCTTGACCGGCTGGTTCGTCACCAATCGTGGCCTGGCCCTGGGCCTGACCGCCTGCGGCATTCCGCTGATGGCGATGATCGCCCCATTTGTCGTCCATTACATCATCGCCGAATTCGGTTGGCGGGCAGGCTATGTCGCTTTGTCGGCTCTGGTTGCGCTGGTCGGCCTGCCGATCGTTCTAGCCACCCTGCGTGAGCCACCACGGGGCGACCAGTTGGCGGACCGGCCCGGCGATGCGGGTCCCACTCTCAAGGAGGCGGCAAGGACTCGTGCTTTCTGGCTGTTGCTGGTCGCGGTCCTGTTCTGCACCGCGCCCGCCCAGGGTTTCCTCAGCCAACTGACGCCACTGGTCATGGACAACGGCTTCACCACCGCCGACGCAGCACTGTTCCTGTCGCTTTACTCGGGCGCGGTCGTCATCGGTCGGGTCGGAGCGGGGTTCCTGCTCGATCGCCTGCCGCCCTACCATGTCGCCTTCGCGGTGACGCTGGTGCCCGCCATCGGCCTTGCGATGCTGATCGCGCTCCCTGCGCCGAGCTTCGCGGTCGCAGCGCTCGCGATTGCGATCGTGGGCATCCAGAATGGCGGCGAGAGCGACATCCTGCCCTTCTTCATCGCCCGCGAATTCGGGCTCAAAAGCTATTCCGCGATCTCAGGCGTCATGTTCACTGCGATGTTCCTGGCCAGCGCCTTCGGCGTGACCCTGCTTGGCCAGGTTTATGACCGGACCGGCAGCTACAACGGCGCGCTGATCGCCTTCGTCGCCTTCTTCTTCATCGCGGCGAACAGCTATTTCGCGATCGGCACCAAGCGGACGCACCGTAGCCCCACGTTCGAACTCGCAGCCCGATAAGCCGCACCGCCCCAGAAAGGACAGCTATTATGACCCAGGCTTTGCTCGATCGCGTCATCCTGCGCGACACCCCGCCCGAAAAGGAGCTGCCGCCGATCATACGGCTCGAACAGGTCGGCGCCTATGCGATCCTCGACGGTGGCTTTGCGACCGATCGCAGCGCGTTCGCGCCCCCCAAAGGCGGCCCCGATGCTGCCTACTGGAACCGCATCCGCTCCCAGTTTGACATCGTCAACGGCGTCACCTTCTTCAACAACGGCACTTACTGCCCCCCGCCCCGGATCGTGCTGGAAGCGCAAAAGCGCTGGCAGCGCCATCTGGCCAGCTATCCTCAGGACAGTGCTGCGACCGGACTCCTCGAACAGGTCCGCGCCCGCACCGCCGCGCTTGTCAATGCGGATCCCGACGAGATCGCCCTGACGCGCAGCACGACCGAGGGCATCAACCTGCTCACCCAGGGCCTCGACTGGCAGGAGGGCGACGAGATCATCCTCGATCGCCACGATCATTTCACCGCCTTCCAATCGTTTCTCAACCTGACGCGCCGCCATGGGGTCAAGCTGGTCTTCGTCGATCTAAGCGCGGAACCCGGCTCCGACGCGGACATCATTGCCAAATATGAAGCCGCGATCACGTCCCGCACGCGCATTCTATTCCTCAACTGGGTCAATTATCGCGCCGGCTTCCGCATGCCGGTCAAGGCGCTGGCGGAACTTGGGCATCGTCATGACCTGATCGTATCGGTCGATGCCGCCCAGGCGTTCGGCGCGCTGCCGATCGATGTGGTGGACAGCGGCATCGACCATCTCGCGGCGCCCAGCCACAAATGGATATTGGGTGGACCCGGCGCCGGCTTCACCTTCTTCAGCAAGCGCATCATCGACCGGGTCTGGCCGATTGCCGGGCCGGCGCATGTGCCCGGCACGCCGTCTGGATGGCGCAAAACCGCGCGCAAGCTGGACAATCATGGGCCCAAGAACCTTGCTTCCGAGATGGGGTTTCTCGAAGCGATCAACTTCTACGAGACCATCGGCGAAGACGTGTTCCATGACCGGCTGGACTATCTGTCGCGGCTGATGCGCGACGGGCTGGACGAAATCCGTTGGGGCCGCGTGCTGACCCCCCGTTTGCCAGGTCGGGCAGCCGCGCTCACGGCCTTTCATGTAGGCGAAGACCGGTCCGCCGATGAGATCGCCGTCCTTTTGTGGGAGCGGTTCCAGATCAAGGTCAATTCCGCTGCATTCGCATCGCTGAACGCCCTGCGGATATCTCCGCACATCTACACCAGCGAGGCCCAGGTCCGTTACCTCGTTGATTCCCTCGCAACGCTTTGACGTCTCTATTTTTTCTAACCATCCCTCAGGAGACAATGTATGTCGGTCAAGCTCAATGACACTGTTCCCGACTTTCAGCAGGACTCAACCTAAGATTTGCTATCCTTTCACGAATGGGCGGGTGAAGACTGGGGCGTGCTGTTTTCGCACCCCAAAGACTACACCCCTGCATGCACTATTGAGAGTGGGAGCAGAACAGCGTTGGCAGCGGTCGACGCTGCCTAGCGCCAGGCGGGCGCCTGGGCATCGACCTGCATCGCCCTGGCGAAGGCCGGGCGAGCGCAGGCCCGTTCCAGATAGGCCCGCACGTTCGGCCCGAAGCCGTGGCCCAGGCCGACGACCGCATCGCCCAGATACAGGGCATAGGCAATCGCGATGTCGGCGATGGTGAACCGCCCCCCGCACAGCCACTCGCGATCGGCCAGCGCCGCTTCGACCCTGCGCAAGCGACCGAAGAACCACCGCTCATAATCCGCCGCCGCCTGCTCCGCGCGCCGTTCGGGCAGTTCGAGCTGACGGTATCGAAGGACGATCGTCTGCGGAAAGGTGAGGGTCGCGTCGCTGAAAAAGAGCCAGTTGAGAAACTGCGCGAAATCCGGCTCCGCGCTGGTCAATGCGAGCGGCGTCGGACCATGGCGTGACGTCAGATAGAGGCAGATGGCCGAGGATTCGCTCATCTGGACATGACCGTCGGTCAGGAAGGGCACGGTTCCGAGCGGGTTGATATCCAGATAGGATTTGGCCAGCGCCCTGGGCGGGAAGGGCAGCGGCACCGGCTGATAGGGAAGGCCCATTTCCTCCAGCGCCCAGAGCGGACGCAGCGAGCGCGCCTCGCGGCAGTGGTAGAGCGTCAGCATGACCGGCATTCCGTAGCGCCGGTCATCCGCGCCCTATCCATGCGATGGTCAGCCGCGCTGCCCGCAGGCTCATTGCCGTTCCCCCAGCGCGACGGCGACCATTTCGCGCAGCACATGCTTCTGGACCTTGCCGGACACGGTCATGGGGAAGGAATCGACGAAATATACGTATCGGGGCACCTTGAAATGGGCGATCCGGCCACGGCAGAAGTCGATGATCGCCTGTTCGGTGACGTCCGCTCCGGCGCGCAGGCGGATGCACGCGCACACCTCCTCGCCAAATTTCGGATCGGGCATCCCGACCACCTGCACATCTTCGACCGCGTCATGCCGGAACAGGAATTCCTCCAGTTCGCGCGGGTAGATATTTTCGCCGCCCCGGATGATCATGTCCTTCGACCGGCCGACGATACTGCCATATCCGGCCTCGTCGATCACGGCGAGGTCGCCGGTATGCATCCATCCGTCGCTGATCGCCTCGGCCGTTCGCCGGGGGTCGTTCCAATAGCCGAGCATGACCGCATATCCGCGCGTGCACAGTTCGCCGGGGATGCCGCGCGGCACCGTCTCGCCCGTCGCGGGATCGACGATCTTGACCTCAAGATGCGGTTGTACGCGGCCGATCGTGGATACCCGCCTTTCTATCGGGTCGCTCAGCGCGGTCTGGAAGCTGACCGGACTGGTCTCGGTCATTCCGTAGGCCACGCCGATGTCGCGCATGTGCATCCGCGTCATCACCTTGGTCATCAATTCGATCGGGCAGGGCGCGCCGGCCATGATGCCGGTGCGAAGCGACGACAGGTCGTAACGCCCGAAGTCGGGATGCTCCAGTTCGGCGATGAACATCGTCGGCACGCCGTGCAGCGCGGTGCAGCGTTCGGCTTCTATGGCCTCCAGCACGGCGCCCGGCTCGAAAACCGCCGAAGGATAGACCATCGTCGCGCCGTGCACGAGACAGGCAAGGTTGCTCATCACCATGCCGAAGCAATGATAGAGCGGCACCGGGATGCAGAGCCTGTCGCCCTGTCGCAGACCCATGGCGAGGCCGACGAAATGCGCATTGTTCACCACATTATGATGCGACAGCGTGGCCCCCTTGGGCAGGCCGGTCGTACCGCTGGTGAACTGGATGTTGATCGGGTCGTGAGGGTTCAGCCCCGCAGCCAGGGTGGCGAGGTCGGAACGGGGGCCTTCGCGGCCACGCGCCATGACATCGTCAAGGTCGATCCAGCCCGGCCGTGGCGGGCCGCCGATCTTGATCGCATGTCGCAGGGCGGGCAGCGCATCATCGGCGATGATGCCGCCGGATTTCGCCAGGCCGGGCACCAGTTCCTCCACCATGGCGAGATAATCGCTGGTCTTGAAGCTGGCCGAGCAGATGAGCGCGGCCGCCCCGACCTCGCGCAGCGTATATTCCAGTTCCGCGAGCCGGTAGGCGGGATTGACGTTGACCTGGATGATGCCGATGCTGGCGGTCGCGAACTGGGCGATCGTCCACTCGGCGCAATTGGTCGCCCAGACGCCGACCCGGTCGCCGGGCGCAAGGCCCAGCGCGGCCAGGCCAAGGGCAAGATCATCAGCCGCCTGCCGCAGTTCGGCCCAGGTCATACGCACATGCTGGTGTCGCGATATCAGGGCCGGCTGATCGGGCCAGCTGGCCGCCGCGCGCGCCAGCGCCTGCCCGATCGTCATGGCCAGCAGCGGCGGTTCGGTGGCGCCGACGACATGGCTCAATTCAGCAGGGGTCATGGTCAATCCTCTTTAGCCCGCGGCGCTCACCGCCGCATAGGTCATGCGTTCGAACAGCAGCAGCGCCTCCCGGAACGCGCCGCCACATCCGCCCGCGAATGTACAGTGACATCCAAGCGCGGCCTGGCTCCGCAGGTCGCTCAAATGTCACATTCGCCACACCGGAGCTAGAAGGCATATTCCAGACGCAGACCATAGGTGCGCGGCTTGGCGGCGTTATAGTAGACGCCATAGGGCTGAGCGGTCTGGCGGAACGCCTGATAGGCCTTGTCGAACACATTGTTGGCATAGAAGCCGACGCGCAGCTTCTCTCCCGGCGGGCTGACATAACCCGACAGGTTGGCCGTGAAAAGGGAACCGTCGCGATCCTCCTGGAGTTCGCCGCCGGCGCCCGGCTGGAAGTTGATCGAGGAGCGATATTGCGCAATGCCCGAAAGCGAAGCGGTCCAGTCGCCGATCGCGAAGCCATAGCTGGCGTTGAACGAACCCGTCCATTCCGGGGCGAAGGACGGCGCGGTGCCGGTTACGTCGATCAAGCAAGGATAGAGTGTCGCACCCGGCGCGGTCGGATTGGACGCGCCGGTCGGATCGAAGCAGGCCAGGGCGGCATTGCGAAACGGTTTGTAGCGCGCATGCTGCCACGCGCCGCTTAGGCCCAGGTTCAGCCCTTCGGTCGGCGTGATCTGCGCCTCCAGCTCAAGACCGTAATTTTCGACCGCGCCCGCATTGTCCGTAATCGTGCCACCCGAATTCAGATCAAGCGTCTGAACCTGCTGGTTCTTGTTCTTGAAATAGAAGGCGGCGGCGTTGAGGCGGACACGGTTGTCGAACATCGTCTGCTTGAGACCGACTTCGTGGCTGAAGATTTTCTCCGCCTGCACAGGTTCGACCGGGAATATGAACGGCCCCGGGAAGCCGCCCGCCTTGAAACCGCGCGTGAAGCTGTAATAGAGATTGGTCGGACCATTGTCCCAGGCCAGCACCAAGCGGGGCGTAAACGCCCGTTGGGCGTCGCGCAAATCGATCGAGAATGCGCCCGGAATGCCGAACAGGGCGGCAAAGCCGGCATTGGTGAAACCGTGCGCCGTGCGCTCTTCATAGGTATAGCGGCCACCGACCGTCACTTTCAACTGGTCGGTCAGGTCATAATAGCCTTCCAGAAAAGCGGCGTAGGATTGCGTCTTTGCGCTGTCGTCGAAGCCCGGCGCCGTATCGGGGTCCATGTTGCCACCGAAGGCAACTCCCAGGAAGCGTGGATTGAAGAAGCCCTTGTCATGCAGGTAGCTGAGGCCGAACAGATAGTTGAACCGGCCTTCCAGTTTCGATGTGACCAGCAGGTCCTGCGTGTAGGATGTGCCTCCCGACTTCGGAACCGAGAATTCGAACAGGGGAAAGGGCGTATAGTCAGAGTCGCTCGAACTGTTGACCGACTTCTGACGGCGAAATGTCGTCGTGCTGGACAGGGTGAAGCTGCCCATGTCGAAGGTCATGCTGAGGTTGGCACCGTAATATTCGGTTCGCACCGGCTGAATGGTCGTATTATTCTCCGTCTCGTAAAAGCCGACAGAGGGCCTCACGACGCCCGGCACGAGAACACAGGCATAGCAGGTCGAATCATTGCGTCCGAGCGTTGCGAGCGGGCCGAGGGAATATTGCGTGTTGTAATATTGGCCGCCCAGGACGATGTCGGCATTGCCGGGCGTCCAGCGCAGCTTGGCCCGGGCACTGTAGACGCGCCCGCCACCGACATCGTCGCCCCTGGTCAGATTGTGGACGAAACCGTCGTCATGCTTGTAGCTACCCGTGGCGCGAAGGGCGAGATCCTCACCCAGCGGCACGTTGATCATCGCATTGACCTGCTGATGATCCAGATTACCATATTCCGCGCGCACCCGCCCCTCGAACTTGCTGGTGGGATCGGCGCTGTTGATGATGATGACGCCGCCGGTCGCGTTGCGGCCATAGAGCGTGCCCTGCGGTCCGCGCAGCACCTGGATGCTGCCGATGTCGAAATTGTCGAGAATTTCGTTCACGGTCAGCGTGCGCGTCAGATAGGCCCCGTCTTCATAGACCGCGACCGGGGCTTCTATGCCCACCGACACGAAATCCGTGCCGATCCCGCGAATATGCGGAGAGAAGAAGCCGAGTGTCGTCGTGAAGCTGGCGCCAGGGGTGACCGCGGCGATGTCGACCGCGCTGTTCAGCCCTAGGCGCTGAACGACTTCGGCCGTCACGGCCGTCACCGCGATCGGCGTGTTTTGCAGGCTTTCCGATCTGCGCTGCGCCGTGACGATGATCTCACCGGTTTCGCTGCCGGGCGGCGGCGCGGCGGCGGCGGCGGCTTCTGCCGGCGTCTGGGCGTAGCTTGTCGATGCCAGCATCGCGCCCAGCGCAACGGCCATCGGTCCGATTTTCCTCATGCTTTCCTCCCCCGAATGTCGCCGGCGATCCGATGCGCCGGCCAGCTCTTATTTTTTCATGCCTGGAACCGGACACCGCCGGACCCGCGCGAGAATGCCCGACCGGCGATAGTGGGTCCAAGCCGGATTCATGCTTGATTTATAAGAAAATCATCATAATGTTATCGGGCAGATCTCAGGGCCTCCACGTGCGTATAGATCCCAAGCTTATCATCCATTTTGCCGTGATCGCCGAGGAAGGCTCGTTCACGCGGGCCGCGCGGCGGCTGCGGGTCGCACAGCCCTGGCTTTCCGCGCGCCTGCACAAGTTGGAGGAGATGCTGGGGTTCCGTCTCATCGAGCGCACGACAAGAAGCCTGTCCCTGACAGAAAAGGGAGCGGAGTTCCTTGCTGCGGCCCGCAATGTCGCCGAAGCGTCCGAAGCCGCGGACTGCCTGGCGCTTCAGCTGGGCCGCAGCAATAGGGGCGTCCTGCGGATCGGCGCTCCGCCCTATTCCAAGGCGATTCGCGAGCGTCGCGAGTTGATTGACGCTTTCGCCATCGCCCATCCCACCGTGAGTGTCGAAATCGAAACGGGCTGGTCGCTGGCGTTGCTCGGTCGCCTGGATCGGCGGGATATCGACTTGGCGTTCATCATGGGCGACCTCGACATCACCGGCTTTGAAAGCGTGATTTTAAGACGCTTTGGCGTTGCCCTCACGATGGCCCGAGATCATCCATGGAGTGCAGAGCCGACGCTGTCGCCCAAGGCCCTGGCGGGGCGCCCTGTCGAGGTGTTCGTCCGGAACCTCAATCCCATCCTGTGGGACACGCTCTACGCCCCGCTGATCGATGCCGGCGCGGCGTTCATCGAAGTGCCCGAAGTCGCAGAAGGCCCGCCCGATCGCATGCGATCGCCCGATGCCCTTGCTGCCTATCTCGATTTCGGCGGGTATGACGCAGGCCTTGCGGATGTCGTTCGCATTCCCCTTGCCGCCCCGGCGCTGGTGCCTTTTCAGCTTGTGCGTCCCGTCTCTCAATTGTCGAACGCCGGCGAGGATTTCTGGCAGTCCGCGCGCCTGATCGGCGGCAAAGAGCCGCCCCTGACGCGATGATCGTCGCGGCCGCGTCGTCGTTTGCGCCCGATGCACGTCCATTTGCCCAAGGGGCCGGGGGGAGTGCGCGCCCCGGCCCCGGCAACCTCCTATCGAACGATGAACCGTCCGCGCCAGACGGTTCTGCCATTATTTCCTGGGGACAAAGCGGATCGGGATGCTTTTGAACGGACTCATCAGCAGGTTGGCCACGCAGCGGGGTTCGCCGGCCAGTTCGACCGATTCGATCCTGCTGGTCAGTTCCTCGAAAAACAGGCGCATTTCCAGGCGCGCGAGATGTTGCCCCAGGCAGACATGCGGTCCGGCGCCGAAGGAAATATGCTTGTTCGGCTTGCGGTCGATACGGAAAACATCCGGATCGTCGAATATTGCTTCGTCGCGGTTGCCCGAACAGAAGGCCAGGTTGATCATGTCTCCGGCCCGAATCTGCCGGCCGTCGATTTCCATGTCCTTGGCCGCACAGCGAATGCCGAACTTGATCGGCGCGTACATGCGAATGGCTTCTTCGACGAACGCCTTGATCTTCTCTGGATCACCCCTGATCTCGTCAATCAGTCCCGGATTCTGGCACAGCGCAAGCATGCCGCCGGCTGTAACGCCCGCGGTGGTTTCATGGCCTGCCGTTGCCACCGAGAAGCAAAAGCCCCGCGCCTCAGGCTCCGGCATCGGTTCTCCGTCTATCAGCGCATTGGCGATCACACTGACGATGTCATTGCGGGGATCGGCCCGCCGGTCGGCCATCATCTTCGTGAAATAGACGCCGGATTCGGCGGCCACCTCGACCATCGACTGGCCAACGGCAACCTGGCCCGGAGTCTTGCCGGCCCGGATCAGATCCTCGTCCGCACCACCGCCGAATTCCTGGCTGAGCCGCAGCATCAGCGGTTCATCCTCGACCGGGACACCCATGAGTTGCATGATGACGCGCAAGGGATAAAGATGCGCCACATCCCTGGCGAAATCGCACATCCCGTCGAACGTCAGCATATGATCGACGAATTGCCCGGCGATCGTCCGGATCTGGTCAGCGATCCTGTCGAGATTGCGAGCGTGGAAGAAGTCGGCTGCGACTGCTCGATATGTGGTATGTTTCGGCTCGTCCATATAGAGCATGATTTCGACAGGGAAATTGTCGCCCTTGAGCATCTTGCGCATCTGCTCGCTTGCGGCGATCGACATAAATGCTGAATTGACGGACGTAAGGAAATCATCCCTGTTCATCGTGATCTTGCGAAGGTCCGCCTGGCGGGTGACGACCCAGAAAGGGTTGAAGCCGTCCGGACGAGCGAGACCCAATGGCTCGGTCCGTCTGAGTTCGGCCAGGACGTCATAGAGGCGACCATCCGCATGGGCGGCCTCGCAGGCGATGAGGTTGGCTTGTTCCTTGCAGATTTCCGGGCGAGCAGGGCAGTGCGCGGTTGCAATCGGTCGGTCCAAAGTTTCTGACATTTCTGCTCTCCCTTTCAGTTTTCAATTAATGTGAAACTGGCCTTGGGTTGGCCGCAATCCGGGCAATACCAGTCGTCCGGCACGTCTTCCCACCTTGTCCCGGGCGGTATATCGCTGTCGGGATCGCCAAGCGCTTCGTCGTAAACATGGCTGCAATAGTTGCATTGCCATTGCCGTATCGGACCCGCCGCGAGATCTGGCGCCGGGCTGTTCATGACTTGTCCGATTGCCGGTTTGGCGAAGGGCGCGGGTCGTGCATCTTGCAGACGGTGCTGGAGCCGGAATTCATGGATAGCCGCTTTCCTGAAAGGTTCATGTTCCAGCGCGCAGTATAAGGGCGTGCAGGCGCGTCATTCTTTGACTTTTGTCAAAAGCGCGGTGGCAGGGGCTTTCCGTCAGCTTCCCCTGCCATGGTTGGTCGAACCGGATGGTTATCGGCGCTTGTATCAAGGTGCGCGCGGAGTGTCGGCAACGCGCGCGGCTAACCGACCGCCCGGCCCGGCAGACGCGCCGGTCCAGAGCCAGGCCAGCATTGATGGCTCAGGTCACGCAGACTCCTGGCGACAGATGTGAGCCCCGGTTCGCCGTTCGCAAGGCCCGTGCGGCGCCGACGGAGCAGGCATGCCCCTGAAATTCACATCGCGCTTGCGACCTTGCGACGAATGTCGGGGACGACCCGGTCCATGATGTACTGGATGCGCCCATAACTATTCTCGATCGGCTCTCCCGGCCCGCTGCTCGCCAGAAAGAGCACTTCATCAACCGAAGGATGCGACAGGATCGCGGAGGCGATTTCGAAAACAGCCCTGTCGCCATCCCAGATGTTGTAAAGACCTGAATCGACCGCGTCCTGGACCGTTTCGAACCGCGCACGCTGTACGAAACCGCGCTCGACATAGGTATTCACATAATTGAGGGCGTAAGGTTTCAGATCGACGGCCGCACGATCCGGGTCCTCGACGATCATCGCCACCTGCGATGCGATGGCGGTGCCCTTTCGCCCGGCGGCGCGCAAGGCTTCCTCATATATCGGCAGATCGCTATTCCTGCTTGAGATGAAGCCGTCCCCGATCAGCGCGGCCCGCTTGATGGCCGCCTCCACATTGCCGCCAAGGAGTATCCGCGGGGCGCGGACGGGCACCGGCGTCACGGCGATCTCGGGCAGCTGGAATCGCTGTCCCTGAAATGAGAAGGGCTTGCCGGAGAATGCGCGACGAACAATTTCCACAGCCTCTTCGAAGAGGCTGGGGCGATGGCGCATGTTGACGCCGAACGCCTCATATTCCAGCTCGCTATACCCCATGCCCATGCCCAGGTCGTACCGCCCGCCGGACAGGACCGAAACCATGGCCGCTTCCTCGGCAAGACGGACAGGATGGTAGAGCGGCGCCAGCATCACGGCGCTGCTGAACCGCACCGACTTCGTTCGGGCGGCGGCGGCGGCCGACATCAGCATCGGCGAGGGGCACAACGCGTCGAAATGATGTTCGCCGAACCAGATTGAATCAAAGCCGAGCGATTCCGCCCAGACGATCTGCTCCAGGATTTTGCCCCATTGATACTCATATGTCCGGCGTTCATCGCTCGCCGCGGTGGCGCGATCCCCGTCCAGATAGGCATAGGCAAGGCCGAACCTAATGGCCCGCTCCGTCTTGGGCAGGCCGCCAGAAATCTCGCCCGGACCATTCATCGCTCGCCATCCTCGCCCTGTCATGTGGCCGCGCCGCGTATAGTCCACCGGCGTCAACCCATGACTTTCCGCACTGGATAATCGGGTTCTCCACGCCCGGCAATTCAGTGATGGATGATTTCAAGATCATTGCCCGCGAATCCGGGATCGGGCTGCACTCTGCCTGCCGGGCCGGATGCCTAAGCGGATGCGGCTTTTGATATGAGGGTCTTTGGCCGCTCGGCGACGACGAAGCCGGTCGATCAGCCAAAAATCGCGCGGCATATCCGAACGCCGAAGTCCGCATCCGGGTTGGTTTTGGGGTCGCCCATGCGCTCCATGATGACCGCGACCGACAGGTCACGCCGCTTGGGCAGCCTCGATTTGTCGGCTGCTTCGAGCGCCGCCGCCATTTGGCTCGCCTGAAGATCGGTACAATAGCAGGGCGCGCCGGGCTGCTGCCGCCATGACGTTTCGAGCGGTCCCGCATCGAAACCGTCAAACCCCGTATCCTCGACGAGCGTCATGCCGATCTTTCGATCCGCGTCGCTGTCTGCCGCCACCGGGATGGCGATGCGATCGGGATCGCCTTTCCGCTTGCCCTTGCGCGCAAGCGAGTCGGATCCGATTGCGTTCCATGCCTTGACCACGGTTCGCCCGAGTTGTTCGGCGACCCAGAGGCTCTCGGTCATTCCATTTTCGAGGGCCGCAATGACACCGTCGCGTGCGGGATAATAGTTCGACGTGTCGACGATGACGCATGTCGCCGGAAGCGCCCGGACCGTCTCTGCGATGTCGGGCAGCCGAGACAGCGGCACGGAAAGAATGGCGACATCCACGTCGGTCAGCGCGGTGACAACATCTGCCGCCGTGGCGCCCGTCGAGAGCGTATCGTTGTCGATGGATCCCGGTCCGCGGGAATTCGCGACCTTGACGTCGTGTCCCGCGGCGCTCAGCTTTTTGACCAGCGATTTGCCGATATGGCCGGTGCCGATTATTCCTATCCGCATTAAAGAACTCCAGCAGCATGGGGTTTGGTTGTCGATGCGATGGCATCGTCCATTACGACCGCCTTGCTTTCGAGGTAAGGCAGCAGCCCTTCGATGCCGCCTTCGCGGCCTACCCCGGATTGCTTGAAGCCGCCAAAGCCCAGCGTTGGATCGACGTGGAATCCGTTGTGACCCACGCTTCCCGATTGCAGCCTTCGGCTTACCGCGAGCGCGCGGCCATGATCATTGGTGAACACGGATGCATTAAGGCCAAACGGACTGTCATTGGCGATTTTGACCATCTCGTCATCGCCCTTCGCCGGTATGACGCAGATCACCGGGCCAAAAATTTCCTCCTGCGCGATGACCGATCGGTTATCGACCCGCCCGAACACCGTCGGTTCGATGTAGAATCCGCGATTGAGATAGGCCGGGCGCCCGCCGCCGGTGGCCAGTTGCGCGCCTTGCGCCACGCCCTTCGCGATATATTCCTCGACCCGATCGCGCTGACGCGCCATCGCCAGCGGCCCCATATCCGACTGCGGATCATAGGGATCGCCGATCCGGATCGTCTTGAACGACGCGCTCAGCGCCTCGACGAAAGCGTCGTGCCGGCTTTCCTCGACTATCACGCGGGTCAGCGCGGCACAGACCTGTCCGGTCATGACCCGGGTCGATTGCGAAATGCACGCCGCCGCCGCCTCGACATCATAATCGTCGAACAGCAGGGCAGGGGACTTGCCGCCCAGTTCCAGCGTATAGCGCGCCAGGCGTTCGCCGCAGATCGACGCGATACGCCGCCCCACCGCGCTCGATCCGGTGAAGCTGATCTTGTCGACGCGGGGATCGCGGACCAGCGATTCCGACGCCTGACGGTCTGCGGTGACGACGTTGATCACGCCGGGCGGCAGCCCGATCGCTTCGGCGATTTCGGCCATGATGTAGGAAGCGACGGGGGCCTCCGGCGAAGGCTTGATGACGACGGTGCATCCCGCCAGCAAGGCGGGCGCAAGCTTGAACGCGAGCAGGAACGGCGCCGCGTTCCATGGAATGATGATGCCCACGACCCCGACAGGCTCGCGGATCAGGAGGCCGGTCCCGCCCGTGCTGGCGACGCGGCGCTCCTCGAACGGGAAGATATCGGCAAGGCCCGCATAATATTCGTAGATGGACGGCAGGAAAGAGGCCGTGCCTTGCGCCACGGGCAGTATGACGCCCATTTCGCTCGGCCAGGCCTGTGCGATGTCACCGGCCCGTTCGCTCAGTTTCGCGCTCAGGGCGCGGAGATACTCTGCGCGCTGGGCGTGGGCAAGCCGGGGCCAGGGGCCGTTGTCGAAGGCATGCCGGGCGGCGGCCACGGCATGATCTATATCGCTTTCCTTCCCCTCCGCCACGCTCAGGAACACGGTTTCCGTGGCGGGCGCGATCACGTCCAGCATGGCGTCGCTGGAAGGCTTTACCCACCGGCCGCCAATGAAAAACTGATCCGGGTTGCGGATAATGCCGTAACCAAGGGAGTTTGCCATGAAAATCTCCGTTTGCAGGACTGGGCAGGGGGACAGGGTCGGCCATCAGCCTCGGCACGGGGACCGAGGCCGACATCCGTCACCATTCCGCGTAGATAGGATCGTTGGGGTAGTTGCGGCCGGTAATCGTGTCCTGCGGGAAATTGAAGATTCCCTGGAAGTCCTGCGCGCCCTCCATCTCGTTGGCCCAATCGAATATGCAGGTGCGGCGAAGGATCTTCCATTCTCCGCCACGCTTTTCGCAAAGATCCTTGTAACGGCCGCCCAGGAACTGCGTCTTCCGGCCCGGGTGGATCATGACGTATAGGAAGACGGATTCGCACTTTGCCTGATCGCCCTGCAATTCAATGAGCACATTGGAGCAGTGGTGAAGAGCGATGTGCCCCGTCTTCTTCTGACCTTCATAGGCCATTTCGCAGAAGTCGTGCGCATTGCCGACGAAAGCGCCATGGTCGTCGGTGCCATCGGGCCAGTAGCTCGACTTCATCAGTTCAAGTTCCTTCCGGTCCTGTCCCCGGCAGTATCGCATGAGATTTTCATGGATCTTGTTCTTCTGGACGAGGTCGTAAAGTTCCTGCGCGCTGTCGATTGCGTCTGTCGTCATGATTATCTCCTAAAACCGATGAGGGGCAATTCGTGCCGCGTCAGAATTTCACCGGCACATGGTCCCGCATGATTGCATCCACTTCCGCCTCGCAGGCGCCGGCATCGAGCAGGACCTGGCGCGTATGTTCGCCAAGAATCGGCGCCCGCCGCGACACCCGGCCTGGGGTACGGGTCATCTTGATCGGGACGCCGGCGATGGTGACCGGCGTGGTCCCGGGATTTTCGACATCGACCAGCATCTCGCGGGCCTTGAAATGGTCGCTGGCCAGAACTTCCGTAATATCCATGACAGGTCCGAAGGGAATTTTGCCGCCCAGCCGGGTCATCAATTCCGCCTTGGTGAACGCGCCGGTGCGTTCGCTCAACTCGTCGATCAAGGCCAGCCGGTTCGCCTTCCTGCCTTCCCGGCTGTCGAAACGCGGATCCGCGCCCAGCTGCTCGTCGCCCAGTTCCCGGCACAGCGTGGCGAAAAAGGCGTCCTGCTGCGCGGCAATCGTGACGAAGCCGTCCTTCGCGGGAAACATGCCGAACGGACAGAGGAAAGGATGATGATTGCCCTCCGGCCCCGGCACCACCCCCTGCACGGAATTCTGCCAGATCATGCGTTCGCATACGGCAAGCACGGCATCGGTCATGGCGACGTCGACAAACTGGCCCTCGCCGGTCTGTTTCGCATGATGGATCGCCGCCAGCACGCCGAAGCCGAGCATCATGCCGGGAATGATGTCTCCGACCCCCGGTCCAACCTTTGTCGGCGTGGCGGGATCTGGACCCGTGATCGCCATGATGCCGCCCATGGCCTGGGCCACCACGTCGAAGGCAGGCCAGTCGAGATAGGGCGAAGCGCCGGTCCGCGTGTCGCCGAACCCCCGCAGCGCGCCATAGACGAGCCGGGGGTTGATATCACGCAGCACCTCGTAACTCAGCCCCAGCCGCTCCATCACGCCGGCGCGGAAATTTTCCACCACGGCATCGGCGTCCCGCACCAGCAGCTTGAACGCCTCCCGGCCCTTTTCGGTCTTGAGGTCCAGGCAGATGCTGTATTTGTTGCGATCCACGCTCTGGAAATAGCCGCCCAGCACGCGTTGCGTGTCATCCTCGCGAAAGGGGCCGCCCGGCCGTGTCAGGTCCCCTGCGGGGGGTTCGACCTTGATCACCGTCGCGCCATGATCCGCCAGCAGCATGGTGCCGAAGGGACCGGCCAGCATCTGCGTGAGATCGATGATCTTTATGTCTGCTAAAGCGCCAAAGGGGGCAGCATTGTCCGTCAAATCCAGTCATCCCATCCAAATCGTCGCGCAGTTCCCGCCCTTGAACGGCGGATGTTTTCCCGGCCCGACGCAGTTGCGCAACCCACGCACATCTTTGGCCGATTTGGCGGGGAGGCAATGACGAATAGGCGCGAGCCATGATTCCATTACGCTTGCAATGTCGCCAGCCGGCGGAGAAACTTCAATCCTTCTTACCCGACAAAGCCAGCGGTATCATGGTCAAGCGCATGCTGGCTCATTGCAATTGTGATAGACTAGTCAAGTCGTTCAAATTGTCTTGGCTTAATCCCGGCATGTTGCCACCAAGACTTCGCCCAGGAAGCTGCACGACATCTCCCCCCCGCCGGCGGCGAGCGTCGATGCAGGTGGGTCGACCGCGTCTGCGATGACGGCGTTCGCTTAACTTTCCGGAGGATATCAGTGAGTTGGAATTTCTCGACGGACCCGGAGTTCCAGAAGGAACTTGACTGGATCGATCAGTTCGTTCGCGAAGACGTCGAACCGCTCGATCTCGTGCTGGGTCCACAGCATGACATTGACGATCCCCGTTTTGGAAAGCTCGTCCGTCCGTTGCAGAAGCGGGTGCAGGAACGTGGCCTGTGGGCATGTCATCTTGGCCCGGAAATGGGCGGCAAGGGGTTTGGCCAGCTCAAGCTGGCGCTGATCAACGAACTGATCGGCCGCTCCCGCTTTGGCCCCATCGTCTTTGGCGCGCAGGCCCCCGACAGCGGCAATGCCGACGTGCTGGCCGAATATGGCACGCCAGAGCAGAAGAAGCGCTATCTGGAACCGCTGCTCGCGAACGAGGTGGTGTCCTGCTTCGCCCTGACCGAGCCGCAGGGCGGCGCCGACCCGACGATGATCGAGACGACGGCGGTGCGCGAGGGCGGCGAATGGGTGATCAATGGCGAAAAATGGTTCGCCAGCAATGCGTCCGTCGCCAATTTCTTCCTGATCATGGCGGTGACCGATCCAGAGGAGCGCCCGCACCGGCGCAGTTCCATGTTCATCGTTCCTGCCGATGCGCCGGGAATCGAGGTGATCCGCAACTATGGCGTCTACGGCCATCTGCCGACGCATGCGCACATGCGATGGACCAATGTACGCGTGCCGGCCGAAAACCTGCTGGGCAAGCAGGGGGATGGTTTCATCGTGGCCCAGCAGCGGCTGGGCGGGGGGCGCATGCACCATGCGATGCGCACGATTGCCCTGGCGCAAAGCGCGCTGGACAAGATGTGCGAACGCGCCGTGTCGCGGAGCACCAAGGGCGAATTGCTGGGCGACAAGCAACTGGTTCAGGCACAGATCGCGGACTCCTGGGCGCAGTTGAGGCAGTTCCGCCTGCTGGTGCTGGAAACGGCGTGGCTGGCTGACAATGGCCATAGCTGGAAGGACCTGCGCCGCAACGTGGCCGCGGTAAAGTTCCTGATGCCGCAGGTGCTGCACGACATCGCCTCGCGCGCGCTCCAGGTCCATGGTTCGCTCGGCCTCACCGACCAGATGCCGTTCGCCGGCATGATCATGACCGCCTATCATATGGGGCTGGCCGACGGCCCGACCGAAGTCCACAAGATCCTGGCCGCGCGCGAAGTGCTCAAGGGCGTGCAGCCGGCCAAGGGGATGTTCCCGGATTATATGCTGTACGAAAAGCAGGCGGCTGCCGAGGCGAAATTCGGGGAAGCCTTGAAAGCCGTGGGCGCGGAGTGACCTCCGCTGCCCCAGCAGCGCCGGAGGGCGGCGGTGCGGCCGTCCAGCCGGAGCGGCCGATGAAGGATCTGCTCGCCGCGCTGTTGACGAGCGAGGCGGGCCGCGCCGTCATCGTTGACCAGGTCGAGCCGCTTTCCGGTCATGCCGGGGTGGGTTTCAGCTTTGTCGCCGATGACGGCGCAAGCCGGGAAAAACTGATCGTCCGCACCATCGCGCCCGATGCGCCCTCGACCGGGCCGTCCGATGTGGTTCGTCAGGCCCGGATCATGCAATCGCTCGCCGGCACGCCCGTGCCGGTGCCGCCGATCCGGTCGTTTGGCGGTCATGATTCGGTCTTCGGACGCCCCTATTTCATCGCCGGTTTCGTCACCGGCACGGCCATACCCGCGCGTGCGGTCGACCAGACGCCTGCCCATGTCGAGCTTGCCCGGCGGGGGGTGGAGGTGATGGCGCGGCTCCATGCGGTTCCCACGGCTGGCCTTGAAAAGGCGTGGGGGCCAGTGCAGGCGCCCGCCGCCGAGTTCGACCGCCTGTTGCGCCTGTTCGACCGGCCGACGATCGACCTGAACTGGGCCGGGCGCATCGCGCTGCTGCGCGAGCGGCTGGTGTCGACCATTCCGCACGAGTTCCATGCCGGTTGCGTCCATGGCGACATGCATTTCGGCAATATGATCTTTGGCCCCGACGATGTCCGCGCCGTGCTGGATTGGGAGATCGCCTTCCTGGGGTCGACATTGCTCGACCTTGGCGCCCTGGCATTCTACGCCGATCCCGATGCCGTGCTGCCCGAGCATCGCTATCGCGCCGAGCGCTGGGTGCTGTCTCCGGCCGAAATCCTCGAAACCTACCGCCATGCGGCCGGACGCTCCAACGACACGATGGCGATCGCATGGCACCGCGCGATGGCGGGATATCGGTTCGCCGTGATCGCCCTGTTCAACGAGATGCTGCACCGGCGCGGCAAGAAGCATGATCCGCTGTGGGCCGACCTGGTCCGGTCCGTGCCCGTCATGGTCGAGCGCAGCCTGGAAGTTCTCGACGGTTCGGCCCCGGCCTGACCCCCCTTTGTGGCAAGCGGCGTTGCATATGCAATGAACGCTGCGCCCGAAATCGATCGAGTTGATTGTAAGCGGGCGCATGTGCAGTCTGCGCCCTTCACAAAGACGCGCGCTGGCTTTGCCGCCGGTCGCGCGACCGCTTGAGAGGATGGATAGATGGACTTTGACCCCGCGGCGCTGGGCCTGATCGACGACGGATCGAAGATCGAAGTCAATATCAACCATGTTCAGCCAGGGCGAATGGACGAGGCTGTCGCTGCCTTTCAGGACGCATTTGCCGACTACAGGCCCGAGGGCTTCAAGATCATTTATGCCTGCGCCGACCTGGCCAACAATCGCCTGATCTGGATCCACAGATATGAGAAGGGCTTCGATCTGGCCAACCGCTTCTACCTTGGCAAATATCCCAAATTGCCCATGTGTCTGTGGGCAGGCGCCCGCTATGACGCGCTTGAGGCCTCGCCTGAAGAGATGCCCGCCTGATCCCCCCGGACCGACACCCAAATGATATCCCCCATTTGCCGAGGTTTACATGAGCACCAGCTTCCCATCGATCGAGGAACTCAAGGGCGGGCCGACCGTCGAACTGAAGGTCTACGAGGTCAAGCAAGGCGGCTGGCCGCATTTCCTCAGCCGCTGGAGAAAGATCGTCAAGCTGCGTCGGGCCGCCGGCTTCAAGGTCGAGTTCGCGGTGGCCGATATTCCCGGAAACCGGTTCATCTGGGCGGTCAGCCTCGACAGCGACTTCGTCAACCAGAATCTGGATTATCTCAACAGCCCCGACCGGATCGCGGCCAACACGATTTCGGACTATGTCGCGGCGTTCGAAATCCCCAAAGTCGTCACGATTCCGGTCGACTGACATCCTGCGCCGGGGTGGGGCAGGGCGATGCCCCGCCGGACAGGGCCGATTGCGCGAGACCAGCGGGAGCACGAACATTATCCGATCCAATTCGATCGGATAATGCTCCAGTTGATCAGGGACGACGTTTCAGCAAGACCTTGCGATCGACTTGCGCGACGATCTCCTGCTTCTGGTTCACGCCATAATGACGGTACAGGATGATGCCGGCGTCCGGGCGATCGGAATCCGACTTTTCCAGCACTTCGGTATAAGCATAGAGCGTGTCGCCGTGAAAGACCGACTTGCTCAGGCGAATATTGTCGAGCCCCAGTTCCGCGATGGCATTTTCGCAGCAATCCTGCGAGGCCAATCCCAGGACCATCGAGAAGTTGACGCCGCCATAGGACACGACCTGTCCGAACGGCGTACGGGACATCTTGTCTTCGTTGAAATGGGCATCCGCGCTGTTCATGACCATGTTGGTGATCAGCACGTTTTCCAGGTTGGAAATCGTCTTGCCCCGTGAATGGCGGATGACGGCACCGACTTCGAAATCCTCGAAATAATTCTTGCTGCCGGTCAGGTTCACATGCGTGCTCATTGACTGGCTCCTTCCCGCCGGCGGACCTGGTTTGATCGTCGGAAGCTGACCAGCAGATCGCCGTTTTCGTCGCGGCCCTCGGTCTCCCAGGTGACGATGCCGACGGCAGGGTTGTTGCCCGAGATCCGTGCCTCGACCGTCGTGCTGCTCGCGATGAGCGTCACGCCCGGATAGGCCGGACGATGATAGCGAAGGTCATAGACCCCCAGGAAGGGTCCGCCGATTTCGCTGCAATCCTCAACGGACAAACCCAGGGCGACGTTGAATATCAGCTGGGGATTGAGAACGATGTCAGGATGACCTTGCTGCATGGCATAGGCCCGGTTGAAATAGAGCGGCACGAAGGACAGCGTGAGGGTACTGAAAAGCATATTGTCGCTTTCCGATATGGTACGGCCCCAATGATGCTGAAACGTCTGTCCTACGAAAAAATCCTCGTAGAGATGGCCCTTCTTCCAGAGGGCAGCCTTTTCCAAGATTGCATTAGACATGGATTATACCGCTCCGGATGCCTGTCGCCGAAATCCGCGCCACAAGGGCGCGGCCTGCTCCGCCGCTGAGTTTGCGTGACATGTCATAACTTGATGGTGATGCATTTGAGCTGCGTATAATGGTGCAGCGCCTCGACACCCTTCTCTCGGCCATATCCGCTCTGCTTGTAGCCGCCGAGCGGCGTTTCGACGCCGCCCGCCAGATATTCGTTGATGTAGATCTGACCCGCTTCCAGTTGCGATGCGACGCGATGCGCGCAGCCCAGGTCGCGGGTCCAGATGCCGGCCGCGAGGCCGTAATTGCTGTCGTTGGCAATGCGGATCGCATCCGCCTCGTCCTTGAAGGGCAGCACGGCCAGTACAGGGCCGAAGATTTCCTCGGTCGCGATCCTCATGTCGGGACGGGCACCGGTAAAGACCGTGGGCCGGACATACCAGCCGCCCTGGCCTTCCTCCGCGCTCAGCGCTCGTCCCCCGGCCGCGAGCGTCGCGCCTTCCTCGATGCCGATGGAGATGTAGGACCGGACTTTTTCGAACTGGGCCGCAGTCGTTATCGCGCCGATTCTGGCATCGGGCTGCGGCCCGACCGTCAGCGCCTCCACCGCAGCGACGAGGCGCGCGACAAAGGCTTCGTGAATCGATTGCTCGACCAGCAGGCGCGTGCCAGCGAGGCAGACCTGGCCCGCATTCGCGCTGAAGGCACGGACAGCGCCCGCGACGGCGGCGTCCATGTCGGCATTCGCGAACACGATATTGGCTGATTTGCCGCCCAGTTCGAGCGTCAGCGGAATGATGCGCTCGGCCGCGATCTTGCCGATTTCCACCCCGGCCCGCAGGCTGCCGGTGAAGGCGACCTTGCGCACCAGCGGATGACCGACCAGCGCCGATCCAGCTTCCTTGCCCAGCCCGTGGACGACGTTCAGCACGCCTGGCGGAAGGCCGCATTCCTCGACGGCGACGCGCGCCAGCATGCCAAGCGATCCGGGTGTTTCTTCCGAAGGCTTGGCGACCACCACATTGCCCGAGGCAAGCGCCGGCGCGATGGCGCGCGCGGCCTGTTGCAGCGGCGCGTTCCAGGGCAGGATCACCCCGACGACGCCAAAGGGTTCACGCAACGTATAGGAGTGATAGGCGGGACCCAGATTGATGATCTCGCCATGACCAATGCTGACGAGCCCGGCATAAAATTCGAAATATTTGGCCACGACCTCGATTTCAATCGGCGACTGCCAGGCTGGCTTGCCGGTTTCGAGACCTTCTATCTCAGCGAAACTGTCGATCTGTTCGCGCAGCTTCGCCGCAATCGCGTTCAGGATGCGGCCGCGCGCCATGGGATGCTGGTTGCGCCAGGCGGGGAATGCCTGCGCGGCATGTTGCACCGCCCGGTCGACATCGGTGGCAGAGCCGACCGCGACTTCACCGATCTTCTTGCCCGACGAAGGCGAAATCTTGTCAATGAAGCGGCCAGTGTCCGGCTCGCTGTCCCGTCCGATGAAATGGAGATGCCGAAACATCATGTCTCCTGATCTGCTGATGCCGGCGCGATATGCCGGTCTTTTTTCTTCCCGGCATGGCAATGACAACTGCCGCCGCATGACGCATTCCTTTGACCGGTAATCGTTGATAATGGCTGGATTGGCAATCTTCGCTCCAGCCACCGGATGCAAATTTCATCCTTAATATGGGCGCGCTCCGGCTGGCGCGCGGCACGTCTGGAGAGCAGATACAGGATGATGGTCCGCCCGGTTTTCCCACGTCCCAGGCGTGGATCGACCGGAGTCAATGCACCTGTAATAGCTTCAGGGGCGCGCTTGCCACGGCTTTGGCGCCGTAGCAGTCATCGCACATCATAAACGCAGATAAGCGGCCCTGGCGCCGCAATGGGAAAGGAGTTGAAGATGGCCCAATATAAGCCCGAGTGGCTGAGCCTCATGCAGGAGGCGCCCATCGACCCGGATCTGCCGATCATCGATCCGCATTGCCATCTGTATGACGATCCTGTCCGTCGCGCCACCATGGGCGGCTTCATGACCGAGGAATTCCTCAAGGAAATCCGCGATTCAGGCCATAAGGTCGTGTCGACCGTCCATTGCGAGGCTTACAGGACGTTCGTCGACGAGGATGCGCCGCCCGAATTGCAGGCGGTCGCCGAAACGCGCGCCGCGACGCGCGTGGGCGAAGAGGCGATGCAGCGTGACCCGGCAGGCCCGCGCCTTTCCGAAGGGATCATCTGTGCCGCCGATCTGACGCTTGGCGACCGGCTCGACGATGTGCTCGCCGCGCATCGCGAGGCGGCGAAGGGCCGGCTGCGTGGGGTGCGCTCCTGGACGATGAGCGACCCGGATATCACGCTGCCCTATGAGGCGCCGGTCGACCTGATCGTCGATCCGGCCTTCGTCGCCGGCGCGAAGCGGCTGGTGGACCAGAAGCTTTCCTGGGACGCGGCCGTGTTCCATCCCCAGATCCCCTATGTGGCGGCCCTTGCGGAAAAGCTGCCGGACCTGCCGATCATCCTCAACCATGTCGGCATTCCGATCTATACCGGCCGTTTCAAGGACAAGTTGCGGGAAACATACCAGAACTGGCTGGCGATGATGACCGACCTTGCCCGCTATCCCAATGTCTATGTCAAGGTGTCGGGGCTGTTGATGGGCTTTTCGGGCCGGGCGTTCGACGACAAGCCCATGCCGCCCACCTCGCAGCAGGCAGCGGACGCGATGGAGGATCATTATATCCCCACCATCGACCTGTTCGGGCCGGAACGCTGCATGTTCACCAGCAATTTCCCGCGCGACCGCCTGGGCATTTCCTACGGCGTTCTCTGGAATGCGCACCGGATCCTCGCGAACCGCTACAGCACGCAAGAGCGCGCGGCATTGTTCCATGGCACGGCCGCCAAGGTCTATGGGCTGCAGAACCCGGCATAACGGTAATCTGCGAGTGGCTGCGACGCTGGCCCGGACGGTTTTTGCCAGTCCGGGCCGGCATCGCGGGCATGGCACAGGCAGGGATCGAACGGAATGACCCATCTGAACTTCGCCGGAAAGCAAGTGATCGTCGTCGGCGGTTCCAGCGGCATCGGCAATGCCACCGCCTATGCATTTCGCGATGCGGGCGCCGATGTGCTTGTCACCGGCACGAGAGCGTCGCCAGAAGACTATGGTCCCGAAGAGGCGCACCGCTTCGCGGGCCTGCGCTATTCGCAGCTGGTCGTCGGCGACGCGGAATCCGTCGCGGCATGGCAACCCGATGTCGAGCGGGCGGACGTTGTGGTGCTGTCGCAAGGGTCGGTCGCCTATCGCAGACAGGAATTCGAGCCGGAGACATTCCGTCGCATCGTCGATGTCAACCTGAACTCGATGATGGATTGCGCCGCCCGGATGAAGCCTCTGCTCGCCGCCAGTTCCGGCTGCCTCCTCACCATCAGTTCGGTGGGCGGCGTGCGCGCGACGATCGCCAACCCTGCCTATTCCGCGTCCAAGGCGGGCCTCATCCATCTGACGCGGGTGCTGGGCGCGGCATGGGCGCGGGACGGCATCCGGGTGAATGGCATCGCCCCAGGCCTGGTCGACACCAGGATGATTTCCGTCACCACGGAAAATCCCGAGCGCCTGGCCGAGCGGCTGAAAGGCATTCCCCTGGGGCGGCTCGCGAGCCCGGAGGAAATCGCGTCCATCGCGCTTTTCCTCGCTTCGCCCATGGCGAGCTACATCGTGGGACAAACGATCGTCGCCGACGGCGGCAGGACGCTCACCTGATCCGATCGCCGACCGGCCGAATGACGGGCACGGGTCGCTTCTGATCGCATAGAATTTGAGGAGACATCATGAACGAGGTCGCATTTTCCGAAAAGCGCGGTGACATAGGTATCGTCACCATCGATTCCCCTCCCGTAAACGCATTCGGCATCGCCGTGCGCCGGGGTCTGCAGGCGACATTCAATGCGATGAAGGCCGACGACGAGGTCAAGGCGATCGTGGTGATCTGCGCCGGCAAGACCTTCTTCGCCGGCGCGGACATTTCCGAATTCGGCAAGCAGCTCGAAGAACCGCTGCTGGGCACGGTGTTCGCCGAAATCGAAGATGCCGGCAAGCCCGTCATCGCCGCCATCCACGGATCGGCACTGGGCGGGGGATGCGAATTCGCGCTGGTTTGCACCTATCGCGTTTGCGTGCCGAGCGCGCAGATCGGCTTGCCGGAAGTCAAGCTGGGCCTATTGCCGGGCGCTGGCGGAACGCAGCGCCTGCCCCGCATCACCGGGCCGGAACTGGCGATGGACCTGATGCTTTCCGGCCGACCCATCGGCGCTGAGGAAGCCTTGCGGCTGGGCATCGTCGACAAGATCGTCGCCGAGGATGGGTTGCTGGAAGGCGCGATCGAATTCGCGCGATCGGTGGTCGCGGAGGGCAGGCCGCTGGTCAAGATCAGGGATCGACAGGACCAGATCGCCGCTTTCAAGGACACGCCGGAGATATTCGCCGCCGCCCGGGCCAAGTCGGCCAAGGCGGCGCGCGGTTTCATGGCGCCCGGAAACATCATCAATGCGGTCGAAGCCGCCATATCCCTTCCCTTTGAAGAGGGCATGGCGCGAGAACGGGAATTGTTCCTGGAACTGCGCTCTTCCTCCCAGAGCGCAGCGCAGCGCTATTATTTCTTCGCTGAACGACAGGCCGGCAAGGTGCCGGGCCTCGCCAAGGATATCGCGCACTTGCCGGTCAAGCGCGTGGGGGTGATCGGCGCCGGCACCATGGGGGGCGGGATCGCGATGAATTTCCTGAGCGCCGGCATCCCCGTCACGCTGGTGGAAATGTCGCGCGATGCGCTGGACCGCGGCATCGGCATCATCCGCAAGAACTACGAAAACAGCGCCAGGCGCGGCCGCCTGACGGAAGCGGAGGTGGAAAAGTGCATGGCGCTGATCACCCCGTCGCTCGACATCGCGGATCTGTCGGATGTCGACCTGGTCATCGAAGCCGTTTTCGAACGGATGGACGTGAAGCAGGAGATCTTCGCGAAACTGGACAGTGTCGCCAAGCCGGGCGCGATCCTGGCGAGCAATACATCCTTTCTCGACCTCGATCAGATCGCCGCCGCGACCGGTCGACCCGAAGCGGTCATCGGCCTGCATTTCTTCTCGCCGGCCAATGTCATGCGACTGCTGGAGATCGTGCGCGGCGCCAGGACATCCGACCAGGTGCTCACGACCGCACTGAAGCTCGCGTCCGGGATCGGCAAGGTGCCGGTCGTCAGCGGCGTCTGCGACGGATTCATCGCGAACCGGATCATGACGCAGCGTCGCGAGCAGGCGGACGCGCTGATATTGGAGGGAACGACACCGGAAGCGATCGACCGGGCCGTCTATGATTTCGGCTTCCCGATGGGACCGTTCGCGACCCTCGACCTGGTCGGCCTGGACGTTGTCGTCCGCAACGAACCGTACCGCACGGTCAAGCAGGACCTGCTGGATGCCGGACGTCGCGGGCAGAAAGCCGGCGCGGGCTTTTATGATTATGACGAGAACCGCAAGCCGTCGCCTTCGCCGCTGGTCGCCGGGATCATCGCCGAAGTGGCGGCGGAACGCGGCATCGCCCAGCGCCCGGCGCTGAACGAAGAGGAGATCATTGCCCGGCTGCTTTACCCGGTCGTCAATGAAGGCGCGCGGATCCTGGAGGATGGCATTGCCCTGCGGGCGTCCGACATCGATGTCGCCTGCATATTGGGCTATGCCTGGCCCCTGTACACGGGCGGCCCGATGTTCTGGGCGGACCAGGTCGGACTGCCGAAGATCGTCGCCAAATTGCGCGAGATGGCGCTGGAATATGGCCCTCGCTTCGAACCGGCGCGCCTGTTGGTGGAAAAGGCGGAATCGGGCGGCAGTTTCACCGGCTGACGACTGTGCCGCATGATCCGGTCATCATCGATCGGTTCATGCGCCCAGTCCCTTTTTTGCAGCGATGGTGATCGGCGCAGAAACCAATGCCGCCCCTTCAATGATAGACAAAGGATGAGGATTTATGCCTTTCGATCCCCATGCGGTTGCCGATTATGTCGTAACCGATCCACCGCTTCAGGACATCGAATGTCCGGCCGAGCATTTCGTAACCCATTTCATCAGCCAGGATGTGCCGGTGCACGCGCTGATATGGATCGCACAAGGAGAGCAGGCCAAGGGGTGCGTTATCATTTCCTGCCAGGCATTTGGCGGGGATCGACTGGAAAGCCTGATCATTCCGCTGTTGAATATGGGCATCAGCGTGATGACCTTTCAGCCGAGGGGGATGTGGGACCGCGAACATGAATATTCCCTCATCAGCGCGCTGGACGACCTCAATGCTGGAGTAGAGTTTATTCGGACTGCCGATGCGGCCGGGAAAACGACGCCGAACGGCAAAGGCTATAGGATCGACCCCGAGCGTATTGCGGTGCTCGGCCTTAGTGGAGCCGGCGGTTCCGTTGCTTTCAGCTCATGTGCTGAACTCGACCATGTGAAATATGGTATCGCCATCGCTCCATCAAATCACGAACTATTCCGCGATCTGAACGTCGATGATGTTCCAACGGACTGGTTTTCCTGGCTGAAATCGGAAAGCGCGGGACGGATCGATGTCCTGACCCGGCTCAAGGGGATGACCAGTGGAGAGATTGATCGCCTGAGCATCATTCACAACATTCCCCGACTGCTATCGAAGAAGCTGCTGCTGATCGGCGCAACCAACGACATGCCCACGCCCCTGAAGACCTGCCATATCCCCATCAGGAACGCCTTCCGCGACGCAGGCGCCACCAACTTCACCGACATCGTTCTGGATTCTGACCATTTCTTCCTGACAAAGCGCATTGCGCTCGCCCGCATAGTCACGTCATGGCTGCGGACGGAATGCGGCTTCTGAACGACGACACCGGGCAGGACTGGCCCGGACAGCTCATTTTTCTTTCTTGCCGACGGGCTTGCCAAGCATCGCGTCCGAGATGATGCGCAGCTGAATTTCCGACGTGCCTTCGAATATCTTCGTCAGGCGGGCATCGCGCCAGAAACGCTCGATCGGATGGAGCGTGGTATAGGCCGCGCCGCCGACGATCTGCAACGCTTCGCTCGTCACCTCTTCGGCCATTTCGGCGGCGAGATATTTGATCATGGACGTCTTCACCCTGGCGGGACGGCCGGCGTCGATTTCCTCGCAGACATGGTAAAGCAACTGGCGCGCCGCCTCGATCTTCGTGGCCATGGTCGCGATCTTGAAGCGGATCGCCTGGAAATCCGATATGGGCTGGCCGAATTGCACCCGTTCCTTGGCATAGGCGGCGGCGTGGTCGAGCGCCGCCTGCGCCAGGCCGATCGACCGCGCGCCGGTCTGCGCGCGCGCCAGTTCCAGATTGTGGGCGGTGTTCTGAAAGGCCCGTCCGCTATCGTCCGCTGACGGATCGGCCGGCACCCGCACGCCATCGAAATAGAGTTCCCACGTCTTCCATCCGAAATAGCCGATCTTGGGGATCGGCGAACCGGTGACGCCTTCGGGCAACTGGCCGCGCGGCTTGTCGACGTTCAGGCTGATGGTGCCTGCCTTGGCGCCGCTGCCATCGTCAATCCGGCAAAGCACACGGATGAAGTCCGCGCCATCGGCGAAAGTGCACCAATATTTGCTGCCGGTGATAACCCATTCGTCGCCTTCGCGGCGAGCGCGGCAGGAGACGCCGGACAGGTCCGATCCCGTGCCAGGTTCGGACAAGGCAGCCGCGCCCAGATAGCGTCCCTGCGCCATGGCGGCGATCTTTCGCCGCTTTTCCTCTTCCGTGCCCCCTATCGCCCGGTAGAAGGCGTTGCCGCGAGCGGGCAGGCTCGCGACGCTCATCCAGCCCTTGGCCAATTCCTCGGTCACAAGGCAATATTCATAGGCGCCAAGGCCAAGGCCGCCCAGCTCCTGTGGGATCAATATGCCGAAGAAGCCCAGTTCCCCCATGCTGTCGATCAGCGTGAGTGGAAAGTCGGCCTTTTCCGGGTCCAGTCGATCGGCGAGCGGGCGCACCTCGCTGCTGGTGAAATCCCTTGCGAGCTGCTGTATCATCAGTCGCTCCTCGGTCATTCCGGGAGCGAAACCGAGTTCCTGCTGCGATTCCATCTTCTGTTCTTTCAATGCTGTTGTGCGCTGATGTCGGCATGATGGCGCCGGATGATCTGGACCCGGTCGGCTGCCGTCGCGCTATCCCAACTCTCAAGCAGTTCGCGGGTAAACGCATCGCGGATTCCTGGCGCGGTTGCGCGGTCCGCTCGTGCCAATGCATCGGGCAGCTGTGCGAGCGTCAGATCGGTGCAGTAGGCAGCCATGCCAGGCTGCTGTCGCCACGAGTCGGCCAAAAGGCCCGCATCGGAGGGATCGAAACCCGCAAGATCGACCAGATCCATGACGATCCGCTTGGCGCGGGGATCGTCGCCGGCGACGGGAAGGGCAATGCGACCGGGGGAACCGGCGGGTCGGCCCTGGTCCCGCAGGCTTTCCGCTATGATGCTGTTGAACGCCTTGATCACCGGCCGCCCGAGGTGACGAGACACCCACATGCTTTCGACTTCTCCGGCCTCGATCGCTTCGATCGGCGGGTCGCGAAAGGGCATGTAGTTGCCGGTGTCGACGATCACGAGCGTGACTTTGGCATCGGCGAACAGGTTGTCGGGCAGGGCCGGGATGTTCTTTTGCGGGATGGTGACGAAAACCACGTCCGCGCCATCGACCGCATCCGCGATCGAACCCGCCTGCACGCCAAGGTCCGACGCCAAATCCCTCAGACTGTCACCACCGCGTGAGTTGGCAATCGTTACCGCATGGCCCGCAGCGGCATATCTTTCTGCCAATATGCCGCCGATCTTGCCCGCGCCGATCATTCCGATCTTCATGACCTGCCTCTCCTGTATTTCTCTTTTTCCGGTTCTTTTGGACCCGGATTTATCTGACCAGCGATCGTGCGATGGCCATCAGCCTGCGGCATTGTTCCAGATGCAGCAGTTCGACCATCTTGCCTTCCACCCGCAATACGCCGGCATTGGCATTTTCCGGCTTGGCGAAAGCATCGATCACCGCCGTCGCGAATGCGATTTCGGCATCGGTCGGCGAAAAGACGGTGTTGGCGATCTCGATCTGGCCGGGATGGACCAGCGTCTTGCCGTCGAAGCCGAATTCCAGCGCCTGGCGGCATTCCGCCTCGAACCCCGGCGCGTTCTGCAGGTCGTTATAGACTCCGTCGATGATCGTCAGACCCGCCATCTTCGCGGCTGTCACGGCAAGGGCCAGTTGCGGCGTAAGGGCGGCGCGGCCGGCGACAAGGCGGGCGTTGGTTTCCTTGCAAAGATCGTTGGTGCCCATGACGAAGGCCGCGAGGCGGGTATCCCGCGCTGCGTCGGCGATGTCGGGCAAGTTGAAGATCGATCGCGCGGTTTCGATCATCACCCACAAGCGCGTGCGGCGGGGAAGCGGCCCCAACAGGGCGTCATAGGCCCGGACGTCATCGGCCGTGGAAATCTTGGGCGCCAGCACCGCGTCGGGTTCGACAGAGGAGGCGGCGATGGCTTCCAGATCCGCGCGGCCCCAGGGCGTATCGAGGCCGTTGACACGTACCACCACTTCCCGATGGCCAAATCCGCCTTCGCACACCGCAGCCAGTGCACGGGCGCGGGCGTCGGCCTTCTCGTCCGGCGCCACGGCATCTTCAAGGTCGAGTATGACCGCGTCGCAATCCAGGGTGCGCGCCTTGGCGATGGCCTTGGGTTTGGAAGCAGGCATGTATAATGTGCTGCGAACCGGCTTATATTCCATTGCGGACATATGCTCCTTGAATATGCCAGTCGGCATCGGCGTTTAACATTCTAGGCGTTCCGGGCGGCCGATTGGCAAGCCCAATCGAGCCCCCGAATACTTTGATTGCATCAGTAATGGCGGCAGCTCCGTCGCGCCCGCGCCATCAGCGCGGAGGCATGCGGATCGCGCCGTCGAGCCGGATCGTTTCGCCATTGAGCATGGGATTTTCGATGATCTGTCCGACCAGCAAAGCGAATTCGGATGGGCGGCCCAGGCGGGCGGGGTGAGGGACAGCCTTGCCCAGTCCATCGAGCACGTCCGGGCCGAAACGCGACAGGATCGGCGTGTCGCAGGTGCCCGGCGCGATGGTGCAGACGCGGATGCAGTGCCGTGCCAGATCGCGGGCGGCGACCAAGGTCATGCCGACGATCCCGGCCTTGGCCGAGGCATAGGGGATCTACCCGATCTGGCCTTCAAAAGCGGCGACCGAGGAAGTGAGGATCACGACGCCGCGGTCGCCATCGACAGGCTCATTCTTCGCCATGCGGGCGGCGCCCTGGCTGAGCACGTTGAAGGTGCCGATCAGGTTGACGCGCACGATCTCTTCGAAAAGGTCGAGCGAGCCGGGATCACCGCTCCGTTCGACCACGCGCACCGTGCCCCCGCGCCCGGCCCTGCCCCGACGCGCTGCCGGTCACGACGGCCGAAAATCCATCGATATTCATCTTACAACATCCTCAAAGTCGTTCGATGATGGTGGCGTTGGCCTGACCGCCCGCCTCGCACATGGTCTGCAGGCCGAAGCGGCCGCCCGTTTCTTCCAGTCCGTTCAGCAGCGAAGCGAGCAGGCGCGTGCCTGACGCGCCGAGCGGATGGCCCAGCGCAATCGCCCCGCCACGGGGATTGAGACGCGCGGGATCGACGCGCATTTCGCGCTGCCAGGCCAGCGGCACCGATGCGAAGGCTTCGTTCACCTCGAAATGGTCGATGGCGTCGGCGGTCAGTCCGGCTTTGCCCAACACGCGCTGCGTCGCGGGAATGGGCGCCGTCAGCATCATCAGTGGATCATCCGCGATGACGTCCAGCGCCACGATGCGCGCGCGCGGCGTCAGTCCCATCCGCGATGCCGCAGCCTCCGACATGACCAGCGCCATCGCCGCTCCGTCGGTGATCTGCGAGGAATTGCCTGCGGTCACGCTCCAGTTGATCTGCGGGAATTGGGCGGCGATGGCATCGTCGTTGAACGCCGTGCGCAACTGCCCCAAGGCTTCGACCGTCGTGCCGGGACGGATCGTCTCGTCTTCCCCGACCGTCCCTTCCGGCGTCAGGATGGGCACGATCTCACGCGCCAGCGATCCGTCACGCCGCCGAGCGTCGGCCAGATTGTGCGAGCGAACCGCGCAGGCATCCATTTCCTCCCGGCTGATCTGCCACTTCGCCGCCACCAGTTCGGCCGCTACGCCCTGCCCGACATCCACAGGGTAGCGAGCGCGATATCCCTTTCCGAAAACATCCTGCCCCAGCCGGGCGCTGCCCATCGGTACGCGGCTCATCGATTCAATGCCGCCCGCGAGCGCGATCTGATAGTCGCCCGATGCAATGGCCTGGACCGCGAAGTGGAGCGCCTGCTGGCTCGATCCGCACCGCCGGTCGACAGTGGTCGAGGGAACATGGGCGGGCAGGCCGGCGGCCAGCCAGGCGGACCGGCCAGGCGGGAAGCCCTGTTCCCCCGCCTGGCTCACGCAGCCGACAATGACATCGTCGACCAGTCCAGGGTCGAGCGACGGATGACGCGCCAGAAGGCCGGCGATCGTCTGCGCCAACAGATCGACCGGATGGACCTGACTGAGCGATCCGCCTGCCTTGCCACGCCCCATCGGGGACCGAACAACGTCGACGATCACGGGATTGTTCTGCATGATCCTGTTCCTGTTTCATTGAAAGTCGCCGGGTTAGGCGCCATTTGACGGGCCCAGAGGCCGCCCGAAGGCGCGGGCGGAGATAACGGGATTGATATATTCGCGAACATGCGCGATCCGGCCGCCGCGAATGTCGTAGCGGAAGATGTAGCGGTTCCGGTAGGGCGTGCCGTCGGCCAGCACGATATTGCCGCGCTGTTCGATGAACAGACGGCTTCCGTCTGCCAGGATGGAGAGGTCCACATCCTCCGGCGCGGCAAACCGCATGTCGCGCGCAAGCGTGTCGCGCCAGAAGCCGACGATCGCATCGGCTCCTTCGAAGCGGCGGCATTCCGACGGATCGCTCGACCCCGTTTCGGAAAAGGGAAATTCATAGACGGCATCGGCAGTCAGCGCGTTTCGCACCGGATCCCAGTCGCGCCGCCCGATCGCCGCGTAAAAGCGCGCGATGGCCGCCTTCGCGGCGCGGCGGGCGGCGGGATCGTCACGAACCACATCGTCGCTGCGCAGCAGGTCAGCGAGCGTGCGGGCCATCGGCCTGTGCTCTCGATGCGGAGTCAGGCGGCAAAGGACGCCGCTTCATAGCGCTGGAAATGATATTCGGTCGAACCCAACTGATGTGCGATCGCAATCTGGCGGGTGAAATAATCGGCGACCGGCAATTCCTTGCTCATGCCCATGCCGCCATGGATTTGCACGGCCGCCTCGCCAACGAACCTGGACGCCTGATCAATCAGGACCTTTGCCGCCGAAACCGACTTGGCCCGGCTTTCGGCCGGCGCCGAAAGGCTGGCGGCCGCCATGATCGTCGCGGAAAAGCTCTCTTCAACCTTGATGAACATTTCCGCCATGCGATGCTGGAGCGCCTGAAATTCGCCGATCGCCTTGCCGAACTGCTTGCGCTGCTTGGAATAGTCCACGGTCCATTGCAGCAGCATCCGCTGAATGCCGAGGCATTCCGCGCACAGCGCGGCAACGCCGGCATCGAAGGATGCCGACACTCTGCTCGCCGCATCCTCGCCCCGGGCGATCATCGCTTCGGCAGGGACGACGACATTTTCGAAATGAATATCCGCACAGCGCCCGCCGTCTACCAGCTTGGCGTCCTCCCGAGAGATGCCGGGAAGATCGGCCGGCACAAGGAACAGGGCGAGGCCGGAGGCACCGCCCAGATCGGCAGCGACCAGGAATTGCGTAGCCCTGGCCGCATGGCGCACGAGCTGGACATGCCCGGACAGGGTGAAGCCTTCATCAAACGGCCGCGCGACAAGCGCGTTGATGCCGCCTGGAGCGACGACCGGCCAGTTCATGGCAGGGATGACGATCCCCTCTCCGGCTATCACCGCCTGAACAGCCTGATCGGCGGCAGGGGTCGAGCCGATGAGCAGCGGCGGGGCCATGACGATGGATTCCAGCCACGGTTCTAGCGACAAGGCCTTGCCCATCTCTTCCATGATGATCCTGTTGCCGGTCGCACCGTCGCCAAAACCGCCCATGGCTTCGGGGAAGGGGGCGGCCAGCAGACCCAGTTCGGTTGCGAATGCCTGCCAGATGCCGGGATCGACGCCCTCGGCGGTCTTCACCGTCTCGCGGCGCTTTTCGAAAGGAAAACGGTCCCGCAGGAAGGCCGCGAGCGCTTCCCGCAGCATATTTTGTTCGTCGCTATAATCGAAATTCATCTCGTCGCATCCATCTGCCGCAAGCATCGAACCGGGTTCACAGTTCAAGCCCCCGTTTGGCGATGATCTCCATCTGTATCTCGTTCGATCCGCCATAGATCGACGCCTTGCGCATGTTCAGATATGTGTCGGCGGCACGCCTGCCGCCCCGTGGGCCTGCCATGCCGCCATCGGCGCTGGGCGGCTTGCCTTCATGGTCGATCAGGCCCTGAGGCCCGGCCGCGTCCATTATCAATTCCGCGGCACGCTGCGCGATCCGGGTGCCCTTTGTTTTCAGCGCGCTCAACAGCGGCGTTGCATCCTGGCCCGATGTGGTTGCGGCCAGCGCGCGCAAGTCGGAGACTTCAAGCGCCATCAGTTCAATTTCGAGCTGCGCGATCTGCCGCCTGAACGCCGGGACATCGATCAGCGGATCGCCATGAGCGTCCCGCTGTTCGGACGCAAGCGCCCGCAACTTCCTGATGCGGTTCTTGGAGCGGCTGACCTCGGCCAGATTGGACCGCTCATGCTGGAGCAGATATTTCGCGCAGGTCCAGCCCTTGTTTTCGTCATGAATCCGGTTTTCGACCGGCACGATGACGTCGTCGAGCCAGACCTCGTTGACTTCCAGATCCCCGCCCAGCGTCTCGATGGGCCGCACGGTCAGGCCCGGCGACTTCATGTCGATCAGCAGGAAGGATATGCCTTCCTGTTTCTTGGCCATGGTGTCGGTGCGGACCAGGAAAAATCCCCAGTCCGCATGTTGCGCATAAGTAGTCCAGGTCTTCTGGCCGTTGACGCGATAATAGTCCTTGCCATCGTCGCCCCGGAACCGTTCGGCGGTGGTGCGCAGGCTTGCCAGGTCAGACCCGGCGCCCGGCTCGCTGAAACCCTGGCACCACCAGGTTTCGGCACGCACGATCGGGGGCAGGAAGCGGGCCTTCTGTTCCGCCGTTCCGAACCGCTGGATGACAGGGCCGCACATCGACACGCCCATCGAAAATATGCGGATCGTATCGGCGTTTTCCAGCACCTCCCGGAAGATGTGTCTTTGCGTAAGGGTCCAGCCGGTTCCGCCATATTCCTTGGGCCAGCTTGATCCGAGCCAGTCTTTCTTCGCGAGTATTCGCATCCATGTCATATAGTCTTCGCGACTATATTCTTCATTGCTCGCGGTCTTTTCGCGCAGGTACTGCGGATATTCGCTGGCGACGAAATCCGCCACTTCACGGCGGAAAGCCTCGTCACCTGAGGTGAATATCTGGTCCATGCCGGTCCTCTGCATCTTCATTCTTTGTTTGACCGAAGCATGGCCATATCCGGACAGGGCAGCAAGGTGCGGCGGGAGCAAGACGGTTCCCGCACCGCCGTTATCTCATATGCAATGCGGCGGTGGCGTCGATGTCGAGGCGAGCATGACATTACGCATGCAATCTATCCACACGTGACCTGGCCAGCGCCCCATCCTAGTGTCTGCGCCAAGCCGGAAAAGGCGTCTGAGAGGGAAATTCATGTCCGCGTCCACCCGCTCCCAAGCGCCAACGTCTCTCCATGCCGACGCGCGGGCCTGGCTGGTGCTCGCGATGCTGTCCGCGCTTTATGTCTTTTCCCTCATCGATCGCCAGATCTTCGTCCTGCTGATCGGCCCGATAAAGGCGCAGTTCCAGCTGAGCGACGTGCAGATCGGCCTGCTTATCGGAACAGCCTTTGCGGCGGTCTATTCCTTCCTGGGTATCCCCGCGGGCCGCATTGCCGATAGCGGCAACCGCAAATTGCTGATCGTCGCCGGCGCGCTCATCTGGTGCGCTTCGACGATCGCTTCGGGCTTTGCCAACAGCTATATTGCGCTGGTTCTGCTTCGGCTGGGCCTGGCCGCCGGCGAGGCAGTGCTGACGCCCGCCGCGCATTCGATGATCGGCGACCTGTTCCCCCGCGACAAGCGCAGCCTGGCCGCGAGCCTCTACACATCCGCCGGCCTGATCGGCGCGCCACTGGCCTTTGGCGGCGGGGCGCTTGTCATTTCCGGGATAGAAGGCCTGATGGCGGGCGGCTTTCAAACAGATATGCAGGTCTGGCAGCTCGTGCTTTTCGTGGTGGGGGTGCCGTCCCTCGCCCTGGCGATCCTGTTCCTGCTGCTGGTGCGGGAACCGCAGAGGACAAGCGGGGGTGGCAAGGCGCACGCTCCCGCCAGGGGCGACGTGATGCGGCAGATCGCATCGCGCAAGAAGCTGTATGCCGGCCTGTTCTTCAGCTCCGTGTTCGCATCCGGGTGCAGCTATGCGCTCAATTACTGGACGATCGAGTCGCTGAAGCGGGATTTCGGCTGGACCGCGATAGAGGCCGGGTCGGCATTCGGGCCCGTCATCTTCATCGGCGGCGTGGCCGGCGCTTTGGGAGCGCCCTGGCTCACCAGCCGCGTGAGGGCATGGGGGCGCCCGGATGCCGTCATTCTGGTCTGTTTCGCGTTCGCGGCGGTAACCTTGGCGTCGCTGGCGATCGGCCCCGTCCTGTCCAATCCCACGCTGCGGCTGACATTGATCGGGGCAGGCCTGATTGGCTCGCTGGGCGGCAGCATGAATATCGTGATTGCGATGCAGGAGGTGGCGCCAGACCGGATGCGGGCGACCTTCGTGGCGCTTCTCTATATGGGCATCACGCTGTTCGGCGCGGGAGCGATTCCCGTCCTCGTCCCGATGGTCGGAGCGATGGTGAACGAAGTCAACGGACTGAGCAGCGGGCTGGCGATCGTCTGCGCCGTCCTCAGCGCGGTCGGCATGATGCTGCTGTGGTGGATCCGTGCCGATTTCGAACGGGAAGCGATCGCGGGCTTCCCGGTCGTCGCCGCCCGCGCATGATGGTGGAACAGCGTCCTGCCGCTTGCGGGACGCTGTTCGCTTATCCGCGAGGCGGGAAGGTGATGACGCTGCGGGCCACGGCGCCATGTTCCAGCGCTTCATAGGCCTCGTTGATTTCATCCAGGTCGATGGTGCGGGCGACGAGATCGTCGAGGTTCAACTGTCCACGCAGATACAGGTCAACATATAAGGGGATGTCATGGTAGAAGTTCGAGGAGCCTAGCCATAGCCCCCGGATGCCCTGCTGACGCGGCAGGATGCCGCTTTCTACCGGCGAGGGATGCAAGGTCAGTTCGGCGCCGGGCGCCATGCCGCCGATCAGATATGTCGTGCCGCCAAAGCCGAGGACCGCCATCGCCGTTTCCGCGACAGCCGGCACGCCGACCATCACGAAGGCATGATCCACGCCTGCTCTGTCGGTGAGGCCTAGGACAGCGTCGACCGCGTCCACCTGAGACGAGTCGACAATGTCGGTGGCGCCGAACCTGCGGGCAAGATCGAGCTTCGCCTGCTGGATATCTACACCAATGATCCGGGTTGCGCCCGCGAGTTTCGCGGCCTGGATCGCATTGAGGCCGACACCGCCGCAGCCGAAGATGACGACCGATTGTCCTGGAGAAACCCTGGCGGCATTGAAGACGGCGCCGCATCCGGTTACGACCGCACAGCCGATGATCGACGCCTGCGGGAAAGGCATGGACTTGTCGATCGCGACAAGCTGATTTTCGTGGATCAGAGCCTGTTCGGCAAAGCCGCCCAAGCCTTGCAGCTGACCGAGACATCCGCAATCATCATGCAACCTGCATTCGGCTTCGGAGGGATCCCGGTCGAGCGCTCCAGGGTTCGAGCAGGCATTGAGGTTGCCGCGAAGACAGGCCGGACAACGGCCACAGGGCTGCAAGGCCGCGGCAACGACATGGTCCCCGACCTTGATACGCGTGACGAGCGGGCCGACCGCTTTGACCACGCCGGCGATTTCGTGGCCGAGCACGATC
This sequence comes from Sphingobium anseongense, assembly GCF_037725245.1. Classification (NCBI taxonomy): domain Bacteria; kingdom Pseudomonadati; phylum Pseudomonadota; class Alphaproteobacteria; order Sphingomonadales; family Sphingobiaceae; genus Sphingobium; species Sphingobium anseongense. Next base: position 46,579 of record NZ_JBBJUL010000008.1, on the reverse strand, counting down.
GGCGTCGACACGCCCATGCCGGTCTGCGCGACAGTGATATCGCTGTGGCAAAGCCCTGAGGCGCGCACTTCGACCAGCACTTCCTGGCCTATAGGGGCCGCCAGCGTGATGTCCGCGATTTCGAATTTTTCGCCTATGCCCCGGATCACTGCTGCACGCACGATGTCCACTCTCCCATAATCCTCAAATATTGGGACGGTATGAAACGATTGCTGTCTTATTGATAGATTACGGACGGAATGATGCCCGATTATTCGGGGTTTATTGCATCCATAATCTTGACCACCGCATATTGCGGCTGCCCGAAATCTCGATCAACTCCTTGTGCAACATGGCGCTCGTCAACAGAATGCGCCGCATAAAATCGACAAGATTTGAACGGGAGGGGTTCGATGAACCGTAAGGTAGCCATTTCGATTGGTTCGCTGGCAGCGATCATATCAAGTCCTGGCCTGGTGTTCGCTCAGGAGACGCCGAGTTCGGGAGAAGCGGCGCCGGTCCAGGAAGAGGCGCCGGCCACCATTTCCGATATCATCGTGACCGGCAGCCGCATCGTAAGAGATGGATCGAAAGCGCCGTCGCCGATGACTGTTTCAACGGCGGAGGACCTGAACAAGGTTGCGCCCACCTCATTGATCGCCGGGCTTACGCAGCTGCCGCAATTCAGCGGATCGCTGACCAATACCAGTGCGCGATCGATTGCGGCCATCGTCGGCAATCATGGTGACTTCGTCAACCTTCATGCCATCGGCGCTATTCGGACGTTGATCTTGCAGGACGGGCGACGCCTGTCGCCAACAACATTCTCGGGTCTCGTCGATACTTCGGTCATACCGCAGCTTCTGGTCAAGCGCGTCGAAGTCGTGACCGCCGGCGCTTCCGCCACCTACGGGTCTGACGCGGTGTCCGGCGTCGTCAACTTCATTCTGGACGACAAGTTCGTGGGTTTCAAGGGCGTTGCCCAGGGTTCCATAGCATCGCGCGGCGACAATCAGAATTATCGGATAGCGCTGGCCTATGGTGCCCAGTTGGGTGACAGCGTCAATATAGTAGCCGCAGTCGAGCGCTATCAAACGGGGGGCTTCAAATTCCAGGATCGGCCGCCCTACGGGAATTACAATATTGCGGTCGGCAGCGTACCGGGCGGCGGAACGCCAGGCAGCCTGTCCAACCCGCTGGTCGATGGCAGGAATATCCGCTTTGCCCTTGCAACCGCCGGTGGCAACATCCTCAGCGGACCGTTCGCCAATAACGTGTTCACCACGCCAGGGGTCTATCGGCCGATCAATGTCGGCGGGGCGACCGGAAGCCCAGGCTTGTTCGTCGGGGGCGATTACCACAAATGGGATGGACAATGGCAGGCGGTGCCAGCAACAACCGACACCGCCTTCCTGCGCGTCAATTTCGAAGCCAGCGATGACATCACCGCGTTCGTGCAGGTGAACGGCGCCAAGACGAAGCAGCGTTATGCCGATGGCGACGGCCGGGTTGGCCAGGGGCAGACGCTCTATCCGCTCAACAGGACATATTTCACCGAAAACCCCTTCCTCCCGCCTGCAATGGCGACCGCCCTCACGGCAGCGGGCCAATCCTCGTTCAGAATGAGCCGGATGATCCTGGAAACGGCGGATAATGGTACGCACGACAGCAACGATTATTACAATGCCGCTGTCGGGCTGAAGGGCGATATCGACAAATTTCACTGGGACCTGACGTACCAGCATTCCTGGTCGAAATATCGCAGCAGGAACAAGGATATCCGGCAGGAAAGACTGGCCGCCGCCACCGATGCCGTCCTGGGCCCGTCCGGCCAGATCGTCTGCCGGCCGACGCTCGATCCCGATCCCGCCGTGCGGGCACGGTTCGCCGACTGCGTTCCGCTCAACCTCTTCGGTCAGGGCGCGCCGTCCGCAGATGCGCTCGCCTATGTGCGCGATGTGTCGAAATATGCGGCGGTCACGAAGCTGGACAATATCGCCGCCAACATCACCGGCGACCTGTTCGACCTGCCGGCAGGTCCGCTGGCCGTCGCCGTCGGCGCGGAATATCGCAAATCCAGCCTGAACATGACGAGCAATTCCGATCCGCTTATTCCTGCAAATCCCGCCGGTCTTCGGAACCTGCCGGCCGGCGCGGGACGATTTCTGCTCAACAATTTCGCGACGGCCAACGGCTCCTACAATGTGAAGGAGGCCTATGGGGAAATCGCGGTTCCGATCTTCAAGGATCAACCCTTCGCCAGATCGCTGGAACTGAACGGCGCCGCGCGCATCACCGACTATTCGACCAGCGGCACGGTCACGACGTGGAAGGGCGGCGCCGTCTGGGAGATCATGGACGGCCTGCGCTTCCGCGCGACGCGGTCCCGCGACATCCGCGCGCCGACGTTGTTCGACCTTTACAACCGGGGAGCGGCAATCGACGCGACCTTCTTCGATCCGCACCTGCAAAAGCAGATCGTCGTATCGCGCGTGACCCGGGGCAATCCCGACCTGAAGCCGGAAGTGGCCAACACGTTGAGCCTGGGCGTCGTGCTCCAACCGCGCGCGGTGCCCGGTTTCACATTGTCGGTCGACTATTATGACGTCAAATTGAAGGGGGCGATCCAGACGCTCAATACCGATCTGGCGGCCAGGACCTGCGAAGCGAGCGGCGGAACCAGCCCGCTGTGCGCCCTCATCGTTCGCAATCCCGCCCTGCCCTATAGCGACCGGACGGACGCCAATGCGGCGCGCGCGATCATCAATACGCCGGCCAACCTTGCAGGCCTCAAGACGAGAGGCTTCGATATCGAGGCAAGCTACCGCCATCCGCTGTTCGGGGGCGATCTCTTCACCCGCTTGTTCGTGACCTATGTCGACCGTTACACCATTCAGGACAGCGCCTTGCAGGCGCCGGTCGAACTGGCTGGCTGGACGGAAGGCATCATCTCGTCCGTGGGTGCGTCCGTGCCCAAGGTGCGCGCGAGCCTCCAGGCGACATATACCGCCAATCGTTTCAGCGTGACGGCGCAGGAACGGATGATCGGACGCATGAAGCGCGGGCCGATCAACATCTGGGCCGAACGCGATCTGCCGGCGGTGTTCTACACCGATCTCACCCTGGCCTATCGCGTGGGTGAAAATCAGGGCAGTGAGTTGTTCCTTACGGCCAACAACCTGTTCGACCGGAAGCCCCCGTTCATTGCCACCGGACCCAGCCCTGGCCTTTACATGGCTACCCTGACGGACGTTTATGATACGGTCGGCACGGCGTTCACTGCCGGTATCCGGTTCAAGTTCTGATCGTCGTCGGGACGGGCTGGCGGACGCTGTGCCGACCCTGAGAGCACGGAAAGGGCGAGGAGACGATCGATGGAAAAATCCGACACGCTCAAATATGAGGTCGAGGATTCCATCGCGACCATAACGCTGCATCGTCCCGATCGCATGAACGCCCTGACCCGCGAAATGGCCAATGACCTGATCGCCGCGTTCGACGCAACAGATGCGGACGACGCGGTCAAGGCGGTGATCGTCACTGGGTCGGGCGATCGTGCATTCTGCGCCGGCGCCGACATCGGACAGGGGCAGGCCCTGTTCGATTACAGTCAGCGGAAAGACGTAAAAGACAGGCCGGTGGTCAACGGCGTCTATCTGGACATAGGCGGCCTTGTCACGCTCCGTATCTTCGACAGCCTGAAACCGGTGATCGGCGCTGTGAACGGGGTAGCGGTGGGCTTTGGCGCCAGCCTCCTGCTGCCGATGGACGTGCGGATCAGCAGCGATACTGCGCGCTTTGGCTATGTCTTCGCGCGAAGAGGCATCGTGCCCGAATCCGCCTCATCCTGGTTCCTTCCCCGCATCGTTGGCATATCGACGGCGCTCGAATGGTGCTATTCGGGACGAGTGTTCGATGCCGCCGAGGCGAGCGAGCGAGGTCTGATCCGTTCGATTCACCCGCAGGATCAATTGATGGCGGCCGCGCGTGAACTGGCGCAGCAGTTCATCGCGGACTCTTCACCTGTATCTGTGGCGCTGACCAGGCAGATGATGTGGAAGATGCTGACGGCCGACCATCCGATGGAAGCCCACAAGATCGACAGCCGGGGGGTGGCGGAACGCGGCCTTTCCGCCGACGCCGACGAGGGGATCGCCGCCTTCCGGGAGAAGAGAAAGGCCCATTTCCCCGACCAGGTGTCGACGGACATGCCGTCCTTTTTCCCCTGGTGGGAGAATCGGAGGTTCGAATGATCCGATGGGGGACCGCGCGCTATTGCACATATGATGAAACGAGCAAGTAACGATCTTTTCCTGACTCCGGGCCGCGCAGCTTTTATGACGCAGCCTGACGTGAGCACAGCCGCCTGGAGGATATCCGGTCATCGTGAAGCTGTGCCATCATGCCAATTGAGAGGATTGAAATGACGGGAAAAGTCGAAGGCAAGATTGCGGTCATCACCGGCGCCGCGTCAGGGATGGGCGCGTCGGTTGCACGCTTGATGCATGCGAACGGGGCCTATCTTGTCCTGGCGGACATTTCCGATGGCGTGATGGCCATCGCCGATGAACTGGGCGATCGGGCGGCGGCAATTGTCGGCGATGTCGGCAACAGTGCGGATGCGAACGCAATGGTGGACCTTGCCGTTTCCAGGTTCGGCGGCGTCGATATCCTCTGCAACATCGCCGGCTATACCGGCGACGATCGCGGGACGCTGGTCGATTGCAGCGTCGAAAATTTCGACAAGATGGTCGCCGTCAACTTCCGCGGTCCTTTCATGACGATGAAGGCGGCCATTCCCCATATGATTGCCAGGGGCGGCGGGTCGATCGTGAACGTGGCGTCGACTGCCGCGATAAAGGGCTATCCTTCGCTGGTCGTCTATGGGGGTTCTAAGGCCGGACTGGTGGCGATCACTCGCGGCGCGGCGGTCGAATTCGCCAAGCAGAACATCCGCGTGAACGTGATCTGCCCGGGGCCGCACGAAACGCCCATGCTGCTGGCTGCCGTGGAAGCAAATCCGGCATCGCGCGAGAAGATCATCGGCGGTGTTCCAATGGGCCGGCTTGGCAAGCCGGACGAAATCGCCCAGGCGATCTATTTCTACGCGAGCGATGCGTCGGCCTTCATCACCGGCACGATCCTCCCGGTCGAAGGCGGGCAGACGGCGTAAGAGAGCGTGCCGGTCGCCTCGTTGGCTGGCCGGTGTCGGCGACAGGTCTGATCTGCTTGCATGGCAGCCAACGCTCCTGTCGACTTGCAGGAGCGCTGGTGCAATCGCCGGGTCTACCCCATTACATACGCACTAAGGCGATGGCGCAAATGCTGTGCGCTGGATCGTCCGGTGATTCGCCTTTACCCTTGTCATCCTGTCCTGGCGTCGATCGCATCGACGTTGTGCGCGGCCCGACATCAGAGCGTGGATCACGCGATAAAGTTGAAACGGAGAGTTGATATGGCCACAACGGAATTGCCCGATCGTTTCGGTGAAACCGAAATGCTCAAGGCGCCTTATGACTATTATTCGCAGCTTCGGGGCGAAGAGGAGATATTTTTCTCCAAGGCGCTCAATGCGTTCGTCATCTCCCGTTTCGCCGACAGCGAAGCTGTGCTCCAGAACACCAGCACTTTCTCGAACACGCCGCCGATCAACCAGGCCACGGCCATGGCCGCCTATACCGAGCGCTATTTCAAGCTCTACGAGGAAGCCGGCGTTCCTCACCGCGTACCGGTGCTGGCGATGACCGACGGTAATCTGCACCTGCGGTATCGGGAGCTGATCAACCCCCGCTTCATGCCGTCGGCGATCAAGCGGATGGACGATGCACTGGTCGCGGTCGTGGACGGATTGATCGACGGCTTCATCGATCGCGGGGCGGATGGGGAAGGCTCCGTCGACCTCTATCGCGAATATGCGCTGCTGGTCCCGCTCTATTTCTTTTGCGACACGCTGGGCGTTCCCAGAACCCATATCCAACTGATGCAGGATGCGGGCGCTGCCTCCATTTCCCTCGTGACCGGCGGTCTGCTGAGCGAGGAAGAAAGGGTCGCCGCCCATCTCAAGCTGATCGAATTCACGAAATTCGTCCAGGTGCATATCAACAGGCTGCGTGCCGAGCCCGACGACAGCCTGCTCAGCCATATGATCCATAGCGCAACCCGCGACGGCGATCATCTGAGCGAGCAGGAGGTGATCTCGATGGTTGCCACCCTGAATACGGGCGGCAACGAAACCACCACCAATGGCCTGGGCAACACGCTCTACGCGGCGATCAAAAACCCGGAGATGCTGAAAAAGCTTTCCGAAAATCGTGACCTGATCCCCAGGTTCATCGAAGAGGTGATGCGTTTCGACAGCCCCATCGCCGCGGCCACGCGCTGGGCCAAGGAAGACACGATGATCGGCGAGACGCATATTCCCAAGGGAAGCTGCCTGCATGTCCGTCTGGCATCGGGCAATCGCGACGAAGCGAAATACAGCCACGCCAACGAATTCGATCCGGCGCGCAGCAATGTCCGGAACCATCTCGGCTTCGGACATGGCGTCCATTATTGCGTCGGCGTCCACCTGTCGCGGTCGGAAATCCGGATCGGGCTCGGCCGGCTCCTCGACCGGCTCGAGGATATTTGCATCGATACCAGCAAAGGTCCCATCGAGTATGCGGAAGCCGGCATGGTGCACGGCCTGCGCGCGCTGCCGATCACATTTCGGAAACCCAAGGGCTGATCATCCCGGTCGCGCCTTGCGGTACACGGTAAAAATGTCATCGGCCGGGGTGTCCTCCGGCCGATGAATTTATGTGCCTGTCGTCTGACGTTTGCGGGCATCGCCCTCAGGCGAAGATTTCAGCCCGAACCCAATCGACGGTCGCATCGGGAGAGGCCAGCCGCGCAGCACCCAGCAATTTTTCCCAATAGCCTTCAGATCCATCCGCCAGACGCCATTCATGCAGGCGGCGAGTGAGCAGCTGGAGATCATATTCCTCGCTGATGCCGATCGCGCCATGAACCGCATGGGCGGTTGCCGCGATGCGCGGCGCTGCCGCTGATGTGGTTGCCTTTGCCGCCGCGGCGACCGCCATCGGCACCTGAAGCCCTTTCGAAAGACCGATCTGCGCCGCGATGCGGCAGGCGATCATATCCTCACCCATGACAGCCAGCATATGCTGAACCGCCTGCTGGCGGCCGATCGGCTTGCCGAACTGAACCCGCTCATTGGCGAACAGGGTCGACATGTGGGTCAGCCGCTCGGCCGCTCCGGCGATCAGCGCGGCACGAATGACCGCGCCAACCGCGCGCAGGCCGCCAGCGGGGCGGGGCAATGCAGGGCCAGGGCCTGTCGGATGGCCCGCGAGACGCCGGGAAAGGCAATGATGCGCGCCGGTCGGCTGGGGAGAAAGCGCGTCGATGGGGACCAGGCGCACATGGTCGCCGGTGTCCACCAGCGCATGGGTCGCCACGGCTGCACAGGGGACAGGCTGGCCCATGGCCGACACCAATATGATGGGTCCTTCGGGCGGGGCCATGCCGGCCGCCGCGAGCAAGGCGCGGGCCACCATCGTTTCCGCGACGGGGAGGGGCACCGGCTGCGCGCCGATGGCCCGGAACAACGGCCCCATGTCGGCGAGCGTCAGACCCGCGCCGCCATGATCTTCATCGACAAGAGCATCCAGAAAGCCGGATTCCGAAATGGCTTGCCACATGCTTTCCCAACTGCCGCCAGCTTCCACCGCGCGAACGGCGGCGGGCGTGACGGTGGATTCCAGCAGGCGCCTGAAAGGTTCGAGCAGCTCGTTCATGTCCATGGTCATTCCCTTCTCAGCGCAGTCCCATGCCTCGGGCGATGATGCCGCGAAGGATTTCGCGTGTGCCGCCGCGCAGGCTGAAGCTCGGAGCGATGTGCGTTACGTAGATCAAGGTGCGGTAAAGCTCGTCGCTCACCGCCTCGTCGGGATGGGCGGCGAGGTCATCGCCGATGACGACCGGGAGCAGTTGTTCGAAGCCGGTGCCGCGATCCTTCACGATGCTGGCCTCCAGCACCGGACTTTCCCCTGCGGCGAGCCTGGCCGTGCAGGCGATCGACATGGCGCGCAGCGTCGCGAGTTCCGCCGTCAGCTTGCCGACCAGACCCGACGCCTCGTCACGCCCGACCGCCTGGAGATGCCTGACCCAGGCATCCAGCAGGACGACGCTGGAATAGATGCGTTCCGGACCGGAGCGCTCGAAAGCAAGTTCGGCCGTGACCTGTTTCCATCCATCGCCCTCATGTCCGATCAGCGCATCCTCGCCCAGCGAGACATTGTCGAAGAATACCTCCGAAAAATGCGCGTCGCCCGTCAGGTCGACGATGGGGCGCACGGTGACGCCTGGCGCCTTCAGGTCGACGATCAATTGCGAGAGCCCGCTATGCCGGTCTGCCAGCGTACCCGATGTGCGCACCAGCGCAATCATATAGTCGGAATGCATGGCGTTGGTGGTCCAGATTTTCTGCCCGTTCAGCAACCATCCGCCGTCCTGACGCTCTGCGCGGGTGCGCACTCCCGCAAGGTCGGATCCGGCTCCCGGTTCGCTCATGCCGATGCAGAAAAAGGCTTTGCCGCGGCATATGCGCGGTATGTAGAATTGCCGCTGGGCTTCTGTGCCATAGTTGAGGATGAGAGGCGCACTCTGCCGATCGGCGATCCAGTGCGCCGCGACTGGCGCGCCGGCGCAGAGCAATTCCTCCACAACGACGAAGCGTGAGAAGGGGCCGCGACCACGTCCACCATATTGTTCGGGCAGGGTCAGGCCCAGAAAACCCTCTGTGCCGAGCATTCGACTGAATTCCGCGCTGAATCCCTGCCAGGAGCGCGCCCGCCGGTCGACCGGCATGGCCGCGATGAATCGGGCGACGAGATCGCGGACTGCTGGACGAAGGTCTTCATCGGCTTCCGGCAGGGAAGCCATGGAAAATGTGTCGAACACGCGGACTTGCTCTCCTCCTGGTCATATGTGCGCGATGTGCGCCAATGATCCTTCCAGAGCGCAAAGGATGGGCCGAACGTGGCAATCGTTCAAATATTTAATCGTACGATCCCGATAACTAAAGACTATCGCGGTTCTGCCGCGCGGACATGACGAAGTTGCGAGCCAGCGGACTTGGATCCTGCGCAAACGCCATGCCCAGCTCGATCGGGATCGGCTCTGCCAGGGGAAGGACGCGCAGCCGGGCGCTGGTGAACCGGGCACTGCGCGCGGGAATCAGCGCGATGCCCAAACCCGCCTCGACCAGGCTCAGCACTGTCTGAACCTGCATGGCCTGTTGCTGGATCCGGGGTGCGAAGCCCGCCTTTTGGCAGGCGATATGCGTGATGACGTTGAGGACACTGACGGGATTGAAGAAAATGAACGGTCGGTCGGCAAGTTCGGCCAGGGCCAGGCGCTTGCGGCCAGCGAGAGGATCGGTCGCCTGCATCGCCACCACCAGTTCATCATGCTCGATGACCTCGACATTGACCGGAGCTGCTTCAATCATCGGCAATCGAATGAAACCGACGTCGATCTGCTGAGCGGCGATCGCCTGGACGATCTCGACACTGTTCATTTCCGCAAGCACGAGTTCAACGTCCGGGAAGGCCTTGCAAAAGGCAGGGATGACACGCGGCAGCAAATCACTGTTGGCCGAGCCTATTATGCCCAGCCTGAGCCGCCCCCGCAGACCTGATGCGCCGTCGCGAACCACGTCGCGAAGCTGTTCCGCCGCCGCGATTGCATCGCGAGCGGCGGGGAGGGCGGCGCGCCCCGCTGGCGTCAACGCCACGCCACGGGGATCGCGCACGAACAGGGGTTCGCCCAGTTCGCTTTCCAGCTTGCGGATCGCCACGGTGACGGGAGGCTGTGAAACATTCAGCCGTTCGGCCGCGCGATGAAAATTGCGGGTTTCGGCGACCGCAACGAAATAGCGGAGTTGGCGAAGATCCATGATATGCCTTGCCTATCGAAAAATTCAGAATCAATATTAGAGCATCGGCGTCACAGCCACTAGCCCGATATGCAGGCTGACGATTCGGCACGGCCAAATGCCGCCAAGAGACGCAGCGCCATAGAAGAGGAATGCACCATGTCAGAAGCGCCGTTCCTGCTCGTTGAAAGAGACGGTCCCGTGGTCGTTGCGACGCTCAACAGGCCCGATGTCCGCAACGCCATCACCGAAATCGCGCATAGCGACGAAATCGCCGCTTTCTGCCGTGATATGGAGCGGGACACGTCCGTTCGCGCCATTGTCCTCACCGGCGCGGGATCGGCCTTTTGCGCCGGTGGCAATGTCAAGCATATGCTCGAGAAGAAGGGAATGTTCGAAGGATCTCCCCAGACGCTGCGAAATTCCTATCGCGCCGGCATCCAGCGCATTCCGGCGGCGCTCTACGAACTGGAAGTGCCGGTAATCGCTGCGGTGAACGGTCCCGCCATCGGCGCCGGCCTCGATCTTGCCTGCATGTGCGACGTCCGGATCGCGTCTTCATCGGCGCTGTTTGCGGAAAGCTTCGTGAAACTGGGCATCGTGCCCGGCGATGGCGGGGCATGGTTGCTGCCGCGCGTCATTGGGATGGCGCGCGCCACGCTGCTGACGCTGACCGGCGACATGATCGATGCGGCGAAGGCGCTGGAATATGGGCTGGTCAGCGAAGTGGTGGCGCCGCAAGACGTACTGCCTCGCGCCATGGCCGTGGCCCAATCGATCGCGGCCAATCCGGGCCATGCCACCCGGCTGGCGAAGCGGTTGCTGCGCGAGGGTCAGGACATGAAACTCGGGCCGCTGCTGGAACTGTCCGCCGCCTATCAGGCGCTGGCGCATCACACCCAGGATCATGAAGAGGCCGTCGCCGCCTTTTTGCAAAAGCGCGCGCCAGTCTTTCATGATCGATAGGGGGTTCGCCGGTCCCCCTCCCGCCCGCAACGAACAGTCAGTCCTTGCAAAAGCGTGGATTACATATGGTATGACTTGCGGCGACGCCGTGCCGGGAATGATATGATTGAAGCTGGTTGATCGAGCGGAGACGGGACAGGACAGATGGCTTTGCGTTCCATAAAATCGGCGGAGCGGACGCTGGCGCTGTTCGAATTATTTTCCGCGAAGCAGCGGCCCCTTACCGTCGGCGAAATCTCGCGCTTTTTGGCGATACCTCAGCCGAGCGTGACGATGCTGGTGCAGAATCTGGTCGCCCTGGGGTATCTGGATCAGGACCGCCATGCCCGGACCTATACGCCGACGATCAGGATCGCTCTGATCGGCAGCTGGATCCACCAGACCTATGTCCAGGATCGTCAGCTGGAATGGCGATTGAGCAATCTTTTCAACGCGGTTCAGGAAACGACATTCATCGGTATCCAGAATGGCGTGCATGTCCAGTATATCCTGTTCATGAAGCCCGACACGCCGCAGCGTTTCGATGTCCAGGCGCGAATGGCCCGTCCGCTGGCCACGTCCGCCGTGGGAAGGGCGTTGCTGAGCCTGAAGCCGGACGATGTCGTGCGAAGCCTGGTCCATCGGGCAAATGACGAGGAGGTCGAACCGCGCCACAAGATGAGCCTGCATCGGATCATCGCCGAAATGGAGGAGGTGCGGAAGAACGGCTATGCGGAAACGAGCGGCGATGTCCTGGATGGGATCGCCGTCATCGCCATGCCGATCCGCCCCTTGCTCGGCCAGTCACCGATCGCGGTGGCGGTCGGAGGGCAGATCGACCGTATACAGTCCAAGAAGGCCCTTATCCTGGAGGAGCTGGAGAAATTTGCCAGTGCATTGTCGGCGGACGAAAATATTCGTCAAGCTTCGGATCATGCTGCTCGCGAATGATGCGAGCGCTCGGGCATGAGGGGCGGTGCTGACAATTACAGCCGTTCGACGATCGTGACATTGGCCATGCCGCCGCCTTCGCACATCGTCTGCAGCCCATAACGCTTGCCGCGCGCATGCAGGGCATGGAGGAGCGTCGCCATCAGCTTCGTGCCGCTCGCGCCCAGCGGGTGACCCAGGGCGATGGCGCCGCCGTTCACGTTCAGCCGCGAGGGATCGGCGCCATGATGCTGCAGCCATGCCATCGGCACCGATGCGAACGCTTCGTTGACCTCATACAAGTCGATGTCGTCAAGACGCATGCCGGCGCGTTTAAGCGCCCTTTCGGTCGCGAACAGCGGCTCTTCCAGCATGATGACCGGATCGCCCGCTGAAATGGTCAGATTCACGATCCGCGCGGATGGAGTCAGTCCATGATCCTTGAGCGCACGTTCGGAAACGACGAGCGCAGCGCTGGCGCCATCGCAAATCTGGCTCGAGGTGGCAGCCGTGATGGATCCTCCGGGCGCGAGCGGTTGCAAGCTGGCCATCGAATCCAATGTCGCATCATAGCGGATGCCTTCGTCGCGGACGTGCATTTCGGTGGTGCCGTCCGGCAAGGTGACTTCGACCGGAATGATTTCCTTGTCGAATGCGCCGGCTTCAGTTGCTGCGATGGCGCGTCGATGGCTTTCAAGACCGAAAGCGTCCATCTGCTCACGAGTGAAGCCCCATTTGGCGGCGATCATTTCGGCGCCATCAAATTGACTGAACCGCTGGATGCCGAACTTTTCAAGAACCTCCGGCGTGCGCGGATTGCCGCCATCTGGCGGAATGTTCATGCCGAGTGGGGCGCGGGTCATGTTTTCCACCCCGGCAGCAATGACCACATCCTGCGTGCCCGACATGACGGCCTGCGCCGCGAATTGCAGCGACTGCTGCGAAGACCCGCATTGGCGATCAATCGTCACTGCTGGAATAGTCAGCGGCAGACGGGATTCCAGGACCGCAAGGCGACCGATATTGACCGCCTGTTCGCCGGCCTGGGTAACGCAGCCCATGATGACGTCCTCAATGGCGGACGGATCGATCGACGTCCTGTTCACCAGTCCGTCGAGCATCTTTCCAGCCAAAACAGCAGGGTGCATGCCAGCCAGACGACCGCGGCGGCGGCCACCCGCCGTCCTGAATGCGTCCACGATATAGGCTTCGGCCATGAGTTGATCTCCTTTGCTGCGCGGTTCGCCGGACGGCGCCGCGCGCGGTTCACATGCCGATCAGGTCGGCCTTGATCAGGGTATTGCGAACCAGGCGGACGGTCGCGGCATCGATCATCATGCCGTCGACCTGCGCCGCGCCCAGGCCCTGCGCTTCGGCTTCGCGATAAGCCGCTTCCAGTTTGCGCGCCTGTGCGACGGCTTCGGGTGCGGGGCTGAACACATCGAGCGCCAGGTCGATTTGCGAGGGATGGATCGCCCACTTGCCCACCATACCGATCGAACGCGCCTGCGTGGCCTGTTCGCGGTAGCCAGCCTCATTTTTGAAATTGCCGAAAGGGCCATCGACAGCGTCGATGCCAATCGCACGGGCAGCCATCGTCATGCGGAACCGCGCATAATGGAAAATGTCGCCAGGATAGGCGCCGCCTTCTCCGATGGCGCGCGTGTCGATGCCCTGCGACGCCGAATAATCGCCCATGCCGAAGATAAGGCACTCCATGCGGTCGGTGCAGGACGCGATTTCCTCGACATTCTGCAACGCCTCGACTTCCTCGATCAGCACCTCGATGCCGATGCTGCGTTCGAGCTTCAGCTTCTGTTCCAACTGGCACAGCATATGGTGGAGGAAGAGCACGTCCCCGGCATTGCGCGGCTTGGTGAGCATGATGGTGTCGATGTTGCGCCCGGCCTTCTCGACCAGCGTGATGATGTCGTCATGGCACCAGGGCGTCGTGACATCGTTGATGCGCACGCAGCGCGTCTTGCGGCCCCAGTCGAGTTCATTCAGCGCATTGGCGATCAAGTTCCGCGCGCCGACCTTCGCGGAAGGGGCGACGGCATCTTCCAGGTCGCAAAATACATGGTCCGCATTCGACGCGGCGGCCTTTGCCAGCATCTTTTCGCTGCTCCCCGGCACGGAAAGCTGGACCCGGCGCAAGCGGGCGGGGCGGTTATAGTTGCTCACGAACACTCCCTAGATTGAATATATTTTCAGGACCTGCAGTAGAACCGAAAAAGCCGGCATGAATGGCCATGCTGATACGACGGCGCGGAAAAATTTTCACGACGGATCACGGCATGCAGCCAGAGGCATTACAAGGGCAATATCATGGAGAAAACGGCCCATGATGAAAGGCAGGCGACGCCAGGCGAACCAGAAAGGACAGGGAATTCACATGTAATCTTTCCCTGTTCGGCAGTGTTCCGCATTGTCGCGAACAGCCCGCTTGCGGCATCGTTTCGCGACCCGTGAATTCATGATGAGGCATTTGAGACGCAATGAGCGAAGTTCTGTTCGATAAGCGCGACGGCGGCGCTTTTGTGATCTTCAACCGCCCTCAGGCGCGCAATGCACTCAACCCCGAGATGATGCACGCCACGCGCAATTTCCTGGATTCGATCCGGGACGATCCGGACGTGCGTTATGTCGTTCTTCGGGGCGCGGGCGGAAACTTCAGCGCGGGTGGCGATCTTGCCGCCTATGCCGACACGCTTTCGCTGCCGGATGCCCATCGCCGCGCCTTTTTCGAAGCGCGTGTGGGCGGAAATGGCGCGTGCTTCCTCAGTCTCGATGCCCTTGCGATCCCCGTCATCTCGCTCCTGCAAGGGGCGGCCGCCGGTGCGGGCTTGAGCTTTCTGCTCGCTTCCGACTTCGTACTGGCGACAGGGGATGCGATGCTGGTTTTCGCGCAGACGCGCGTAGGCTTGCCCTTTGATCTTGGTCTGACTCACTATCTCCCGCGCGTGGTCGGCGCCAAGAAGGCACGGCAACTGGCCTTCACCGGCGCGAGGCTCGACGCGGATCAGGCGAGAGCGTTGGGTATCATCGACGAAATTCATTCCGCCGAGGCGCTGGAGGATGCGTTGAAGACCCTGGTCCGGTCGTTTTCGGCCACGGCGCCGGCTGCCGCGGGGCGCACGAAGAGCCTGATCAACAGCAGCGCCAGCTTCGGCCTGGCAGACCAGATGCATCGGGAGGTGCTGACTATCGGCCAGTGCGTGACCGAACCGGATTTTCGCGAGGGCGTGGAGGCCTTCCTGGCCAAGCGCCGCGCGGTGTTCAAGGGGCGGGGATCCTGATCCCGGCCCGGACATTGCCGCTCAGTCCATCACGAACGCATTGAGCTTGTTACCATCGGGATCGCGGAAATAGGCGGCATAGAAGCCGTCGATACGCGGGCCGGGAGGGCCCTCGTCAGTGCCGCCATTGGCCAGCGCGATTTCGTAGATTCGCCGGACCTGCTCATGGTCTTTGGCCTGAAAGCCGACCATCACGCCGTTACCGACCGTCGCCGGCTTCTTGTCGAACGGCTTGGTCAGGGTCAGCCCAGGCCACACGCCGTCTTTCGCCCAGACAACGCCCGTTTCCATTTCGATCATCCGCCCGGCGCCCAACTCGGCACAGATCTTGTCGTAAAAGGCAATCGCGCGGGGCAGATCGTTGGTGCCCAAGGTTACATAGCCGATCATCGCTGTCTTCTTTCCAGGCTAAGGAAGAAAGTAAATCCCCGCAGCACAGAAATATGCGCTGCGGGGACAGTAAGGTAACGGAATCTAGAACTTCACTGTAGCTTCGGCCCCGAAGGTGCGGGGCGGCGCCCACTGGCCAGTATCCTGGCGAGTTGCGGGGAAGAACAGATATCCGCTCTTATAAGCCTTGTTGGCGATATTCTTGACATACCCTCGAAGTACGAAGCGGTCGCCGGGGCTGGTGTATGACAGGAAGGCATTCTGCAAGCTGTAGGGCTTTTGCCGCGATCCCGGCGACGGGAATTCGGCATAGTCCACTCGTCCGCTGAACAGGGATTCGCCGCGAAGCAGGATCTTGCCGCCGCCGTTCAGCATCACATCATATTCCAGCCCGACATTGGCCGTATACGGCGGAGCACGATTGAGCCGGTTGCCCGAAGCGTCGGACAGGCGATCCGCGCCCGTACGTGGGTCGAATGCGCCGCAGGCGCCGATGAACAGCAACTGGTTGCAGTTGAGGAAGTCGTCATATTTGGCCGACTGCACCACGCCCGATGCATCGAGACGCAAATGCTCGGCCAACTGCGCCTGCAGCGATGCTTCAACGCCATAGACCTTGGCGCGAGCGGCATTGTCGACCACCAGCGTCCCGACATCGACGACCTTCTGAACCTGGAGATCCTTGATGCGATAACTGAAACCGGCGATGTTGAACATGACACGATTGTCCAGGAATTTGGCTTTGAAGCCGACTTCCACGCCAGTGATCTTTTCAGGTTCGAAATCATCCATGCAACTGGAGGCCGCGAAGCCGCCTGCCTTGAACCCCTTGGTATATTGGGCATAGAGCATGGAGTTGTCGGCTACGTCATATTGGGCGCCGAACCGCGGTGTCCAGCTGTTCCAGGACTTGGAGGCCGGCGGGGCAGGGCAGACATCGAACCCGTCGAAAATGACATTGGTCGCCGCCGTTTTCTTGTCGTGATTGTAACGAATGCCAGCCTGAAGTCGCAGACGATCCGTTACCGAATATGTGTGGTCGGTGAATACGGAATAGGATTCGCCCTTGATGGGGCCTTCGACCGAGAAATTAAAGGCTGATGACGTCGGGAAAATTGCCGATGTATCGAAAGGACTGTTGCCCTTGTGATTGAATTTGTCGTTATAATAGAACAGCCCGACGATAGACTTCAGCTTGTCATCGAATAGAGAGGCATTCAGGTTGAATTCCTGGCTGAAAGTATTGCTGCGGAACCGGATGTCGCTTTCGACGATGGCAGTCGCGCTGGCATCGCCATCCAACCTCAGATGATTGCGAAAGCGCTGATATCCGGTGATCGACCTCAGATCCACATTGTCAGACAACGGAATATTGATGGTCGCTATGAACTGCAGATATTTGGTCCGGTCCAGCGACCTGTAGTTGGAATATACCTCGAACGGCCTGAACGACTGCGGATTGAGCACCGGTTGAATGAATGCCTCCTGCGACGCACCGAACGCAACGGTGGTAGGCGTGCTCTTGCTGTCGAGATAGATCGCATCAAGCTGGATCTCCGCACCGCCCGGCAGATCGACATCGAGCGCGGCCCGCCCACCTGCGATGCGGTTGGTCTGCAAACGCGACTGCGGTGCGCCGGGCGCAAGATTTTTGGTGAAGCCCTTGTCGCGATTCTCATACACACCGGAAACGAGCAGCCGGATATTGTCCGACAGGGGGCCGGAAATCCGACCCTTTATGCCGAGCGTTTCATAATTGCCGACGCTGCCCGTCACTTCGCCCTGCAAGCTGTCGCCAGGCCGTTTGAGGATATAGTTGATGACGCCGGCCGTCGCGTTGCGGCCATACAGCGTGCCTTGCGGGCCGGCGAGCACTTCGACGCGCTCGAGATCCGCCAGGGCGGAGTCGATCGTCCGCGAGCGCGGCTGATAAACACCGTTGATATGGGTCGCGACGGAAGGGTCCTCCGCCCCGGACGTCACGCCGGTGCTGATTCCGCGCAGCGAAATCAGGCTGGCGCCGAACGTTTCGCCCACGACCAGGCCAGGGACCTGAGACTGCAACGCAACGACGTCGGTGATCTGACGTGTTTCCAGCGCCTCCGCCCCCAGCGCGGTTATAGTTGCCGGGACCTTTTGAATATTCTCCGCGCGCTTTTGCGCCGTCACGACGATTTCGGGAATACCGACCGAAGAGCCAGAGTCTTCGGCAGCGGTCTGTTGAGCTTGAGCGGCGCTCGGGATCATCATGATCATACCGATCGAGCCGTATAATAAAGCCATTTTGGTCGTCATTTCACTCCCCTTGACACTATCCATCCGTTCGCTGCGGACGTCTGCTTTTCTCATCGACCATTATGCAGCGGCCGAACGCATCGGCAAGTCGCCGGCCAAGGCATTACATCTGTATTCGAATGGCAGATCTGTGGAGCGCCCACTTATATGCGCGGCGCCGACAGCCCAAAATCATCGTCATTACTGATGCAATTTCAATGCGCGCCGGGCGGCTGGGTCTTGCCAACGTGTCCGTCCGGACCGCTAGATTGATCAGGAAACAAACGGTAATGATGTGGAGAGTAATAGTGTCGGATAGGACGATTGCGTCAAGGCATTTGGGTCGATACGTGCCGCAACCGGAAAATAATCTGGCTATGCCTCATGGATGACGACATGCGCAGCATCGGCCGACCGGCAATGGCGGGGCGGGAAGATCTGACAAGGTTGCTTGCCCAAACGGCGCTTGACTATCGCGTGACCGCTTTGCCTGCCGACACCCTGACCGTCGCCACACAGTGCATCATCGACTGGTTTGCCGTTGTTCTGCCGGGCGCGCTGGAACAATGCGCGATCCTTGTCGCCGATGAACTGGAGTCTACGGGTCATGGATCGTGCACGGTCATTGGCCGGCATCATCGGCTTTCGGCGCAGGACGCGGCGCTCGCCAATGGCGTTGCGGCGCATGCGCTCGACTTCGACGACGTCAGCCGCGCCATGCAGGGTCATCCCACCGTAGCGACATTCCCAGCCGCCCTCGCCATTGCCGAAGCGGAGGGGAAGAGCGGCCGCGACCTGATGAACGCTTATATCGCCGGCTACGAGATTGCCTGCATTCTGGGCGCGCGGCTCGCTCCTTCGCATTATGCAAAGGGCTTTCACGCAACAGGCACGATCGGCACCGTTGGCGCTGCCGTCGCTGCCGGGCTGTTGCTGGACCTCGACGAGGCGCAGATGGTGAATGCGATCGGCCTGGCAGCGACACAAGCTGCCGGGCTGAAGGCGATGTTCGGCAGCATGGCAAAGCCGCTGCATGCCGGTAAGGCCGCCGCCAACGGAGTTCTCGCGGCCAGGCTGGCAAGGCGCGGCTTCACCGCCAATCCGGCCGCTCTGGAGGCGGATCAAGGGTTCATCTCGACTCTGAGCGCCGAGCCTTCTCGCCCGGTCGTGATCAGCCGGCCAGGCGTTCAGATCGTCAAGACCCTCTTCAAATATCATGCGGCCTGCTACATGACGCATTCGACCATCGATTGCCTCAACCAATTGCGCGAGCGGGCGAAGCTTTCCCCGCAGGCTGTGGCGGCGGTCGAAATCCACGTCGCGCCGGGCCATCTGTCGGCGTGCAACATTGCCGACCCATCGAACGCGCTTCAATCGAAATTCAGCTTGCGACACGCCGCCGCGCTCGCCCTTCACGGACGAGACAGCTCGGCGCTGGCGACCTTTTCGGATGAAGGGGCCGCTGACCCGGAGCTTGCAGCCATTCGGCAGCGGGTATCGGTTTACGGGGACATGCCGGCGGGCGGAGCGGTGAACGTGGTGGTCGAGTGCTCTGACGGGACGCGTCATGTTGCAGATCATGATAGCGGCGTCGTCGAGCATGATCTCGCGCGGCAGGGTGCCAGAATAGAAGCCAAATTCATGAGCCTTGCCGTTCCCGTCGTCGGCGCCGAAGCTGCCGAGCGGCTCCTGGCCATCATCAGGCGGCTGGATCAGGCAGGGCCGGTAACGGACCTGCTGACGGGCGGCGCGACAATCGCACAGGCGCGGATGGTGCGGCCTGCTCTAGGCTGATGCCTTGAGCGACGGCGCTGATCGCATGGCCGAATAGGGACCGGACAAGTGTATCCGCATATGCGTCTGTATCGTCAGATGCGTCGGCGCTCCGTGGACGAGAGCGGCCCTATTCGGGTTGTGCGTTGGCGGCTGATCGATCTGGTGCGGTGGCTCCACGAGGAGTTTCCGCTGTCATTGGACGAGACGACCGCGGGGCGGGAGTCGAAGAAGCTGGGTTATGTCACACTTACGGCTCGCCCCCGCCACCACGCCCAAAACGAATATGCGATGGAGGACTTCAAAAAGGGGGTTTCGCAGCCGAGTTGGCAAAGATCAAAGTCGCCCTTCCGCGTGACGCTCCGATAGAGATATGGTTCCAGGACGAGGCCCGCATCGGCCAGAAGAACAAGACCATACGCCGCTGGGCCAGGCGCGGGACGCGGCCAAGCTCATCGATCAGCCTTGGCGCATCATGACCATCGGTCGTCGCCAATGGGCGCGTGGGGCGTAATCAATGCAGCTTAGGAATGGCGCTGCAGGCAAACTAGCTTGACGGGTTGGGCAAAGAATTCGTGCGGGTCGGCTGCTTAAATGAGACCATCATCCCATCCATTCACCGCGGGGCGGTAGAGGCGCTAGTTCATGCATGAGACCGACACGATGGCCAACGGATCGGACATCCGCGAGGCGGCTAAGACGCTGAAGATATCGAACCGTCTCGTGATCGGTGGATGTCTAACAAATTCCCAGAGCGGCGAGGTGACCCAACTGATCTCCCCGATCGATGGGCAGATCGTCGGCGACACCGCCAGCGGCGCGGCAGCGGACATGGACGCCGCGGTCCGTAACGCGCGCCAGGTCTTTGAGAGCGGCGCCTGGTCAGGCCGGTCGCCGCGCGAACGCAAGCTCGTGCTGGTCAGGCTCGCAGAACTCATCGAGCGCAACACCGACGGGATCGCGCTTCTCGATACGGTTTCGATGGGCATGCCGATCACGCTGGGCCGCAGCTTCTGTGTTCCCTGGGCCGTCAACGCCTTTCGCTGGTTTGGCGAAGCCGTGGACAAAATCTACGACGAGATCGCACCGTCCGCATCAAATGTGCTCGCCATGATCCGGCGTGAGCCGATCGGCGTGGTGGGCGCCGTTTTGCCCTGGAACTGGCCTACTGGCCTTTTGGCGTGGAAGGTCGCGCCGGCGCTGGCGGTGGGCAACAGCGTCGTTGTCAAACCCGACGAGAAATCATCGGCCAGCGCCATTCGCATCGCCGAACTTGCGCTTGAGGCGGGCCTTCCGGAAGGCGTGTTCAACGTCGTCACGGGTGGACCCGCGGCTGGAGAGGCGCTTGGTCGCCATCCGGACGTGGATGTCATCACCTTCACCGGATCGGGAGAGGTGGGTCGGCGATTTCAGCGATACGCCTCTGAATCCAACATGAAGCCGGTCTGGCTGGAATGTGGCGGCAAGGGCGCGAGCGTGGTATTCCCGGATGCGCCGAATATGGAAGCGCTCGTTCGGGGTATCGCCGGAGGCGTGTTCGTCAATGGCGGTCAGGTGTGCGCGTCCGGCTCCCGCCTGATCGTGCATGCCGATATGAAGGACAGTTTGCTCGAGGCCGTGATGCAGGTTTTGCCTGTATTCGGGCCGGGCGATCCGCTGGACGAATCCAGCCTGTCCGGCCCGCTCGCCAGTGCCGAGCAGCTCCGCCGCGTCGAGGGTTATGTCAGTCTCGGTGTCCAAGAGGGCGCGACAGTGTACGCCGGCGGCGGCCGGGCGTTCGAAGAGACTGGCGGCTTCTATATGCAGCCGACCATCTTTGACGAAGTCCGGCCGCATATGACGATTGCTCGTGAGGAAATCTTTGGCCCCGTCCTGTCGGTGATGACCTTCACCGACGAAGACGAGGCGCTGAAAATCGCCAACGGCACCAGCTATGGTCTTGCTTCGGCCGTGTGGACCTCCGATTTTTCGCGTGCACACCGCATGGCGAACGCGATCCGTGCCGGCTCTGTGTCGATCAACAATTACAACGAGGATGCGCATCAGATCGAAGTGCCATTCGGCGGATGCAAGCAGTCCGGCTACGGACGGGACAAGTCTCTCCACAGCCTAGAGAAGTATCAGCAGATGAAAACAATCTGGGCTTCTTACTAAGTCACGAAAACGAAAGCCAAGGGGGTTATCAAGATGAAATCCTGTTTCAAGACTATGCTCCTCTCGGGAGTCGCCGCGTCACTCTCCGTCACCGCCTTGCACGCGCAGACCGCCGGCAGCGATGGCGATACGGCCGGCCAGGCCGCATCGCCGGCGAACGCCAATGATGATCTGCCCGATGGCGAGATCATCGTGACCGCGACGCGCCAGGACCAGCGGATCAGCAAGGTTCCGATCAGCATCAGCGCCTATTCGCAAGACTCGATGGACAAGGCCGGCGTCAGGGGCATCGCAGATGTCGCGCGCCTGACCCCCGGCGTCACGCTGAATAGCGAGAATAATTTCATCGCCATCCGCGGCATCAGCAGCATCGTGGGCGCCGGCACGACCGGGATTTACATCGACGACACCCCGATCCAGGTTCGCGGCGGTGGCGCGGGTATGCAGAATAGCGCCCTTGTGGCCTTCGACCTTGATCGTATCGAGATTTTGCGCGGGCCGCAGGGTACGCTGTTCGGAGCCGGCTCAGAGGGCGGCACGCTGCGCTACATCACGCCTCAGCCCAGTCTGAAGGCGTTTCGCGTCTATGGAAGGGCCGAAGGGAGTGCCACCGACGGCGGCGGCGCAAATTACGAGGCGGGCCTGGGTGTCGGCGGGCCGATCATAGAGGACAAGATCGGCTTTCGGATCAGCGCCTATCATCGTTACGATAGTGGCTATATCGATCTTGTCGATCGGCTGAATGGCGCGCGCGTCGACAAGAACATCAATTCGCGCAAAGCAACGAGCTTTCAGGCCGCTGTTACATTAGCGCCAATCGAAGATATTCAGATCACGCCGTCGCTATATTATCAGAAGCGGCAGGAGAACGCTCCCGATACTCTATGGGCCGGTTTCTCCGATCTCAAGTCGGGCAGGATGCAGGCCGCGTGGAATGTCCCGGTGTCCGGGACGGATCGGTTCATCCTTCCCGCCCTTAAGATACAGATGTCCCTCAGCGACGTAGACCTGATTTCCAACACCTCATATTATGATCGGCGTCAGAGTAACACGCGCGACTATTCCTCCTATACCGCCGGCATTTTCGGTGTGACCACGCCGACCGGGCCGGCTTTTCCCGGCGTGCCGGACCTCCAGGAAACGGATCGCGCGACGACGACACAGAAGAACTGGACCCAGGAGGTTCGACTGCAGTCGTCTGACCCGTCGTCAAGGTTCACCTATGTTTTCGGCCTATTTTATTCACACGCCAAACAATATAATCAGGAGCTTGTCCGTAACAAATATATAGCAGCCTATATCGACGGCCTGTTTCCAGGAGCAACGCCTACGGATATCTTCGGCGCGCCTGTGATCGGCGACATCGGCCTGGATGCCCGGCTCACGACGATCGACAGCCAACTGGCATTCTTCGGTGATGTAACCTACGCTCTTACCGACAAGCTGAAGTTGACGCTTGGGGGCCGCTACTCACGGACCAAGTTCAGCTTCCAGAACGATCAATATGGCCCTTACAATGGCGGGGTCACGACCGGCAACGGCACCAGCAAACAGAATCCGTTCACGCCCAAGGTGAACATCCAGTATCAGGCAGATACGAACAATCTGTTCTACGCCACGGCATCGAAGGGCTTCCGCATCGGCGGCGCGAACAATCCCGTTTCATCCACCTGCAACGACGAGCTTGCCGGTCTTGGGCTTTCGCAGGTCCCGCAAACCTACGACGGCGATTCGGTCTGGAGCTATGAACTCGGCGCCAAGAACCGCCTGTTCGGCGGCAAGTTGCAGCTTGCATCCAGCGTTTACCAGATCGACTGGAAAAGCATTCAGCAGCCGATCATCCTTGCAAGTTGCGGCTATGGCTATATCGCCAATACAGGTAATGCGCGCAGCCGAGGCTTCGACATCCAGGCACAGTTGAACATCGCGCGGGGTTTGAACCTGTCCGGTACGCTTGGCTACAACAACATAAAATTTACGAAGGACGTGGTTAACGCGGGCACGCTGCTCAGCGGGAATCCTGCCGACGTGAATTACATCGTGCGCAAAGGGGACAAGGTGGAAATCCCGCCGTGGACGGCGTCGGTGGCTGTCGATTATAGCTTTGATGCGCTTGGCTACCCCGCCTATTTTCGTGGGGACTATCAGTATTCAGCAGCCGTTAGCAGAAATGTCACGAGCCTCAATCCGACGGCAGGAAGCTACGACCCGGACTTCACGCCGCTCAGAATGTCCAATTACACGATCCTTCGTATCGGCGCGAAATTCGGCCCCGCCGACCTGTCGCTGTTCGTGAACAATGTTCTCAATTCGCATGCGGAGCTGACGCGTTCGCATACGCAGATCGGGAATCAGGTATATTATCTCACCACATTCCGCCCTCGAACGGTTGGCCTAACGCTCGTCTATCGTCACTGAGCGGACAGGGCGGCCTTTGCAGTCACTTTTGGTGCCGCGATGTTCCAATACCCCCTGGGTGAATTGCTTCATCGCGGCACGCTTTGGTTGCCGATTCCGACAGCCCAACCTATGCTGAGAGGTAACAGTCTGGAGTAAATGGTGGCTGAAGCGGCAAGACACAGATTTTCTCCTGAAGAGCTTGGATCCGCGCGCTGGCTCGCCGCGCTGAGCAACGTATCAATGATGATCGGGACGCCGGCCTTTCCAGCTGCCTTCCTGGGTCTCGTTAACCGGCTGGCGCCTACGACCCATTGTTCGGTCTTTTCCTATAGGTATGATGGGGTCGAGCACATATTTTCGGACGGTCCAGTCGCTAGCACGACCGCAGATGATCTCGCGAAAGACTATATCGGCCGCTATTTCCGCCGGGATCCGCTTTACAGGCTGCTCGGCTTGGCGCGCAGCGGTTTTCCTTCGGAAAATGTTCAGCATCTGAACTTCAAGGAGGGTTACGACCGGGAGTATCGGGAACATTTTTTCTCGAGAACGGGATTGATCGACAAAATCTCGATGCGCGGCGGGGACGACAGCCGGACGTTGATCTGCAACCTTTACCGCACCGAACGCCAGGGGCTGTTTAATGAGGATGAAAGGCGCCTCGTCCAGACGGCCGCCCCGCTGCTGTGTTCGGTCATCGCGGCGCATGCGAGCGTTCCCCGGCTTGGCTCGCCGCTGGGGGGCAAAGGATCCGTACGCAGCTTCGTCCACGAGGCGCTGGGTTCCGATCATCCCCAGTTCGCGCGGCTCACGCAGCGGGAAAGGGCCGTTTGCGAGCGCATCCTGTTAGGCTTCACGTCGGAGGCGATCGCGCTCGATCTCAACATCGCGGTTTCCAGTGTCCTCACGTATCGGCGTCGTGCCTACGAGCGCCTCCAGATAAGTTCGCAGCATGATCTGTTCGCCCTCTGCCTGGAGAGTTTGGGCTTGTCATAAGCCCTTGCGACAGCCGATCGCTTGCCGACGGCATAGCATCTCCGACTATGATGAGGCCCTCTGACCAAGATGGCCTGTACCACCTGGTGAGTGATCCCGAGACCCCGGTCGTTCAGGATATCGAGCAAAGCGTATGCGGTAGGCGCAAAATTTAGCCGGGCAAAGGCTGTTCGATTTCACCCGTTGGTGCAACGTCGTGCGCGGCTTATTGGGCGGCCTCGACGTAGATCGGCGTCCACTTATTCGCGCCCCTGAGATTGGGCGATGGAGGGGAAAATCGCATGAACAAGGTACAGGCTTCGATCGGGGGTTTATTTGTCGGTCTTCTGGGATTGGCCGGGTCCGCCATTTCGGCCAAACCGGCCATGGAGACATGCCCGTCCTCGGGCGACCTCAAGTTCCTATGCGGGATCCAGATCCCCGAAGATCTGGCAGTGCTGCAAGGTGGACGCTGGATCATCACGAGTGGGGCGGCGCGCGGAAGCGGGCTTCACCTCGTCGACGGAGCCACGAAACGATGGCAGCGGTGGATTGCGCCTGCCGGCGCCAAGGCCCGCGCTCCTTTTGACCAATGCAAGGTTCAGCCTGCCCCCGACGATTTGGTAATTGACGGCATCAATCTTCGTCAGAACGGACGCCGGCATGCGACCCTCTATGCGGTCAATCATGGCGGAGCCAGTCGAGGCGTCGGGGAAAGAATTGAAGTTTTCGACATCGACATGGCGCAAGATAAGCCGACCCTGACCTGGGCGGGGTGCCTTCCTTGGTCCGGCAAGTTGGAAGGCAACGCCGTTGTCGCGGCATCCGACGGGACCGTTTACGCGACGGTAATGAACCATCCGGGCTATTCTGTACGAGATTGGTGGACGGGCGTGCCCAAGCCAACCGGCGCCGTCTACAAATGGACCCCCGGCAGCCCGGCGTTCGAGCGGATGGCGGGGACCGACCTCGTCGGCAATAACGGCATCGAAGTGTCGCCAGACGGTAAGACACTATATGTCGCCAGCATGAGCGCGATCACCATCGGTGATGGCACCATCACGTCCTTTTCCACCACCAACCCCGCCAGGAAGCTGAGAAGTATCGAGGTCAAGGGTAGCCTACTCGACAACATTCACTGGGTGAACGGGCGCCTTATGTCGGGCGGACCGAGAACCGATACTTGCCCCGCAGCGGCGGACGGCACCCCTTGCGTAGATGGCTATCATGTCGAGGTGGTTAATCCTAAGACGTTGGCCGTGACGTTCTTGACCAGGCGGCCTGCCAATCCGCAATTTTCCGGCGTCTCCTTTGGGCTTCCTGTCGGCAAGACACTCTGGCTCGGCTCGTTTACCGCCAACAAACTGGCCTATCGACCGATGCCATGATTCGGGTCGACCCTCACCTCATTTCCGTTTGGGATCCACATCCGAGGGGGATCGCGCTCGATCTCAACATCACGGTTTCCAGCATGCTGATTTACCGGCGTCGAGCCGACGGGCGCGTTCCTGCAAGCTTGAGTACGACCTGTTCGCCCCGCGTTTGAAGAGATTAAGCCTGTCATAAGCGATTGGGACAGCCTGTCGCTGCACGACGGAATAGCATCTTTGACTATGAAAGGCCTATCTGGTCAGAATTGCCGCTGCACTTGGTGAGGAAACCCCAAGATCTGAGTCGTTCAGGAGATCGAGCTAAGCGTATGCAACAGGCGCAAAATTTCGTAGCCGGCCAAGGGTCGTTCGATTTCACCGGCTGGTGCAGTTCCCTGCGCGGCATATGCGGCGATCTGGAAGTCGATCGGCGGCCGCATTCACAGTTTGAGGGGCAGGTGCTGAAGCGGGACGTGTTCGGCTGTTCGGCGGTTGAAGTCGGTTGCAATGTGGACCGGGTCACGCGCAGCTATCGGACTGCGCGCGTGTCCGATCCGATGTATTTCCTGATCCTGCAAATCGAAGGCGCGAGCCGTATGATTCAGGGGGGCGAGGAAGCTCTTTTGTCCGCCGGCAATATGACGCTTATCCGATCCGAAACGTCATCGGAATTCGTTTTCGACGGTTTCAGCCGCCAGTTGTCGGTGCACCTTCCGAGGCGGCTTCTCGATGCGCGCTCCCTTGGACGACCACTCCACGCCGCGCGCACATTCTCGGGCGATGGTGGGGCCGGCAGGGTCGTCGGGGCGATGCTTGCCGCGGCCGAGGAAGAGGCCCTCGGTCGCGGACTTTCCGGTCTGTTGGCCTCCCAGCTCCTCGATCTGGTGGCCTGCATGGCTGCGGACAGTACCAGGGGCGAGGGGACCGGGTCCAAGATTTACGATATTCACCTGGACCAATTGTTCGACCTCATCGAGCGCCGTCTGAGCGACCCGGACCTCACGATCGACGACATCGCCAGCGAGTACGGATTGTCCATGCGGCACCTGCAACGGCTACTGGCGAGCAGCGGGACGACATTCAGCCAATTGGTACGCGAACGGCGATTGCATAAATGTGCCGAAGACATGCACCAGCCTCGGCTGCGGTCAGCATCCATCACCGACATCGCTTTCAGCTGGGGGTTTAACGACATGACTCATTTCAGTCGCGCCTTCAGGGAGAAATATCGTGCGAGCCCGCGGGAGTTCCGGCGGCGTTCGATCGAGCCGCCTGCGATTAGCGCGGGGCGTCAACATTGATGGCGCGACCGATCAAGTTCCTCTCGTCATCCTGTAATAGAATCGAACATGCCGGGAAGCGTCCTCATCCTGATCCGGGGATATCTACGTTGTTCACGAAAAAGGCCATTTTCTGCATGAATCATGCCCAAATGTCGCGGTCGGTCAGGTCAGCGTCGGGTTTCCTAGCGGCTGCCATGTGCGCCCTGGTGAGTGTTTCCGCTCCTGTCCAGGCGCAGAACGTCAAGAATGGAAAGGTCATCTTTCAGCGTTGCGCGGTCTGCCATAGCACGGGTGCAGGACAGCCGAACGGAATGGGGCCGAACCTGCACGGTGTCGTTGGCCGGCCGATCGGCAAGGTGACAGGCTATACTTATTCTCGCGCCCTTGCTTCAGCGAAGGGCGCATGGACCGCGGCGCTGCTCGACAAGTTTCTTAAAGCTCCATCCGCGACGTTTCCCGGAACGAAGATGTTTTTCGGCGGCGTTCCAGATGCGGCCGCCCGAAAGGACGTGATCGCTTTTTTGAAAGCGCAGTCATCCCAGTCGCGCTGACTTTGCGCAATAGTAGTTTTGGAGGGCTTCATGGCTGACGACTGCAAGCGTGCCGACAAGCCGACCATCGACAGGCGCGATTTTCTGCAGGGTGCCGCGGTTGCGATCGGCGCGGTAGCAGCGCCCGCGGCAGCCAAAAAGCGGCAGGCAGACCTGGCGGTGGACGGGCCGGACAAGTCGGCGCTTCCGCCGCTGATGGAAGAAGGGATTTCGCAGCAGGACCCCCGCTATTACCCGCCGGGCCTGACCGGCATGCGCGGCAGCCATCCCGGTTCCTTCCAGACGGCGCACCAGATTCGCGATGCGGGGCAATGGACCGAAGCACTCGGGGAAGATAGGGGCGAGCGCTACGACCTCATCGTCGTCGGAGCCGGCATTAGCGGGCTTTCCGCAGCCTACAGCTTTCGCAAGAACAACCCGAACGCGCGTATTCTGGTTCTTGACAATCATGACGACATAGGCGGGCATGCCAAGCGTAATGAGTTCCAGGTCGGCGACCGAAAGCTCATTGGCTATGGCGGCACCCAGACGATGTCGACGGACTATCCGCCGGAAGCCTTGTCGCTATTTTCGGAGGTCGGCATCGATATGCGCCGGTTTCGAAAATATTGGAAGTTCGAGCGAGACGTTACCCGCGAACTACAGCCCGGCGTCTTCTTCGACCGGGAGACGTTCGGCGCGGACAAGACCATCCGGGGCCTCTCCGATAATCCCTCGCCCGAAATGTGGCGCGACGCGCCGATCGCCGACCAGGCGAAGACCGATCTGGCGCGCCTATATTCAGGTCGCGAGGATTTTCTCGCGGGGATGACGTTCGAGGAGAAGCGCGACTATCTCAGCCAGACGAGTTTCAAGCAGTTCCTGATCGACAAGGTAAAGGCGCATCCGGACGTCGTAAAATATTTCGATGCCTCCCCATGCGAGTTGAATAGCCTTGGATCGGATGTCACCTCGGCGTGGATCGTGATTGCGCAGGGCACCTGGTTGCCGACATATCCGGCTTTCCTGTGCCCGCTGTTCAATCTGTCCGATGCCATGCACCTGGGCATGACGCCGATCGACGGCTATGGCTATATTTGCCACTTTCCCGACGGCAATGCCTCGGTCGCGCGGTCTCTGGCGCGTGGCCTGATACCCGACGCGCTGCCGGGTTCGACGATGGAGGATCTGGTCACATCCAGGCTGAATTACGCCAAGCTCGACGATCCGGCGTCCAACGTGCGGATTCGGCTCAACAGCACCGTCGCCAGGGTGAAGCATCTTGGTGATCCGGCGACATCCAGGCAGGTCATCGTGACCTATGTGATGGGCAACAAGCCCTATCTCGTGACCGCCGATCACGTGATCCTCGCCTGTTACAACATGATCATACCGCGCCTGATGCCGGAGCTGCCGGAAAAGCAGAAGGAGGCGCTCCTTTACCAGGTCAAGGTTCCGCTGGTATACATAAATGTGGCGATCCGGAATTCGCAGGCGCTCCAGAAGCTCGGCCTGAACCAGATTTACTGTCCGGGCAGCCTGTTTTACTCGATCTGCCTCGATTTCGCGGTGAGCATCGGCGATTATCAGACGCCGATGAACCCGGACGAGCCGTGCATTTTGCACATCGTTGCGCACATCCCGACGGATCGTTCGCTGTCGCCGCGCGACCAGCGACGCGCGGCGCGCATGTTCCTCTACCAGACCCCGTTCGAGACGTTCGAGCAGAAGATACGCGATCAACTCGACCGCGCGCTTGGTCCGGGCGGGTTCGACTCCGAACGCGACATCGTCGCCATCACCGTCAATCGCTGGCCACATGGCTATGCCGATAATCTATCCGGAATGGACGATCCGAAGTGGGGTCCGGGGCAAGCGCCGAACGAGATTGGGCGCGAGCGCTTCGGTCGCGTGTCGATCGCCAACTCGGACGCCGCGGCGTCCGCCGAAACCGGGTCCGCCGCGATGATGGGTATCAGGGCGGCGAAGGAACAGAATGCATTGCGAGGGTGAACGCCGACAGGCGAGCAGGAAAGGAAATGTCTATGAACGGTGAGCCGGATGGGGTGACAGGCGCGCTGGATCGCCGGGCGACGTTGGGCCTTCTCCCACGCGCCGTGGCGCTTGGCGCGGGAATGGGCCTGTTGTCGCAGATGTTGACGACCGGGGCGGCGGCCGCGGCAGGCGACACGAGCCAGGTCGTCAAATTCGATCCTCGCAAGGCGCTTGGTGCCGCGGGTCCGATGGGCCCTGACTGGCAGGTGCCCGGCAGTCCGATGCCGATGGGCGCCGGAGACCTGCTTTACAAGTCCGAGGACGGCAAGTTCATTATAATGGTGTTCGAGGCCGCGCCCGCCCTTGTTCGCCTCCTTCCCTACAAGGAGGACGAGTTTTGGCTGCTGCTGGAGGGCGAGGTCGATTTTACGAACGCGGCCGGCGAGACCGTGGTGTTCGGCGCGGGTGAGACGTTTCTTGTTCCCAAAGGTTTCAGCGGACTTTCGCGCATAAGAACGAAGATGCGCAAACTTGCGATCCTCTATAGATCGTAAACACGGACAAATTTTTGGATCTGCCCAGCCGGCGCTAACGATCGCGCCGGGTTCTTTAAGTGTACCATAATTAGTCTGTACAATGCATGTCCCTTTCTATTGCGACAGACGGCCTGAATGAATGCGGCGATACGCATGAGGTGCCAATCTGCGGCAGATAACCTGAAAAATTAGGATAGAGTCGATGTCTAAGCCGTTCGCCTCCAGTGCCGACACGCAGGAAAAGAAGGAGACGCTTGAGGTGCTTGCCGATGGCGTATACGCGCTGACGGCGGAGGGTGATCCGAACGTAGGCGCGATTGAGGGCGAGGATTTTCTCGTGTGCTTCGAGGCGCGCGCGACACCTGCCGCGGCGCGCAGTTGGCTCGCCAAGCTGCGCGAACATACCGACAAGCCGGTCCGCTATCTCGTGTTGACGCACTATCATGCCGTGCGAGTGCTGGGCGCGAGTGCCTTCGAGGCGGAGTCCATCATTGCCAGCGACATGACACGTCACCTGATCGAGGAGCGTGGCAAGCAGGACTGGGATAGCGAATTCGGTCGTATGCCACGTTTGTTCAAGGAGCCGGAGGGCATTCCGGGCCTGACCCGGCCGGATCTGACGTTCGCCGATCACATGACGATCCAGCTTGGCGGAGATCGCGGACAGATCGATCTTCAGTTCTGCGGACGTGGCCACACGGCGGGCGACATCGTCGCCTGGCACGAAAAGAGCCGGACCCTGTTCGCCGGCGATCTCGTCGAAGCGGAGGCGGCTTTGTACACGGGCGACGCCTTCCACATGGACTGGTCCAGCGGCACGCTGGATCGCGTCCGCGCCTTCGATCCCGAGTTCCTGATCGGTGGTCGCGGTGCAGTGGCGCGTGGGCGCGACGCTTGCACCGCCGCAGTCGAGCAGACCCGCGAGTTCCTGGCAGGCATGATCAAGCATGTGGGCGATGCCCATCGCAATGGACGGGGCCTGAAGGCGGCGTTCGAGGCGACGCACGAAGCTTTGGCGCCGAAATTCGGCATGTGGCCGATCTTCGAGCACTGCCTGCCCTTCAACGTGCAGCGTCTGTGGGACGAGTTCGATGGTATCGACTGGCCGCGCATCTGGACGATGGAGCGCGACCGCGAAGTTTGGGCCGAGCTTCAGGGCTGATAGCGATGGCGAGCACGACATCGATTCCGGTCTGGCGTCAAGTGGGCGCCAGCCCGTTCCCGGATGCCGAGCGAGTACGGCTTGAGACCGTGATCGTCGGCGCAGGTCCCGTGGGCCTCACACTCGCACTTGCGCTGGGTCGGCTGGGTCGGCGTGTGACAGTCCTGAGCCGCCTCGACTTCGTGCCCGCTGGGTCGAAGGCGATCTGCTTCTCGAAGCGAACCCTGGACATCTGGGATCGCCTGGGCGTCGGCGCCGACATGTTGGCGGGCGGGGTGGTCTGGAGCCTCGGCAAAGTATTCTGGGGCGACCGCGAAGAGCCGGTATACGAGTTCGACATGCTTCCGGTGAAAGATCAGAAGATGCCTGGCTTCATCAATCTTCAGCAATATCATGCTGAAGAGGTGCTGCTTTCCGCCCTGTCGAAACTTGAAAATGTTGAGATCCGTTGGGGACACGAAGTCATCGGGATCGATCCGCGTGCCGACGGCGCGGACCTGAAAGTCTCGGCGGCGGGTCGGGAATATGCGATAGAGGCCGATTGGGTCGCTGCCTGCGACGGCTTCCGCTCCACGATCAGAAGCCTTCTTGGCCTCGCCTTTGAAGGAAGGGTCTTCGAAGACAATTTCCTGATCGCCGACGTCAAGGTAAAGGTCCCCCGGCCGACCGAGCGCTGGTTCTGGTTCGATCCGCCCTTCAACCCTGGCCGCTCCGCCCTCATGCATAAACAGCCTGACGATGTCTGGCGCCTTGACTTCCAGCTAGGCTGGGACATCGATCGCGAGGCTTGCGTTAAACCCGAGAACGTCGCCCCGTTCGTCCGTGGCTTATTGGGAGAAGGCGTCGAATTCACGCCTGAATGGTACAGCGTTTATACGTTCCAATGCCGGCGGATGGCGCGCTTCGTTCATGGCCGCGTGATCTTCGCGGGTGACAGTGCACATGTGGTTTCGCCATTCGGTGCGCGCGGGTGCAACGGCGGCGTTGCGGATGCGGAGAACCTTGCCTGGAAGCTGGATCTCGTCCTTTCGGGCGCAGCGTCGGCAGCGCTGCTCGAAAGCTATAATGACGAGGCCATTACCGCAGCAGACGAGAACATCCGCTGCTCTAGCCGCTCGACCGATTTCATGACGCCCAAGAGTGAAGTCGGCCATGCCTTTCGCGATGCGGTGCTGGAGCTGGCGCATGACCATAGTTTCGCCCGACCGTTCGTGAATTCAGGCAGATTGTCGACGCCCGTCAGCTATCCCGACAGCGTATTGAACACAGCTGATGGAGACGGCGAAAGGTGGCGGGGGCCGGCGCCCGGTTGCCCGCCTCTGGATGGTCCGCTTGGAAGCGGATGGCTGCTTGAGCGCGTCGGCAACGGGTTCGTCGTTCTGGCGAACGGGTGGCGCGGCGCCGCTCCCTGCGGCGCCACAGTCCTCGACGTAGCGGAAACCGATGAGGTGCCGGACCTGCTGATCGAGCGATGGGATCTGACACCCGGATCTGCATATCTGATCCGGCCTGATCAATATGTTGCAGCCCGCTGGCGGAAGCCGAGCGCGGAAGAGGTCGATCGCGCCATATTGCGCGCGAAGGGGCGGCAATCGTGACCCGGCTCATGACCAATCCAAATATAGCGCGGCCCGACGATATCTATGAACGTCTGATAGACCTTCATGCCGACCGCAGCCCCGAGGAGAGCCTCCGTATAAATGCGCGGCTCATATTGCTTCTCATCAATCACGTCGGTGATCCGGAAGTTTTGCAGGAGGCCTTCGCGATCGCGGCCGCGACGAACCAGGGTGCGAACCGATGACGAATTCGAGCATGGCGAACTTTTTGACCGGGTTCGGCAACCACTTCGCGACCGAGGCGATCCCCGGGGCGCTGCCCCAAGGTCAGAATTCGCCGCAGAAGGTGCCGTTCGGCCTTTATGCCGAGCAACTCTCGGGCACGGCTTTCACATCGCCGCGCGCGGAGAACAAGCGTTCCTGGCTCTATCGCCTGCGTCCGATTGCCAGCCACAAACCGTTCCAGCCCTATAACGGCGCGGCCCTGCTGCGTTCCGGCCCGTTCGAGGAGCTTCCGCCCACGGCCAACCGTCTGCGCTGGGATCCGCTGGGCCTCCCGGGAACACCGATCGACTTTGTGGATGGCCTCGTCACATATGGCGGCAACGGCGATGTCGCGACCGGGACCGGGCTGGGAATCCATCTCTACGCCGCCAATCGATCGATGGACCGGCGTGCTTTCCAGAATGCCGACGGCGAGATGCTGATCGTGCCGCAGCAGGGCGTGCTTACCATCGTCACGGAGCTTGGGCGGTTCGACGTCGCACCGCTCCAGATCGCGCTCATTCCGCGCGGACTTCGATTCCGCGTAGAGCTTGCCGGCCCGTCGCGCGGCTATGTCGCCGAGAATTACGGGCAGCTCCTGCGCTTGCCTGACTTGGGTCCGATCGGCTCCAATGGCCTCGCCAATCCACGCGATTTTGAAACGCCCCCGGCTTGGTATGAAGACCGGGACGAGGCTTACGAAGTCGTCCAGAAATTCCAGGGCGGGCTTTGGACCACCACCCTGGACCATTCGCCCTTTGACGTAGTAGCCTGGCACGGCAACCTCGCGCCCTGCCGCTACGATCTCACCCGCTTCAACACGATCAACACGGTCAGCTTCGATCATCCTGATCCGTCGATCTTCACCGTCCTGACCAGCCCGAGCGAGCATCATGGCACCGCCAACTGGGATTTCGTTATCTTTCCGCCGCGCTGGATGGTGGCGGACCATACGTTCCGCCCGCCCTGGTTCCACCGCAACGTGATGAGCGAGTTCATGGGGCTGATCGAAGGCGCCTATGATGCCAAGGAAGGCGGCTTCGCACCCGGCGGCGCCAGCCTGCACAACCAGATGGCGGGTCATGGCCCCGACCGCGCCTCCTATGAGAAGGCGGTCGCGACCGAGCTTGCGCCCCACAGGATAGAACGCACGATGGCCTTTATGTTCGAAAGCCGCTGGGTGATCCGGCCGACGCGCTGGGCCGCGGAAAGTCCGCTCTGCCAGCTCGACTATGACGACTGCTGGGCTAACTTCACCAAGGCCAGATTGCCGTGAGCCAGCTCGACGAAACCCATGATCCCAGTCGCATCAGCTGGGTCGAGAGCGCAAACGGCCACCCGGACTTCCCGATTCAGAATTTGCCCTTCGGCATTTTTTCGCCGGGGCCGGACTCGCCCAGACCGGGTGTCGCGATCGGGGATATGATCCTCGATCTCGTTGCCGTTTCCTCTCTGCTCCCGGATGAAGTGCGGTCGTGCCTCGACGGCGCTAACCTCAACGGGCTGATGGCGCTGCCGTCAGTCTATCGCGTCGCTTTGCGCCGCCGCTTATCGCATATCCTTTCAACGGAAGCCCTGTGGGCAGAGGTTGCTCCTTCACTTTTCCGTGCCCAGGATTGCGCCTTGCATCTGCCTGCCGCGATCGGCGACTACACCGACTTTTATGTTGGCATCCACCACGCGACCAACGTCGGCGCGCTGTTCCGGCCGGACAATCCGCTTCTGCCCAACTATAAATATGTGCCGATCGGCTATCACGGTCGCGCCTCGTCGGTGCGCCCGTCGGGCGTGCCGGTCGTCCGACCCAACGGCCAGCACAAAGGCCCGAACGATGCCGAACCAGGCTTCGGCCCGTCGCGCCGGCTCGATTACGAACTGGAACTGGGCATCTGGGTGGGATCAGGCAACGCGCTTGGCCATCCGATCCCGATCGGCGAGGCGCAGGGGCATATCGCGGGCTATTCCCTGCTCAACGACTGGTCCGCGCGCGATGTGCAGGCCTGGGAGTATCAGCCATTGGGGCCTTTCCTCGCCAAGAATTTCCATACGACCGTCTCGCCCTGGGTCGTGACCGGGGAGGCGCTGGCGCCGTTCCGCACGGCGCAGCCTGCGCGCCCGCAGTCCGACCCCGCGCCCCTGCCTTATTTACTCGACGCATCCGACCAGATGAACGGCGCACTGGCTCTTGATCTTGAGGTGCACATTGTCACGCAACGAATGCGCGAGTTGCGATTGCCGCCCTTTGTCCTAAGTCGCGGATCGTCGACGTCGATGTACTGGACCCCAGCCCAGATCGTGACGCATCATGCCTCCAACGGCTGCAATCTTCAGCCGGGCGATCTGATCGGCACCGGGACGCTTTCGGGAGCGGAGCCGGGTGCCCTGGGGAGTCTTCTCGAGATCGGCAGGGGCGGAACCAGTCCGATCGCATTGCCAGGCGGCGAGACACGCACATTCCTTGAAGACGGAGACGAAGTGACGCTGTGCGCGCACGCCCGCGTCGAAGGGCATGTCGCTATCGGGTTCGGTGCGTGCAGTGCGACAGTCTTGCCCGCTCCATGACCGAGCAACTCGTCCTCCACGGCGATGCTGCGATCACGCAGAGCCTCGCCATCCTCGAATGGATCGAAGACACAAGTTTCGGCCTGTTTCAGCCTCGCCTCAGGTCAGTGAATATGGTGACTTGCATGATCCCTGCAAATGCATGTCCCCATATGTTGGGACAGACAGCGGTGAGAGACTAGGAAATATTCTGAAAATATACTTCCAACCGGCTTAACCGAAAAATTGGATCGCCTCTGTGTCAAACCCGTTCGCTTCCATTGCAGTTTTTCGAGACGGGAATTTCCGAACCGGGACCGTCAAAGATTGTCACATGACGATAAAGTCGGCGGCCTGAGCCATCGCCTTTCAGTGATTTAAGGAGCCTTGATGAGTAAATTCTCCTTCTTTCGCGGCTTTCGGTACGCCTTGATTGGCGGGGCGCTGCTATATTCGCAGGCGCAGGCCGAGGTGCCGGTGGATACGATGCCCAATGTGGCGACGCTGCCCGCGCAATATCCTGACAGCTGGATATATGTTCGCGAATTCCTCGACCCTATCGTCGATGGCTACTCCGTGATTGATGTAGCCGATGAGCAAGATCCTTATAAAGGCTTCATTCAAGCCGGTTACATCTCAAGTATTCTTGTCCCGCGCACGCGGCCTGAGGTCCTCGTGGCGACTACTGTCCGCGAGCGGGCAGGTACTGGGAAGCGCACCGACTTTCTTGCATTTACAAATAAGCAAAACCTCAAGACCGACCGGGAAATTATCCTGCCCGAAGACAAGCGTGCGATCGTCGCGGCCGGATTGACCCGCATGCAGCTATCCGCAGACGAGAAGTTCGTGTTTATCTTCAACTTCACGCCAGCCACGTCGGTGACGGTCGTCGATCTGGATCGCCGGCAGATTGTTGGCGAGGTCGACATTCCTGGCTGTACGTTGATCTATCCAACCGGTCGCAGATCCTTCACGTCGCTTTGCGGCGACGGTTCGATGACCACCTTCGTCCTGGATGCTGCCGGTCATGTCACGCACGAGAATAGGCTGGAGCAAATAAACGATTTCGAGCATGATTCGCTCTATTCGGAGCCCGCCCGGATTGGGAAAATCTTCTATTTCTCGACTCTCGGTGGGAATGTTCAGCCGATCGACATGTCCATCGATGCGCCGAAGGCGCTCTCCAAGTGGGCGCTCATTAGCCCCGAAGACAAGGCGGCGGGTTGGGTGACCGGCATCGGCGAGTATAACACATCCGATTTGGCCGCAGACGACCAGAATAGATTGTACGTTCGGGTTCGACAAACGGCCGACGCGGCGAAAGGAAGGGCGGAGACGACCGAAGTTTGGGTCTATGACGTCGCCAATAAGAAGCGCGTCGCTCGGATACCGCTTGTACACGGTGGCTCGACCATCGCCGTGACGCACGGTCGGCCCTATCTCGTCGTAACACCTGATCCGGACCCGGTCATCGGAGCCGGCCTTGACGTCTATGATGGGATCAGCGGCAAGCTTCTCCGACAGATCGCCGGATGGAGGCAGGGATCGACGCTCGCTCTCAGCGCCGTCCATGATTGATCCGCTTGTCGTCCTCGCGCTGCAAGGGTTCCTGGCAACTCTCCTCGTCGTGGAGGGTGGTCGCAAGCTCGCTCCCGGCAATAATTTTCGCGCTGCTCTCGCATCCTATGGGATGGTGCCTCGATCCCTTCTGCCGCTGGCGGCGACGCTTCTCGCCTTAGCGGAAATCTTGTCCGGCATGATGTTAGCGGTGTCGATAGCGGCGCCCTTCGTGCTCGTCATCATGCTGAGCTATTTAGCCGTCATCGTGCGGAGTATCTCGTCAGGATTGGCGGTCGCGGATTGCGGCTGTTCCTTCGGGAAGCGGCCATCTCCACTT
Organism: Sphingobium anseongense; assembly: GCF_037725245.1. Classification (NCBI taxonomy): domain Bacteria; kingdom Pseudomonadati; phylum Pseudomonadota; class Alphaproteobacteria; order Sphingomonadales; family Sphingobiaceae; genus Sphingobium; species Sphingobium anseongense. Next base: position 8,386 of record NZ_JBBJUL010000008.1, on the reverse strand, counting down.
TCGCGATGGCATGTGGTGCGTGCCGCCGTGCTCGCGGCCGCAAGCGCCATCGTCTATTTGAATATGCCGAGCAGCCCAACTGACTGGCGATCTGTTCAGGCAGTCCCAGCAATTGGCTGCTTGTGGTTGCTCTATCTCGCTTGTGATCAAATGATCTCCACAGCCGCCCGACTTGAACCCGGAGATGCATGATGAACGCTAATATCCTAATCGGATCGCAACTACTTCTTTGGTTTATGGTTATTCTTCTCAGTGTCGTCGTGTTCGCCCTGGCGAGGCAGTTGGGGATCCTCTACCAGCGCATCGATCCCGTCGGCGCGCTCGCCATGAACCAGAAATTCGCTGGAGGCGACAAGGCGCCCAGCATGGTGTTGACCACTCTCGATGGGCGGGAAGTGGCAATTGCTCCTCGCGGTTCCGGTGACGTCGGGAAGGCGCGATCGCAGCTGCTTTTCTTCCTCTCCCCAACCTGCCCCATCTGCAAAACGCTGCTCCCCTCGATTCAGTCGCTTCGCCGCCGCGAGGCTGCCTGGCTGGACATTGTCCTGGCGAGCGACGGCGGCACCGAGAACAGTCATCGCGCGTTCGTCACCGAACGTAAGCTGGAGGATTTTCCCTATATCCTCTCAGAAGCTCTTGGCCGGGCCTATGCCGTGGCGCAGCTGCCCTATGGCGTGCTGATAGGCGAAGATGGCGACATCACGGCCCTCGGCCTCGTCAATTCACGCGAACATCTGGACAGCCTTCTCGAAGCGCGCCGGCTGGGGAAACCGACTATCCAAGATTTTTTGAGTGACTCCGAGGGCATGCAAGTGCCGGTTCGTAATGCTCACAGCGCGGACACCAGGCGGGTCGAACCATCCATCAGTCAGAGGAATTGAAATATGAAGAGCGTGGAGGATTCGGTCGAAGGCGCGATCCGCAACGTGGCTGGCAGAACATCGCGCCGCGGTCTTATCGGACGGCTGGGGATATTCCTCGTCGGAGGCGCTGCGCTGCCGCTGCTTCCTGTCGGCCGGGCTGTCGCGGGTCCTGTGGACCTGGGCAAGAACAAGGAAGGCACCTATCCTGGCGTCGCGGCAAAGCCAAGTCTTGGCCCCGATGAGGAGGGAAGCGTCACGAGCTGCGATTATTGGCGCTATTGCGGAATATCGGGAAATCTGTGCGCCTGTTGCGGAGGAAGTGCAAACCAGTGCCCGCCAGGTACGACGATGTCGTCGCTGGCGTGGGTCGGGACCTGCCTAAATCCCAAGGATGGGAAAAGCTACATCATCTCGTACAATGATTGTTGCGGCAAAACAGGGTGCAAGCGCTGTTCCTGCGATCGCGGATCTGAGAACCATGAAAGCTCGCATCTAGTGCGGCCACAGACCAGCGGACGATATCTCTGGTGCGGTGGAAGCGGCGAATCCGCCATTGCCTGCACCACGGCAAACGTGGTCGGCGTCGCAATGGACAGTCGGTAAAGGGTCGGAAGCAAGATGTGCAAACTTTTATGTCATTTGCCGATCATGGCGTTCGCCTTCATCGCGGCCGGGGGGCAGGCGCAGGCGGCGGACCCGACCGACGGCGCCCGCGCCTTTCAACCCTGTGCGGCATGCCATCTGGCCACGGGAAAGGGCGTTCCAGGGCTGGCGCCGTCGTTGAGGGACCGGCTGGCCAAGGTTCCATCGACGCAGAAAGGGCGCGATTATCTCATCATGGCCGTCCAGAAGGGGCTGTTCGGCAGCCTGCGGGCCGACGGACTGACCTTCAACGGGCTGATGCCGCCGCAAGGCGCCGTACTTGGCGATGCCGGCACCGCAACCGTCCTGAATTATGTGCTCGTCAAGCTCAATGGCGCCGACAAAATAGCGGGATGGCGCCCCTTCACCGGGGATGAGGTGGCGGCGGTGAAGAAACGCTATCCCGCTGCTACTGCGGCGACTGTCCTTGGCATGCGTCGCCTGGTGCCATCGCTTGGCGGGGCGCCTTGATGGGTGGCTGGAGATGTTCGCTTCGGCAGCCTTTCGTCCTGCTCATGGCGATATCGTGTTTCGCCGGGGGCGGAGTTCGCGCGCTCGCCCAGCCGATCGATCGATCGCGCGCGGCGCTCAACTGGACGATGCACTGCCAGGGCTGTCACGGCACCGAAGGGCAGGGGTCCGCTGGAGGCGCGCCGGCGATCGCGGGGCGCCTGGGTGGTCTGCTCGCTCGGGAAGGAGGGCGAGAGTATTTATCGCGGGTGCCCGGTGTTGCCATGTCGAACATTTCCGACAAGGATCTTGCCGATGTCCTCAACTGGATGATCCAGCGGTTCGATCCGACGCATATTCCCAAAGGGTTCAGGCCGTATTCGGCGATGGAGGTTGGCAGGCTGCGGAAAAACCCGATCATATCGAATGCTCAAAATGAGCGCCGAAGAATTCTGGAAAGAGCGGTGAGTACGGTCAAATAAACGGGCAACGATCAAGGGGGTAATTCACGAAGGATTTTGCCAGGCTGCGGGTACCGTCATTGGGCGCCTTTGCACAAAAAAGCCAGCACGTAGGAAGAGGAGAGAAAAGATGGATTATCAGATCGACAGGGACATGACAGCCGACGAGGTGTTGGGAGACATGGACCTTAGCGGCAAGCGGGTCCTCGTTACGGGCGCGGGCTCCGGCCTTGGACTGGAGACCTGTCGCGCCCTGGCCGCTCGTGGCGCCTACGTAGTTGGCGCCGTTCGCGATACGGAAAAGGCCCGTCTGGCCACCGCCACGATCTCGGCTACCGCTCCTGACGCCTTCGAACTCGTCGAGCTGGACCTTGCATCCCTGGACAGCGTCCGGCGCTGCGCCGACATGTTGCTGGCGGCAGGAGACCCGTTCGATGTCGTCATCTGCAATGCCGGTGTGATGGCCACGCCTGAAGGGCGGACGAAGGATGGCTTTGAAACGCAGTTCGGCGTCAACCATCTCGGACATTTTTTACTGGTCAATCGGATTATTGGGCTCCTGCGTTCCGGGTCTCGGATCATCATGCTCTCGTCGATGGCCCACCGCATGGGCGACCTGGACCTCGACGATCCCAATTTCGAACGCAGGCCTTACGATCCCTGGGCCTCCTACGGGGGTTCAAAGACGGCCAACGTCCTTTTCGCCGTCGAACTGGATCGGCGTTTGCGCGACCGTGGCGTGCGCGTCGCTGCTGTGCACCCGGGCGTCGCCTTCGGCACGGATCTGGTGCGACACATGCGCGAGGAGGATCGTGTAGCCTTCCTGAAGTCGGAAAAGGACTTCCATCACAGGATCAAGACTATGGAAGAGGGCGCCGCGACCACGGTGTGGAGCGCGTTCGTGGCCCCAGCCGACGAAGTCGGAGGGCGCTACAGTCAGGATTGTCGGGTCGTGCCTGTGAATGATTCCACGGTCACTTCGAACGCCGGCCCCAGAGCCTACGCGATGGACCCCGCACGCGCGACCAGGCTCTGGACAATCAGCGAAGAGATGGTCGGCGAGACCTTCAACCCATGATCTGAGCCGTTGTTTCGCTGTTGCGGGCACGGCGGAGCATCCCGTCGATAGCGGCGGGACGTATCTCGCAAAAAGGGTCGGCTCCGGCGCTGCATCATGATGAACAGGTGCTCATTGGACCGATGGCCCTGATGAGCTCCGCAGCGCCCGTGTTCCAATCCGTCTATCGCGCTATGGGGCATCAACAAGCCGCTGGTTTTAAAGGAGGATGCGAAGTGAACAGCTTGGACGCTGAAGAGTTGCTGCGGATCGCGCAGGATCGGACGGGTCTGTCCGATTTCGGACCCGACGATTTTCGCGAAGGTCTGGACATGGTGGTGAAATGCGTCAATTCCGACGTTGCGGTTCGTCCCGATCGGGAGGAGGCGTTGCGCGAAAATCTTCTGCGCCTCCTCATCAACCGGCTGTGGTTTCAAAAGGATCTCACCGACCATCCCGAGATTCTCGACGAAGTCATCGACGGGCCGATAATCATCACGTCGTTGCCGCGCACCGGCAGCACGAAATTGCACCGGTTACTGGGCGCGTCGGGCGATTTCCAGCTCGTCGAATATTGGAAGGGTCATATGTTCGCCCGCATCCCCGGCGCGCCCGACGGCGGCCGCGAGCGGCGAATTGCCGAGACGCGCGCCTATGAAAAATGGCTGTATGAGGTGTCGCCTGACATGATCACGGGCCATCCCGTGTTCACGGATGAGGCCGAAGAGGAGATGCAGCTTCTCGAATATTCATTTCGAACCACGGGATTCGGGCTGTTCGGCTCGGCCTCCCATTTCCAGTGGTTGTTAAGCGCCGATCCTACGCCAGCTTATGATTATATGAAAATGCAGATGCAATATCTGCAATGGCAGAACCCGCAAGATCGTAAGAAGCCTTGGCTCCTCAAGACGCCGATCCATTTCGGACAGGAAACGCAGCTGAACCGGATTTTCGACAATCCGCGTTTCATCGTCACCCATCGCGATCCAATCAAATGCATTCCGTCGATCGCGGGCGTCAATCACAACTGGCGTATGTGCTACGTGGACGTGGACGTGGAATCCGATGCGAACGAGGGGCCGGCGATGATAAGCTATTTCGGCAATTCCTCCGACGATCATCTTGCATGGCGCGACAGTGATCCGGATCTGCAAATCCTCGACATCGCCTTTTCGGACGTCACTTCGAACGACGAGGCGGTCGTCCGCAAGATTTACGAGGCATTCGGCCTGCCGCTCACCGAAAGAAGCAAGCAGGCGATGCGCGATTGGTCCGAACGCAACCCACGCAACAAACATGGAGGCCATTCCTATTCGTCCGAGAAATTCGGCACGACAAACGAAGCGATCCGGGCGCGCTTCACCAATTATATTGACCGTTTCGCGCCGCTGTTGAAGGCTTAAGGCCTCGACGTTTTCTGATGAAGGAAGGGCCGTCATGCGTGACCTCGAACAACGATTGACCGAAGTCGAAGCTCGCTTCGCGATCACCGACGTCATCTATAAATTCTGTCGCGCGGCAGACCGCAGCGATCTCGAAGCGATCGCGCCCCTGTTTCATGAGGATGCCGTGGACAATCACGGCTTTTACGAAGGCGATGTGCCGGGGTTGATCGCATGGATGCGGGAACGGCATCGTAATATCCTGCACGCCAGCCATAATGTGACCAATGTTCTCATCGAATTCGAAAGCGCGGACCGCGCGTTGGTGGAATCCCGCGTAACCGTCTGCATCCGCTATTCACCTGCGGGAGCGGCGGCCTTCGCGCAGGTCGCCGGTCTCACCATAGCTGATAACCGGCCGGTCGATGTTCTGTCGTTTGGCCGCTATGTCGATATTTTCGAACGGCGTGACAAGGCATGGAAGATCGCATCACGAACGGGGGTTCCCGACCAGCATCTGGCATTCGAAGTTCCCGAGGAAACCGACATAACTTCCCCCATCCTCGTCAAGCCTCGCCGGGATCAGGAGGATCTTGTTTTCCGGCTTCGCCGCGAAATGGGGCTGGCCTGATTCTGTGGCGGCAGGGCACTTTACCGAGCGAACCCGAACTTTCCGAGTTTCGGCGCATGACGAGTAGCGGCTCCGACATTGGTCTTGCTGTTGATTGCCGCTGAGAAGTGACCCGGGTTTTTATCGAGAAGTGACCCACCTTGCGATTATGTTTCGGATGTCAGGGTTGGGTCGAGATGGGGTCTTCTCCTTCCTGGTTTTGGGCTGCTGAGCCGAGCTGTTCTTGAACCGGAAGCTGTCGTTGCCGGTCTCGAGGATGACCCGCGCAAAACCGTTACAAGTCCAGACTTGCGGTGGACAGGCGGGTTGCCCTTGATCAAACAACGCGGCCTTAGCGCTGATGGCTCGACACGTGCGGCGTGGCTCCTGCGTGCGTCGGCACACCTGTCGTCCTCCAGCTCATGGTATCGAGCAGGAAGGACTGATCGCGCACGGGAGCTTCATCGGGCATGGACGATCTCGCAAGCGATTGGATCAGGGCTTCAGCAGGACGCTGCCTTGCGTCTGGCCGCTTTCCAGCAGGCGATGGACCTGCGGCGCCTCCTCCAGCGGGAAGCTACGCCAGACCTTCGGCGGGATCACCCCTGCCTGTGCCGCAGCGAAAACATCGGCGGCGCGTTCGGCATATTCTTCGGGATCCGTCGCATAGGCGGCGAGGCTCGGCCTGGTGACAAAGAGCGAGGTCTTGTTAATGCGGCGAATGTCGATCGGATCGGGCACGCCGGAGGTCGCGCCGATGGAAACCATGGTGCCGCGCACGCGCAGACAGTCGAGCGAGGTATCGAATGTGGACCACCCGACGCCGTCATAGACCACGTCCGCCATCGCGCCGCCGGTGATGCGCTTGACCTCGGAGGGCAGGTCACACGCTCCCCAGACCAGAACCTCATCGCAGCCCGCATCCCGGCCAGCCGCCGCGCTCGACTCCTTGGACACTACCCCGATCACCTTCGCGCCAAGATGCTTCGCCCAAGGCACCATGATCTGCCCGAGCGCGCCGGCCACGCCGTAGATCAGCACGTTGCTGTCAGCACCTACCGGGAACGTAGTCTTCAGCAGATATTGCGCGGTCAGCCCTTTGAGCATCAGCGCCGCGGCCTGATCGAAGTTCAGCACGTCGGGAATGCGAATGAGGCGGCCCGCCGGAATGAGGCGCGCACTTGCATATCCACCCAGCGGGCCTAGCGCATAAGCCACGCGATCACCGACGGCGACATTCCCGACGCCCTCGCCAATCTCGACCACCCGGCCGGCTCCTTCGACACCCAGTCCGCTTGGCAGCGCCACTGGAACCATCCCGTTACGGTGGGTGACGTCGAGAAAATTGACGCCGATCGCCTCCTGCTCGATCCAGGCCTCGCCTGCGCCGGGAGAGGCCTGAACGACATCGCGGATCTGCAACACGTCCGGCCCGCCGGTCGTATCGAAAACAATTTGCTTGCTCATCGAATCCTCCTTAATCGCTCCCATTGCATAAGCACTGGGTCAACGGCTAAAATATCGAGCGGTCGCAATCTTCGCTCGATTATGCAACCGGCGGGTTGAAACTCGCCCGTTGCTTCGCTCGCGCTCCGGCACAACAATAGCGGTTGGTTTTATGGTTGCAGCCGGATGCAAGAAGGCGGTCACGTCACCTTACATCAGGCAAGTTTGTCGGCGATGTAGGCGCCCATCTGCTCGATTGCTTGGCGACCTTCGGGAATGATGGCCGCAAAGAACGGCCAGATGTGGGTCATGCCTTCCCAAACGTCGATCTCCAGTTCCACTCCGGCGGATTTGGCGCGCGCCGCGAAGCGCGTGGAATCGTCGAGCAACACTTCGAATGAGCCGACGAGGATCAGCACTGGTGGCAAGCCGGCAAGCTCGGCGTAGAGCGGCGACGCCAGCGGCGATCGCGGATCCCCCTCGCGTCCGATGTAATGGTCGGTCACCACATCGAGCAAGTCGGAAGAGATTATCGGGTCTAACGCCGCCTTGGAGAGTATTGAGCTGCCTTCCTTGGCTTGGTCGGTGAACGGTGATATGCACACCGCCGCTGCGGGGAGCGGAGCCCCTTGATCTCGCAGAGCGACGAGTACCGCCAAGGTCAACCCGCCGCCGGCCGAGTCACCCGCGATTACGATCTGGTTTGACGGCACACCTTGGGAAAGCAGCCATTGGTAGCCAGCCAGAGCGTCGTCGAGGGCGGCCGGAAATTTGTTTTCGGGCGCAAGCCGGTAGTCCAACGATAGCCCCCGCATGTCCGCAGCCCGGCAAAGGCGAGACACCATGCCACGGTAGTCCTTTGCAGACCCGAAGAAGTAACCGCCACCGTGGAGGTAGAGGAGAACCCGGGATGGAATGGTGCCGGGCAGGTTCACCCATTCGCCCGGGACCCCGCCAGCATCGACCGCTTCAAACTCCGCATCGTCCAGGGGCGGAGCGAGCATTTCGGCCATGGCCGCAAAGCCGGAACGAAGCTGCTCTGGAGTCTGGCTCGCCTCCAGCGGATGGGCTCGAAATTGCGCCGTCAATGCTTCGTGTTCGGGGCTGGGCATTGCTGATCCCTCTATGTTGTTGGCTCTCAAGTGATGACCTGCTTCGCCCATATAGCGAACTTCATCGAAACCCTGCAGGGCACATCGGGCCGTGTCGCAGAGCTCCGTCTGCTCTCTGCAAAATACGGCAGTCGGCTTGGTCGATCCTAAATTTCGCTTGTTCCTGCCGAAATACTCTCCAGACCTAGATCTATTTGAAATGGCCTTCTCGCAACTCAAGAACCTACTGCGAAAAGCCCCCGGGCGGATCTTCGATTGCTTTCAACGCCATCTGCGACATATGCCGCATCTATCTTCCCCAAGAATGCGAAAACTACTTAACGGCTGCAGATGGACCAGATTAACAGATCGGTGCTCTAGTGC